>NZ_MAYG01000001.1:2400000-2742027 GCF_001684965.1 Chryseobacterium arthrosphaerae | reverse complement strand
AGAATTCTCTACGTTGAAGACCAGGCGGTCTACTTTTCTCTCGAATAATTTTTTCTTTGCTGTAACAGTTACTCCTTCTATCTTCTGTTCAGTTACAGGAGCTTCTTTGATCTGAATATCTTTCTTGTAAGGTCCGCTGACCGTAATTTTTTCACTGTTCGTTTTTATCCCGTCTTTTATAATTTCAATCAGATAATCTCCGTTTTCTTTTAAAGGAATTCGGAACAGTCCTTTTTCATCTGTGATGGCAGAAAATTTCGTGTCATTTCTGGTAATCAGAACTTCCGTTTCTGATACCGGCTTATTGTCTTTATCAGTAATGACACCTTCTACACTTTGTGCGAAAATAAATGGGGAAGAAATCAGACTTAAAAGAAAAATAATCTTTCGGTTCATACTTTAGTTTTATACAAGACAATTACTTTGGCCATCCTGTTACATAGGATGGTTAAAATTCTTTTGAAATATTGATGAATGTTGATGTTTTCTTTTGGTATTTTTGTATCAGACTCAAAAATATTCACTTCAATGCATGCCAAACTGTTAGAATATATCTGTTCAGATCACGATTGTACTCCTAGAGAGAGGGAAGCGGTCATCCGGTATTTTGAACCTGTGATATTTTCAAAAAATACTTTGATAGAAGGAGCCGGGAAGGTACCTCAATATCTTTACTATATTGTTTCCGGCTATCTCAGACTTTTTTATACAGATCAGAACGGAAATGAAGTGACGACCCATATCAATTGTCCGCCGGGATTTTTTACATCCTACCCGGAATTTATCAATAGTAAGGTTTCTGAAAATAACGTAGAATGCATTACTGATTGTGAACTGCTGAGGATTTCCAAGATCGACCTGGATCTCCTGATCCATGAAAGCCAGGCAATGAAAGATTTCAGCATTTCGGTTTTTCAGCAATCAATTGCCTATAATGAAAACCGGTCGAAAGCATTATCTGTTCTGAATGCCGGACAACGATATCTGAAACTCATGGAAGAGTATCCGGGAATCATTCAGAATGTTCCCATTCAGTATATCGCTTCGTTTCTGGGAATGAAACCGGAAAGCCTGAGCAGAATCAGAAGAAAAATAATTAACTAACAAAAGTCAAGTGGTTCCGGAGACAGGAAGAAGAAATTTGCAGCATTAAAATCAATGCAATGACAAATCATTTAAGTCTCGTTTCAGGAGCTAATGGACATCTAGGGAATAATTTAGTAAGATTTTTATTAAAAAAAGGTGTACCGGTACGGGCAACGGTAAGGAATATCAGTAACCGTAAGCCTTTTGAAGGGTTAAACTGCGAAATCGTACAGGCTGATATTACTAATAAAGCCTCCTTTGTAAAGGCACTGGAAGGTGTAGAGGTATTTTATGCTGTAGGTGCTTCTTTCAAATTATGGGCGAAAGATCCCCAAAAAGAAATTTATGATGTGAATATCAATGGAACCAGGAATACCATTGAAGCTGCTGCAGAAGCTGGTGTGAAGAAGATTGTGTATGTAAGTTCCATTGCAGCCCTCAATTATACGCAGTTGCCCGCTAAAGAAAGCAACGGGTATAATCCTGACCGGCGGGATATGTACTATAACTCAAAGAATGATGGGGAAAAACTGGCCTTTGAACTGGCTTCCAGGCTGGGAATAGAACTGGTCTCCGTAATGCCTTCAGCAATGATCGGAAGTGAAGCATTTCCGCCACTGAATGTTTCCTATGGAGTATTGAAACTTATTCTGAATAAAAAAATTCCGGTAGATACTAAAATTACCCTGAACTGGATTGATGTAAAGGATGTGGCGGAAGGATGCTATCTGGCGGCAGAAAAAGGGCGTGCCGGTGAACGTTATATTCTTGCCAATGAAAAATGCATGACTATTACAGATACCACCATTTTAGCCAATAAACTGTACCCTGAGCTGAAACTTGAAATTCCACGGTCAGTTCCTAGGGGAATCCTGATGACAATTGCTGCAATTATGGAGTTTACAGCCAGAATGAGTGGGAAAGCACCGGTACTGACCAGAAAAGATATTGCTATGTTTTCAGGGTTACAGCAGGATTTTGATATCTCCAAAGCCAGGAATGAACTGGGGTTTCAACCTAAAGACCCTGTGCAGGCGGTAAAAGAAGCGCTGGATTATCTGATGAGGAATCCTGAAATTCTAAAATAACATTTTTTTTCAAAGATTTTATACGGGATCCCCGAAGCATATTACCGGTTAAGTCACGTTATTGATGTTCAAGCTTTATAATAGATCCTTTATAAAATTTGGTAAGGTCATAAAGATCGGCAAAATGATGCTGAAGACCGGGAATCAGTTTTTCATCAAAATCTGTTGAGTTGAGCTGGTTTTCTGCCAACAGATACAAAGACGGGTAATCCGGTTTTAGAAAATCAGAAAGAATATTTTCATTTCCCTGTTTTCTTTTCATGATTTCTGTGAAAAAAATTCCATAGATTACAAACTGATTGAAGTGCTGGGCATCAACGATATAATCCAGATGCTGCCGGGAGACATCTTCATAATGAGAAAGGATCTGAAGGAAGTTTTCTGCATGATCTTCAGAAGGAATTTCATAAAAAACATCTATACCATTGATGAAAAGTTGTGTTTTAGCCTCTTCACGATCGGAACGATAAGCATTGCTGAACCATGAAAAAATCATCAGAAGTTCTTCCTGAGTAAGTTCTTCCACAGAGTCTTTTACTTTGTCTTTAATAATTTCAAGTTGTGCTTTCGCATCAGGCTGAAGGAAACTCAGGATATTTTCTTCCTCACGGCTGAGCTTATTGTACAAATTAATTTTGGCAATATTAGGATTGGTTTTGATGAAATAAAGTTCTTCTGCCATAGTTATTGACCAAATATTTTTTATGAAATGGTAATTAAAGGTACAAAATATACAGTACCCTTATCAAAAAAATATTATGTATTGAATGGTAATGCGTGTGAAAGAAATAGCTGGCGTTGAGAGAAATAGATTGTTGGATTGAAATCCGTAGAACCGGAAGATAGAAGTTGCTGAAACTTTTACTTCCGGGATTTCTTACTTCAGACTTTCATGTAAAGCAATCCTGTTCCCTTCGGAATCTTCAAATTCTGCTACGGCGCAATTGTATTTTTCATCAATTCTTTTAGGATAAAGAACTTTTCCGCCATGATGAAGGACCTTTTCCAAAGTTGTATCTATATTTTCTGTTTTAAAATAAATGATCACACCATTTTTAGTAGGTTTATATACGTCACCTTTTGCCAGTGCCCCGGTAATTCCGCTGTTTTTTTCTTCAAACGGAAACAATGCCATTTCATAATGATCAATGATTTCCTTTTCAAAACTGAAATTGAAAACCGCAGTATAAAAATTTTCCGCACGTTCCAGGTCATTGACCGGGATTTCAAAATAAACAACAGGATTGGATGAATTCATAATTTTTGTATGTGAGGGTTGATGAGGCTGATGACACGATATGCAGATCAAAACGAAGATGATAGGTAAATGCCACAGCCTCATCATTACTATTTTTTAAATGAAGGAAGTTCTTTTATTTCCGGTTTAAATGCAATTTCTGCAGAAATTGATCTGATCAGGGATCTTGCCAGGGAAAGCGGATGTTCCGGGAATTCAGAATCATATTGTTCCCGTTCAGACTTATTCATAGGAGTTCCCTGCTTGAAGTCAGGATCATAGGGATCTGCAAACCAGTTGGTGATACCTTCCTCACTGAATTCTACTTCTCCGGATCCCATGAGCATGCCAAGAATAGCACTGTCTCTGATACCGGTAACACCTACTTCATTGGCCTGTATTTTCACCACAAAACTGCAGTTTTCAAAAGGGATGGTAATGGAGGCTATGTAAATCATTCCTGTTTCCTCCTGTGGAATTTTAATGATTGTTTTTACGGCTGGAGTTTCGTGAATAGTCATTATATCGGTTTCAATAGTTCCGCCGTTGGCTGAGGCAGCTACATTTCTGTAAAATTTTTTAAGATAATCGAGGTCTTTTACAGTAGGAAGGTCAGGCTCCTTATCAAAAAAATGCAGAGCAATGAGAGCAGATTGTTCAGGATTGACCCATCGTATAGCCTCATCATCTTCAGAAATTTTGTTCCATCCCTGATCCGGAACGATCACAGAATGAATATTGACTTTATTTTTTTCTTTCTTATTGAAAATATTGAACATGGTTTGTTTTTTTATGCCGTAAATATCGTTTTTTTATTGTAGAACTTGTTTAAACTTTTTCAATGTTATCTGAAGTTTTAAAATGAAGGTCATGTAAACTTTCAAATTTTATGGCTGGATTAAACTGCGATTCATCTTCAACCTGTGTGAAGACGGAATTATTTTTATTTTAAAAATAGATAGACTTATCTATTTTTTTGTATAGCTTTGTAAAAAAAAAGAGATGAAAAAAGAAAAAGTACGGGAAAGGATCATCAGAGTAGCTTCAGATCTGTTTTACAGGCAGGGCTACAATTCTACGGGGATCAACCAGATTATTGCAGAGGCAGATATTGCTATCGGGTCATTATACAATCATTTTTCTTCCAAGACTGATCTTCTGCAGGCTTATCTTGCAAAAGAGGAATCTGAATGGCTGGAAGGTTTTGAAAACAGCATGGCGAAAATCTCAGATCCCGGGGAAAAGCTTCTTGCTCTGGTTGACTACCGTAAGAAACTGCAGCAGACTTCCAACTTTGCAGGATGTCATTTTATCAAAATTACTTCCGAAACAGGAGAGACAAATCCGTCGGTTTCCGCCTTTGTAAAAGCACATAAAGCAAAACAGAAAGACCTGATCAGGACTTTGGCTGAAGAATGCTATGCCGGAAAACCGGGATCTGATATAGACTCTATAACAGAAAATATTTTTCTATTGATTGAAGGGGCTGTTGTGACCTCAACAATTAATAAGCAGAATGATTCTTTTGATCAGGTTAAAAAAATTATTAAGGGCTTATTACCTTAATTTTTTTAATTATTTAAAAATAGATATATCTATATAAAAATGAAATATAAATATCTGCCATTGATGGTGATACTCTTTGGTCAGTTGCTGACCATTATGGATATTTTTATTATTAATGTATCCATCCCTTCTATACAGCGTGATCTCCGGGCTTCCAACGGAGCGATGCAGTTGATGATGGCAGCTTATCTCATCGGTTTTGCTTCTTTTCTGATTACAGGTGGGAGGCTGGGGGATCTGTATGGCCGGAAAAAGATCTTCATTTCAGGACTGTTATTCTTTATGCTCAGTTCTCTGGCCTGTGGAATTTCTTCGGGAGCTGTCCAGCTCGTGATTTCAAGACTGGTACAGGGGATCAGTGCAGCAATGATGGCTCCGCAGGTGCTTTCCATGATCCAGATTTTATTTCCTGTGCATGAAGAACGTACGAAAGCTATGGGCTGGTACGGAATTACCATTGGAACAGGAACCATCCTGGGGCAGTTTCTGGGCGGATATTTTTCTTCATTAAAAGGATGGGAAGAGCCATGGAGATTGATTTTCCTGGTCAATATTCCGGTGTGTCTGATTGCCATGTTATTCAGCTTCAGACAGTTGGAAGAATCTACGGTGAAAATCAAAAAATCCTTTGATATCCGGGGTGTTCTTGTACTTTCAGCAGGGCTTTTCCTTATCACTTATGCACTGACAGCTTCTGAGGAGAAAGGGATGGATCTTCAAAATGGAATAATGATGACTGTTTCAGCGGGAATATTAGTGTATTTTGTGAAAGACCAGAAAAATAAGATAAAAAAAGACAAATCTTATCTGATTGATTTTGAACTCTTCAGTTATAAAAATTTCAATCTGGGTATTATCGCTGTTTCTTTCTTTTTCATAATGCTGGATTCTTATTTTTATATCCTGTCTGTATTTTTTCAGGATGGATTAAAGATCAGCCCGTTGATGGCTGGAGAGATCATTGTTTTTCAGGGGCTGGGATTTATACTGGCATCAGTATTTTCAGTACAGCTTATTTTAAAATATGGGAAAAATGCCCTGATGGCAGGGCTTGTAGTCATTATTGCCGTTCTTGTTCTCCAGGTGTTTCTTTTCAGGATATCGAACGACTTTTATCTGTTTTGCCTGCTGTTATTTTTACATGGGTTGGGAGTAGGTGCTGTCATTCCTTCACTGGCCAATATTGCGTTATCCGGGATGTCTGAAAAACTGACAGGAAATGCATCAGGCGTTTACAATACCTTCCAGCAGATTGCAGCCATCATAGGGATTGTAGGTATAGGCGGCATCTTTTATTATTTTCTCGGAGATCAGCCTTTCACCGGAAATTATCATCATGCCTTTTCCATTGCTGTACTGATTAATGTGCTCTGTCTGCTTTTGGTGATCGTTGCAGTTTCCAGAGTCCCGGATAATGTGTTGCCTAAAAGAAAAGTCTGAAACAGGCGCTGTATTTGGGATAAAACAGTTATCTCTTAAGGCTTTTTTACAGGATTTTTCAATTCATTCAGCGTTATTTTGGCTATATTTCTGGTGATTTCAGTAGGAGAGTGACAATCACAGTTGCTGAGTCCTATAACGTAAATATCTTCACCGGGAATATAAACGCCCATACTTTTGAAACCGAAAACACTTCCGCCATGTTCACGGTCTGCAGTTCCATTCATTTCTTTCAGATGCCATCCGTATCCATAGGTGAATTCTTCACCGTTGTTCAGTTTATATTTCTTAAAGGCTTTCTGGGTTTCCACAGGGTTGAGCAGAAGGTTTTGATTTAAAGCCTGTTGCCATTTCCAAAGATCATCCACTGTAGACATCAGTGAGCCGGAAGAATAAGGAATACTGAAACTGATAACTGTCCTATTCACAAATCCCTCTTCTTTTTTATGGTAACCATAGGCTCTTTTAGGAATAACCTTTCTGTCAGAGGCATAATATGAATGAGTCATTCCTGCCTTGTCGAAAATATTTTTTTGAATGAAATTCTCATAGGTATCCCCGGAAACGAGCTCTATAATATAACCGAGCAGTACGTATCCCGAATTGTTGTAATCAAACTTTTCACCCGGAGCAAAATCAACAGGTTCATTTTTGAAAAAATCTACCATCGCCTCAGGCTTCATTTCTTTTTGAGCAATGGAAGAAAGCGTTTTCATTTTGGTAAAATCCTTAATTCCTGAAGTATGGGTGAGCAAATGATGAATCGTGATGTTTTCACCGTTGGGATAATCTTTACTGTATTTTGAAACAGGATCATTCACGCTCAGTTTTCCCTGTTGTTCCAGCATTAAAATAGCTACAGCTGTAAACTGTTTGGTCATAGAACCTATCTGAAAAACCTGGTCCGGGCTCATATCGATTTCAAGCTCAAGATTTGCTTTTCCAAAGGCCTTTTTGTAGATGCTTTTACCTTTCCTGGTAATCATAAAGACACCTCCCGGTTCATTTTTATTTCCAAATTCAGTCCGGATCAGGCTGTCTATTTTCTTTTCATAGCTTTTGGTAAGCTGCTGTGCATCCATTGTGCTGATAAAAAATGGAAGTACGATAAGGGCGGTAGTCAGTTTTTTTAAAATCATATTTTATACTTTGTTATGCAAAGATATAATTTATTTTAATTACTATGTTATACAATATAGTGATTTGTAATGTTAATGGTAACGAAGAATATCCATTATTAAAATATTACCATTATTATTAAAGCATATATCCTCAGAGGAGCCTTACCAATACCAGTTTACAGACCATCCGCTACATGCTCAAATAGAGAAGTTTGATGTTGAAATTTTTATAAAAGGTCTCTTATATCAGAGGAAGTACAGTCTGTATTTCAATAATAATTATTTTTCGGCAGAGATCAGTAGCATCATCGGGCGTCGGAGTTCTTCTTTCATTTCAGGAATTTCTTTCAGCAATTCCTGAGCTGGTTGAGGTTCGATAATTTCTTTGATTCTGAAGCCCTGTTGTAATAAGGTATTTAAATAAGAAGTCAGCGTTCTGTGGTATTTGATTACATTTTCACCCAGGAATGTGGTGTTTCTTTTTCCTTCAAGAAAATACCGGTCAACGGGCCAGCATGTTTTCTGCCCGTCTTTATCATAGACCCAGTCCTGTCCGCCTTCAGCCGTAAATATGGGATGTTCTACAGAAAACACAAAATGTCCTCCGGCAGTCAGCCATCGATGAATGTTTTGGGCCAGGGTATCAAATGATTCTATATAATGTAAAGTGAGTGAACTCAGGACAAGGTCAAACTGCTCTGCAGGATAGTCCACATCTTCCAAAGCTTTTCTTTCATACCGTATGCCTTCCAGACTGTTAATTTCTGCAGCTCTGGCCAGCATTCTTTCTGAAAGATCAATTCCAACAACGGATGCCGCTCCGTTTTCTATGGCATAACGGCAATGCCAGCCGAATCCGCAACCGAGATCAAGGACTTTCTTTCCCTTAAAATCCGGCAGCATGGTTTTCAGGGCATGCCATTCTCCGGCACCTTCAAGCCCCAGCTGTGACCGGAGCATTTTTTCATACTGGTCAAAAAATGACGGGTTGTCGTATTTATTTTCTTTCATAAGATCAAATGGATTGGTTACTATATGGGTGTCAGTTCACCCTCTGTTTTCAATAAAGCTCATAGCGTAGCGTTTCCTTACCCTGATTTTTTACAGTCACAGATTTCCCTTCATAGATATATTCTGTTTCGCTAGAAGGTGTAAATTCAGTACCTGAAGCATTTTTAGGGTATAAAAGGCTGGCTTTGGTAAGATGGTTTTTATCATTGTATTCAAAGACCATTTTAGCATTGAGAGTAGAGCCGGAATAGGATTTCATTTCTGTTAGCAATCCGTTTTTATAGGTATACTGATCCTGGGATGATTTTACCCCGCCTTTTATTTCAGAAACTTTGGTCAGAAGATTTTTTTCATATTCAAATTGTTTCTTTCCCAGATCAATGCCTCCGGAGTAATCAGTCATTGAAGACATATTGCCTGCACTGTCATAGGTATATTGGGTGAAGCTTTGTCCATTGCCATATTTTACCATTCTGTTTTTGGAATCATACGATATAGGATCCCTCATTCCTGAGCTTTTACCCATTATCTCTCCATTGCGGGTCGCTTCCTCTTTGTATTGAATGCCAATCAGGTTTTTATTGTTATCATACAGAAATTCTTCTGAGATACTCTTTTCTATCATGTTGTCCTTTATTTTTCTGTCTCTTTTGGCAAGCAATCCGTTTTTGTAGGTATACAGTTCAGTGCCGTTTGCAGATTTTACGGAAGAAATCTTACCATTCAGATAAGTAATATCGGTCTGTTGTTCGGAAGTGAGTTTCTTATCATTTCCTTTGAAGGTAAACTCCTGAGTACGGAAAGAAGTCACCTGATTTTTATTGTTGAGAGTTGCCGTATACAGACTTTCTGTTTTGTTGGGTTCGGCATAGGCCACACTGCCCATTCCGTTCCCTGCTATTTCAGCTTCTCCAGTTCGTAAAGACTCCCGGTTGGCTGCTTCTGTTTTTTCTTTATCTGGGAAGTAGAGGTATTGTCTTTCGGTGAGAACTCCATTGGTGTAGGTACATTTTATCGTCTTTCTGAAACTGCCATGTTGGGTTTCTTCTTTGATGATATTGCCGTTTTTATCGTATTCCGTTACCCCTGCAGGAGTAATTTTTTTCTTAATAGGTAATTTTTTTAAATTTAGATCTTCCACTTCCATATTGGGAGTAACAAGGAAGTTTATTTTGTTAATCCTTACTTCGGGAATAGTGTAAGTAGGGCATATGTTCATTTGTGCTGAAGCACTGAGAGAAGCAGTTAGCAGTAATAGAGGTAAGTATTTCATGGTTGTGTCCAATAATAATGAAGTAGAATTAATAAAGAATAAAATTACAACTATTGGCCGAATAAAGCTTGAAAATTTCAGGTTTAAAAACAAAAAATCCTTTACAGAATAAAGGATTTAAAGGTATATAGGTAAAAACAATTTTATTTCTGACTTTCACGCACAGCACGGATCAGATCTTCGTTGCGTTTATTGGCTCTTTCATTATTTAAGGACATGACAGCCCAGATAGCCGCCGGAAGCCAGCCGATCAAAGTGATCTGTAAGAAAAAGCACAGGATACCGGTAAGCACTTTTCCTCTAACGATAAAAGATAGGAAGGGAAGTACAACAGCTAAAAACATGATGTGAATTTTTAAGTTATTATAAAGTCTACTGAATCAAATGTACTGAAAAATAATGAATTAATCCTGAACGTGCTCAGCCCAGAGTTTTTCTGCATACTCCCTGAATACTTTTGGCCCCTGCTGAAAAGCTTTGTCAAAGGTATAAGTTCCGCCTTCAAATACGGGCTTACCCTGATCTTCCATTCCGGACCGTATTTTTGTTTCTCCGCGCATGGCAAACTTTTGTTTTCCTTCGTACATGATGACCTTCAGATCTGAAGGGCTTACGTCACCTTTACAGGCCATTTCATACATCACCCAGACTTCGGCAATACCGTTTTTATCAAGATCTGTTACGCTTAAAGAGTTTTTCTTAAATGCGGCATCAATATCTACCATACAGTCTTTGATAAAGTCATTCACCTTCCATATTTGTTGGTTATTTTCCAGAGAATAACAATGGGCAAAAACTTCAGCATCGCTGCCATCATTTTCGTGGGCAAAGCTTTCATTGATGTAAACACCTGTTTCAGAAGTAATGACCATATACTCTCCTGTTTTATCTTTCCACCGGAATCCATCTTTAAAATCTCCTTTATATTTCAGCCCCTTTGGAACCTGGGAAGAATCAATTCTTGCAGTCACCAGGGAATCTGTTTTTTCTGTCTGATGAGTTTCCGGAACTTTTGCCTCAGCGGTTGAATCTTTCTTTTCGTTTTTACAGTTTAAAAAGAACAGGAAGGGCAGGGTGTAAAGGAAGTAAGTTTTTTTCAAAATAATTTTATTTTCTGTTGGTCTGATAACAGGGCTCGAACCTGTGTCCTCCCGGTCCAAGAGCCGGGTGCTCTGCCACTGAGCTATATCAGAAATCAGGATAGGTGCAGGGCTCGAACCTGCGTCAATCCGGTTAAAGAGCCAGATGTTCTACCACTGAACTAACCTATCCTTTTATTTTCTTATCAGAGTTTTCCTGAAAAATATTTATTTTGTCTTAAAATCTTAGCCAGGAACGGATTGGAGACTGTTACCCCATGTACAAGTTCCGGCGTTGGCCTGTACTGGCTTACTCCGTGAGGGCGAGGGGCGATCCAGCCTGATTTTTCAGGATCAACACCTGCCTCTTTACAGGCATTTACGATCATTTCTTTGTTGCAGAAAGCCTTTTCCTGAAAGACTTCCCATGGCAAAGGTACAATATTCCAGACTTCTGTGTTGGGATCAATCTTTCCTCCGGTTGATAAATGCCATGCAATGACATCTGCTGCCATCAGCCGCATTACTTTTCCGAAGCATACCTCATCAAGAATAAATTCCATTCCCAGGGCATAGATCAGATTCATCCAGTTATCTCTGGCTTTGTTCCAGGCGCCGGCTGTATTGTTCCATGTTGTGGAATCGTTGCCTTTCTTTACTGCCATCGTTTTCCGGTAAATGTCATTGTCATTCCAGAGCACTTCCAGGAAGGCTGAAACTTCTTCAAGAATAAGGGTCCATTTGCCTAATAGTTTTCCTTTCTGTTCATCGGTCAGATGCTGTAACACTTCTTTGTCCGAATAGCTGTAGGAAATTGCTGACCAGTTTGTAGTATCAGGACTTTGCTTACACCTGTTGAACAGCATTTCACAAATTTCATCGAAGGGCCTGTCCTGGCTTTGGTTGGTAAATACACTCCTGAGATTACTGCGGGCATTGAAGTACGCAATGAAACAGGCTGCATTCAGATCTCTGCTGAACTCTTCAAAACCGATCGTATGGGTAAGCCCGTGTTTGGCAATTTTATGAAGCTCAAGCTTTTTTGATTCATGAATGAACTTTTGAAGTCTTATTTCGATCCGTTTCAAAAGCCTCCATTTTTTGTTGTAACTCCTTTTGGAAATATCCAGCCCGGCCAGTTTTCTCAGATCTTTATTCAGACGGTCGCTTCTGAAATCATTTTGCCCGACATCCTTGTGAATGAGGGGAGAAACTTCATTCAGAAATGTTTCAATGCCATCTGCCGTATGGTAAGAACTTTCTTTTTCGCTGATCCTGAAGATTTCAATGGCTTTTTTGATCTGCTTTTCTGCACCCACTGCTTTTCCAAATGTTTCAAGCATTGAGGTATATCCGTAGACACTGTTCTTCAGGGAACGGTTGGCAGCTTTACTCAACGTTGCCAGTTCATGAATAGCTAACTGACCTTTCATCAACTCCACAATCATTTCTGCGACGTCTTCGGGACGGCGGCGTTGATCCAGGGTTTGATAAAGTTGTTCAATCGTTGTCATGGTCTGCTATTTTGAAAATTACAGGTAATTTTTTCAGCTTTGCTCTTTAAATCAGTTCTTCTATTGTTTTATCCGTTTCCATCAGCTCTCCCTGAGGAATCTGATGATTAAGATAGGTAAAAAGTAAATTGGTTACCCATTTATTTTCGATACCGTGAATATAATAAGAACTGATCAGTCCGAAATCATCGGAAATATAAGCCGGCAAGTCTGATGATCCTGTAGATCTGAATATAGATACAAAAATCTCTTTTCGGATATCACTGATCTTGTCTTCAGTTTCTTCATCCGTTACTTTATCTTCAACTGCCTGGTAGGCCTCCATCCATACATCTGAAAATGTGGAAGAATCCCTGTTGTCTAATATTTTACCGATTGTTTCTGTATCGATATTGTCAAGAGCAGCTTTTAATGACTCATTAAAAGCTGCTGCCAGTTTATATATGTTTTCTGTTATCATTTAAAAAAGATATTCTCCGAAATTTCTTAACGGGATTGCGGTTCAAAATGCGCTTTAAAGGTAAGAGGGTTCTCCACTTTATCTTCCACTTCTTCAAGATACTCTAAATATTCCGACTGATGCTTCTCCATATAAATCATAACAATAGCCAGGTTTACAAAAAGATTTTTATCTTCTGAGCCCAGTTTCAGTGCCGTTTTTAAATATTCCAGCGCTTTCTCATTTTCTCCCATATCAGAATAAATAGCGCCGATATTGATGAGTGCAGAGGTATTCTCAGGCTCAATAAGTAAAATTTCATCCAATTCTTTAATCAGAAGATCATTTAAAGTATCCCAGTGGTCTTCATTCTGCCACCTTTTAGCCTGAAGCTTTTTAACGTTTTCAAGTCTTTGCGATATGCTGTTCATTGGTTTGAAGTATATCTGAATGTATTTTATCCAAAAGCTCTTTTCAACAAACTCTCCACTTTAGGCTCGCTTCCTCTGAAGTTTTTATAGAGTTCCATAGGATCTTTGGTTCCTCCCGAAGAAAGCAGTACTTTATATTTTGCCGCAATTTCAGGATTGAAGATTCCGTTTTCTTTAAAGTACTGGAAGGCATCGGCATCCAATACTTCCGCCCATTTGTAAGAATAATATCCTGCAGAATAACCTCCCTGGAAAATATGAGAGAAACTGGGGCTCATTGCTGTTTCCGGATTGGTAGGATAAAGTGCAGTAGCTTTGGTATATTTATCCTCGAAGTCTTTCACACTTTCGTGCTCCAGTTCTCCAGCTTTTGTGTGGTAATTCATATCCAGAAGCCCGAAACCTAACTGTCTTAGAGTCTGGTAGCCTTCCATAAAGTTTTTAGACTGCTCGATCTTTTCTATTTTTTCGTCAGGAAGAACTTCTCCCGTTTTATAATGCTTCGCAAAAGTCTTTAAGAACTCAGGCTCATAGCAGAAGTTTTCAAGGAACTGAGACGGAAGCTCCACAAAATCCCATTTTACAGAAGTTCCGGAAAGAGTAGGATACTGAGTGTCAGCCAACATTCCGTGAAGAGCATGCCCGAATTCATGGAATAAGGTCGTTACTTCCTGGAAGGTCAGCAGGCTAGGCGTATCTTTTGTCGGTTTACTGAAGTTGCAGACAATAGAAATATGCGGACGTGAATTTTCACCGTTCTTTTTGTACTGATTTTTATAGCTGGTCATCCATGCTCCGGCTCTTTTCCCTTTTCTCGGAAAATAGTCAACATACAGCAGTGCCTTATAAGTGCCGTTCTCTTTTACCTCATAAACTTTTACCTCTTCGTGGTATTTCGGAATATCATTCCTTTCTTCAAAAGTCAATCCGAAAAGCTTTCCGGCCAGTCCGAAAACGGCATCCTGAACCTGGTTCAGTGGGAAATAAGGTTTCAGTTCTTCATCATTCAGGTCAAATTTTTGCTTACGGAGCTTTTCAGCATAGAAGGCATGGTCATAGCTCTGCATATCTTCAATACCGTCGGCCTTTGCCAGGGATTTTAATTCTTCAATTTCTTTATCAGCATAAGGTTTTGCTTTGGTTAAAAGCTCGTTCAGGAAATCGAAAACCTTTACCGGAGATTTGGCCATTCTTTCTTCAAGAACAAAATCTGCATAATCTTTATATCCTAAAAGAACTGCTTTTTGTTGTTTTAAATTCAGAAGCTCCTTGATCATATTCTGGTTGTCATATTCTCCGCCGTCAAAAGATTTTTTACCGTTAGCCAGTGCAAGTTCCTTTCTCAGTTCACGGTTTTCAGCATAAGTCATGAACGGGATATAGCTTGGATATTGTAAGGTGACAACCCAGCCGTCAAGATTTCTTTCTTTGGCTTCCTCGGCATATTGCTCAATAATGGCTTCAGGAATTCCTGCAAGGTCTTCTTTATTGGTGATATGCTTAAAATAAGCATTCGTAGAGGCCAGTACATTCTGTCCGAACTGTAACGATTTTAAAGAAAGATCCATGCTGATGTTCTTTAATTTCTCCTTATCTTCTTCATTGAGTAAAGCACCGCTTCTTACAAAACCTTTATACGTTTCATTCAAAAGCATTTCCTGCTCTTCATTGAGGTTGTATTTTTCCTTTTCATCATATACTTTTTTGATTTTACTGAAAAGGGCTTCGTTTTGCGAGATCTTTGAAGAATATTCTGTCAGGATCGGGGAAACTTCCTGTGCGATCTGCTGGATCTCATCACTGGTCTCTGCAGAATTCAGATTGAAGAATATATTGGATACGATGTCCAGCTGTTCTCCGGAATAAGCCAGAGCCTCAATCACGTTTTCAAAAGTGGGCGCTTCAGGATTATTGACAATGGCATCAATTTCTGCTTCCGATTGTTGGATCAATTCCTTAAAAGCTGGAAGATAATCTTCATTTTTGATAGTATCGAATGGTGCTGAATGGTATGGTGTATTGAATTTCTCTGTTAAAATATTCATTTTTCAATTTTTATATAAGGTAAATTTAATGATTCATCGGGAATCAGAACTGAAATGCTCAAAAATAATGCCCGAATATCAGGGTATGACAAAAATACCTTATCTTTATATAATCTTGTCATATGGAAAGTGGGAGTGATGCAGGAATATTTAATTTTGAAAACAGATATCGATATATTGATCATTTTAAATACAACCTTAAATCAATAGACTATGAAAACACTCTTAAAAATCATTGGTGCCATCATTCTGCTGGTGGTAATATATGCCGTAATTGCCATGCTGGCTTTCAGTAAAGATTACCACTATGAAAAATCCATCGTCATCAATGCTCCGAAAGAGAAAGTATGGCAGCACGTAGGCTCTTTAAAGGCATACAATACCTGGGATCCTTTTTCTAAAGAAATAAAAAACTTTTCCGTCATTTATTCCGGGGAAGGCGATAAGATAGGAGATTCTTACCACTGGAAAGGTGATGACAGTGAAGGTGAACAGTCCATTACTGAGATCGTTCCGAATGAAAAAATGGGGACTCAGCTTCATTTCATTAAACCATTTGAAGGAATGGCTAAATGTAATTTTATACTGACACCCGAAGGAAGCGGAACCAAAGTAACCTGGATGATTGATAACGAACTGACCACCATGATGAAAGTGATGAAGCCTATGATGAACAGTAATATGGATAAAATGTTCGGCCAGGGATTGAATGATCTCAAGAAAATTGCAGAGAAATAAAAAGTATTTCCTGAACTTATTATATAACAAAAGACTGCTTTGAAAGCAGTCTTTTTTATGGGAAACAGGTTACCTTCTTTTATTACAGCTGCAGTGCTGATGCCCGCAATGTCTGCAGTGATCGCTGTGCAGCATAGTACTCATTAATGCATTCTGAAACTGATCTGTAGTGGTGTTGAAGGTATCATTACCTTCACCTTTCGGATTGGGACCATATTTATTGACTCCGTAATCACTGTCGCCAAATACCATAAAGAAAAAATAACCCGGAATAAACTGATACAATCCGCTGTTGCCTCTGTCATGGCATCTTCTTGCGCCTTTCACTAAAATAAAAATAATAAAAGGGATTATAAAAAGCCCTACGATTCCTTTTCCGTCTTCTGACAGTTCGTAATGCTTTTCAATCAACGTTAAAGGATATACGAATACGTAAAAGATAATAAGGGAAACCACATACTGCCCTCTGGTGATTCTTCCTTTGAAGGAAAACTGATTTAAAATTCTATGGATCATTAGTTTTTTTATGAAGTGACGAAAATATAAATTATTATTCTAAAAATATTATCTTTATATAAAGAATCGATTGTATGGAGAAGATTGTATTTGAAAAAAGTGATATCAGGGATTTTGTAAAAAACACCATTGCAGAGAAAATTGAGAAACTTAAAAATTTTATCGAATTTACTCTGGAAGCCAGCCGTGACATCAAAAAAACTCCGAAGTATGACAGCATGAGGGAAGAGATGCAGGAAGAGATCTATCAGATGCAGCGCCAGCTCGGTGCATTGAATGATCTGAGACGGAATATGGCAAAAGTCCTCAATACTGCTACAGAAAGAGTACAGCTGGGATCACTGGTGATTACCAATAAAGCCCGTTTTTATATTTCAGTTTCATTAGGTGAGTTCTTTTTTGAAGGCGACCGTTTCTATGCCATTTCCCCTGAAAGTCCTATGGCCAGAAAAATGATGGGAATGAAATCCGGAGATGAATTTACCCTGAATAAGATTCACCAGAAAATTGTGGAGGTGCTGTAAAGAAAAACGGATTTCGTGTATTGATGGAAGAAGAAAATCAGGTCAGCTGACCTGATACTATAAAGTTTAGCCTGTAACGATTAACCTATGGTGAGCAACTAATCCCATAAACCTTCACCAATACATGAAATTTGAAAAATTAAGAACAGGCAGGCTCAACCAATGGATAATAATTCATCTCCGTTATCTGGTGGGATTTGCATTTTTTCCGTCAGGGCTGGTAAAGCTCATGGGAAACAGATTCACAATACTCTCAACAGACGATCCGATCGGCTATTTCTTTGAAGCCCTGTACCAGTCCGGATTCTACTGGAATTTTCTGGGACTGGCACAGATCTCTGCAGGAATTTTACTGATGACACAACGTTACGCCACCCTGGGGGCATTGATGTTTTTAACGATATTAACCAATATCTGGATCATTACGATCAGCCTTTCCTTCAAAGGAACCTGGATCATAACCTCTTTAATGATGGTTGCTGTCCTTATATTATTGATCTGGGACAAACATAAACTGCTTCCGGTTTTCAATTATAATAAAGCAAGTATGGTAA
Organism: Chryseobacterium arthrosphaerae; assembly: GCF_001684965.1. Classification (NCBI taxonomy): domain Bacteria; kingdom Pseudomonadati; phylum Bacteroidota; class Flavobacteriia; order Flavobacteriales; family Weeksellaceae; genus Chryseobacterium; species Chryseobacterium arthrosphaerae. The sequence goes on along the minus strand of NZ_MAYG01000001.1, from coordinate 2,724,365 downwards.
AGGAATATCCTGATCCGGAACCTGTCTGGATCATTGCCGGAATGATATATGCTGTAAGTTGTATCGTTTTGTATATGCTTGATCCTGTCAAAGGAAACATCTATGAAAAATGGTTGAGTATCATATTGGGGGTAGGTATTGTGCTGACTTTTGTTTTCAGTAATTATAAAGCTTATAAAAATAGAAAACCGGTACTGAATACTTAATCAGGTTGCAGAGCTTTCCGGCAAAAACCAGGTGCTGTTTTTACCATGAAACTTTTTGAAAACTTCAATGATTTTAAATGGAACAGATTGAATTCCATATTGTAAATTTGCAGCTATGAATAAAGCAGAAGTTTTAAAAGAAATCATAGAGCAGAGAAGAAGTATTTTTCCGAAAGATTATACAGATACAGAAATAGCTCAGGAGGTCATTGATGAAATTTTACATTCAGCAACACTGGCCCCGAATCATAAAAGAACAAAACCCTGGCGTTTCAGGATCTTCAAAGGGGAAGAAAAAGCAAAACTGGCTTCAGAAATGCAGGCCATCTATAAAGCAACCCAGCCTGAACAGCTTTTCCTGGAGAAAAAGTACAATGATATTGGCTTTAAAATCAACAAAGCAGATGTTGTGGTATCCATTGTAGTCAATTTCAGCGGAATGGTTCCTGAATGGGAAGAAATTGCGGCTGTCTCCATGGCCGTTCAGAATATGTACCTTACCTGTACAGCCAATAATGTAGGGTGCTACTGGAGTTCGCCTAAAATTGTAGACCATCTGAAGGATTCACTGACGATTGAAGAAAACCAGAAGTGTCTGGGACTTTTTTATATGGGAATGGTGTAATATGAACAACATATACAGAAATTATAATGAAGAAGATTTGCAGGTTGCTTATCTTTATATGATTGATCATACAGGCAAAATCAATGATGAAATGCGTGAAGCGATCAATCAGAAATTTAATTATAATGAATTTGTAAAGAAAGCCGAGCATAGGAAAGTTTTAATTAAAGAAAAAGGCAGGATTTCGTTTGAAGTTCACAATAGGGTAAATAAGGGAGAGAATATAAACCTTATTCTTGAAAATATTTCTTCAGAAATCATGGAAAGTGGTGAGTTGAAGATTTTTATTCTTGAAAAATATGAACAGTTTTCAAAAATAAAAGAGAATAATACAATAGATAAAAAAACAATTTATAAAAGCATTTTAGGTGCCATAATAGCTTCTGTTACCGGACTTCTTTTTCTAAAAGCTATTATCCAAATTACCGGCCGGTTTTCATTCTTTTTGCTGATGCCGGTCTATATTATAAACTATTTTGTTATTTATGGAATAACAGGAAAAACAAGGGATAATCTTATTGTGTTTCTGGCTGTTTTTATTTCTGTAGTTATCTCAACGCTTCTACCATTTATCTTGCTTACTTAAAAAAATAAGAAAATATATTGATTTCAAAACATCTAATTGAAAAATTTATTTTATCTTTGCACTCTTAAATATTTAACTGGGACGAGTTCCCGTAAAATTCAAACATTATGTCAGTAAAAATCAGATTACAAAGACACGGTAAAAAAGGAAAGCCTTTTTTCCACATCGTGGTTGCAGATTCTAGAGCTAGAAGAGATGGTAGATTCATCGAAAAACTAGGAACTTACAACCCAATTACTAACCCGGCAACTATCGAATTGAACGTTGATTCTGCTGTACAGTGGTTAAACAACGGTGCTCAGCCTACTGATACTGCTAGAGCTATCCTTTCTTACAAAGGTGCCCTTTACAAAAAACACTTACAAGGTGGTGTAGCTAAAGGTGCTTTTGACGAAGCTGAAGCTGAGAAGAGATTCAACGCTTGGGTAGAGGCTAAAGAGTCTAAAGTACAAGGTAAAGTAGATGGTTTAGCTACTGCTAAAGCTGATGCTAAGAAAGCTGCTTTAGAAGCTGAAGTAAAAGTAAACGAAGCTAGAATCGCTGCTGCTGCACAAGCTGAAGCTGATGCTAAAGCTGCTGAAGAAGCTGCAAATGCACCTGCTGAGGAAGTTGCTGAAGCTACAGAAGGAGAAGCTCCTGCTGCTGAAACTGAAGAAAACACTGAAGCTTAAGAACAAACCCCTGTTATGCGTAAAGAAGATTGCTATTTTTTAGGGAAAATCACACGCAGACACGGACTTGCGGGTAACGTGATCCTTAAACTGGATACCGACCAACCCGAGCTTTACAATAAATTGGAATCAATATTCGTTGAAATCAACGGATTATTGGTTCCATTTTTTATTGAAAAATCATCATGGAGCAAATTAGATGCTCTGAACCTTGCCTTCAAAAATTCTTCTGAGGCTATGGTAGACCAGACTTTAGGTAAAAGTGTTTACCTTCCGTTGGCCTCTCTTCCAAAACTTACAGGCAAACAATTCTATTACCACGAAATCATCGGATTTGAGATTTTTGACCAGGATGGTAACAACTGTGGAGTAATCAGATCTGTAAACGATCAGACGGCACAGGTATATTTCATTACCAATCTGGATGGAAAAGAAGTGGTGATTCCTATGATCAAAGACTGGATTCTTGACGTTGACAGAGAAGAAAGAACGATCAAAATGGAACTTCCTGAAGGACTTATTGATGTTTTTCTGGTTCCATCCAAAAAAGACGAATAGTTTTGCAACAAGCAATAAGCTATTCTTTCTCACTTTTCTACATTACTATTACTTTATTACCGATTACTCATTACCCATTTTCAAAGCGGGTAAGAGATATTCCTGTACAATTTTGTCTGCCTGTGAATGGGCATAAGGCTGATTGTATGCCGTTGCGGTAATCACTATGACAACAGGGATTTCTGTAAATACAATGATTTTGTTTCCTCCATTTCCGCTGCACTGGTAAGCCTCAAAATTTCTATTCCCGGCCTTATACACTTTTCTCCAGAATAAATAACCATAACCTTCAAAGTCCTTATGATCAGCAAAATAATTGGTAAAAGATTTCTTGATCCAGACTTTATCCAATATAGTTTTCCCATTCCAGACCCCGTTATTTTTATAAAGCTGTCCGAATCTGGCAAAATCCAAAACTTTCATCCTTAATCCTCCTGCCAGTGAAGGCTTTTTCTGAGGAGTCAGCTGCCATTGATAATCTGTAATACCAAGAGGCTGAAATAATTTCCGATCAGCATAACTTTTCAGACCGCCGGGAACCGCTTTGTCCAGAATATCACCGCTTACCACAACTCCTGCGGTGAAATAGCTCCAAGTTTCCCCCATAGCATTTTCTGTCATGGGCAGATCCAGGGTAAACTTCACCCAGTTATCTGTAGGGTACATATTTTCTTCATTTCCCGGAGATTCATAATTGTCGTCATTTCCATCAAACCCGGAACTCATGGTCAATAAACTTTTGATGGTGACATTTCCTTTCTTAGAGGAATAATTTTTAAATGCTTTCAGATCATAAAACTCTCTCAGGCTCTGCTCTTCACTTTTTAAGAAGCCTTCCTGTATTGCAATACCTGTTAAAGCTGAAGAAAAAGACTTTCCTACAGACCGTGTATCCTGTAAAGAATCTCTTCCGGAGCCATTGAAATATTCTTCCAGAAGCAGCTTTCCGTTTTTGATAACAGCAATACCGGTAATATTTCTGAATCTGTTTTCAGCAATCTTTTTATTTAAATTTCTGATTGTTCCGGTATCAAAATTATCGGTGGAGCTTATCCATCCACTGTTGGGTTGAACAGGCTGAATGGCAATCTGCTGCTCAGAAATATTCTTTTGGGGAATGGTAAGAGTGATTTCTCCTTCTGCCATTACGGGGCCGGTCTTTACATCCGGTGTTTTCAGGTAAGGCCGGATTTCTATTGTCAGCATATGCTTTCCGTTAGACAGGGCATCAATTCCGTCATGTCCCAGATAAAAACGCTTCCACAGATATCTTCCCCAGGAATCTTCATTACTGCTGCTGATAAGAGGAATTCTAAGCGTAGTTTTGAATTTTTTATTTTCCGGAGTACCGGCTCCCGGATGTATATTTTCCTGATAGATCAGTTTTTTATCAACGTAAAATGAAAATTGATAATTCCCGTTTTTAAGCAATTCATCTGCATTTATAACCGGATCAATCTGGTGAAGGTAATTGACCAGAGAATTGTCAAAAAAAGCATGGATGTCCAGATCCTGATCCTCCTGCAACAGCGTTGAAGTAAGAATATCTGATTCCTTTATGTTTTCAGGAGAAAGCTTTTTGCTGAGAAAAATTATTTTTCCCGGATGTTTTTTCCGGATCTGGTATTCGTTTTTTTCCGGTGTCAGTATATTATGATCCTGCCCGGGACAGAGATAAAAGGTCAAAATAAAGATCGATAATAGAACGGGTTTCATGACAAGAAGTATCTAAACAAAAATAATAAACTTCTTTGCAGAAAAATAGAATGAGATTAACATTACTGTTTGAAAATCACTGGGGTATCCTAATTGAACCGTTTTCTAAATTCTCCCGGAGACTGACTTGTTTTTTGTTTAAACAGCTTACTGAAAGACTGCGGATGTTCAAAACCGAGTTCATAGGCAATTTCGCTCACGGATAAACTTGTAGTGCTCAGACGTTCTTTTGCAGAATCAATTAATTTATTCTGAATATGCTGCTGTGTATTTTGCCGGGTATGGAGACGAAGCAGGGTCCCCAGGTAATTGGGGGAAATATTCATCTGTTCGGCTATACATTTTACAGTGGGAATGCCATTTTCCATAAGGCTTCCGTTTTCAAAATATCCGGTAAGGATCTCTTCAAATTTATGAAGCAGTTCATGACTTGATTTTTTCCGGGTAAAAAACTGGCGCTCATAAAAGCGGTCAGAATAAATCAGCAATAATTCGATCTGTGCAATAATCAGTTCCTGTGTGAATTTATCAATGTTTGACAGATATTCCCGTTCAATATTTTTCAGAATTTCAACAATGATTTTCTCTTCTTTATCTGAGAGGAAAAGAGCTTCTTTTACCTGGTAGCTGAAGAAGTCGTAAGATTTTATTTTTTTGGTTAATGATGTGTTCCAAAGAAAGTCAGGGTGAATCAATAACAAAAATCCTGTGGGCTGTACCTGGATCCCCTGTTTTATTTCCAGACTTAAAAACTGCTGCGGCGACACAAAGCACAATACTCCTGAATCAAAATCATATTGCTGCTGCCCATAGTTGAATTTGGGATAGACGTTTTTCTTCAACCCGATCGAATAAAAATTCTGGATCCATTTCAATTCTTCATCCTCCACAATATAATTTACTTTGCTGTAATCTATAAGACTGATCAGGGGATGATCAGGATGGGAAAGACCACAGAAAGCATGAAAATCGGCAATAGAATTAAAACGCACTGGCTGTTTCATAATCGCTAAGTTAATTGTTTTTGTATTATATAGTATAAGAAATCCCTCGGCTTCATTTTGAATAAAGCTGAGGGATATTATGATATCATCAGATCGCTGTTGAAACGGTGAGGCTTTCCCATTTTTCAGCATCTTTCTTTAAAATATCAATTTTATTGTTGAGAAATTCGATCGTTCCTACCCCCAATAATAAATGAACAGGAGGATTTTTCTCTTTGCTGATCTGGATCAGGACATCAGCAGCTTTCACCGGATCATTAGGCTGATTCCCATTGATTTCATTAAGGTGAGCCTGCTCAGAATTCCTTGCGGCTTCATAGGCCTGAATAGGATTTGAAGGCGTTTTCACAGAATCTTTTTGTAAGAAATCTGTACGGAAATATCCAGGATAAACAACTGTGGCATGAATTCCGAAATCCTTTACTTCTTCGGCCAATGCTTCCGTAAATCCGGCAACGGCAAATTTTGTTGAGCAGTAAATTCCCCAACCCGGAAAATTAGCAGAATATCCACCGACAGAAGAGATATTGAAGATGTTTCCTGATCTTTGCTCACGCAGATAAGGCATGGCATTTCTGATCACATTTAAGGTTCCGAAAACATTCACCGCATAATTTTCCCTTGCTTCTTCATCGGTAAGTTCCTCCAGTGTTCCGATCTGTCCATAACCGGCATTGTTGACAACCACATCAATTTTTCCAAAATGTTCCACGGTTTTGTCAATCGCAGATTTGATATCATTGTTATCTGTAATGTTGGCACCAAGCGGAAGGAAATTTTCTGAAGTTTCTCCAATAGAAGAAATGAGGGACTCAACGGTACGGCTGGTGGCAGCCACCTGAAATCCTTCGGATAATAATTTTTTCACCAATTCGAATCCTAAGCCTTTTGAAGCTCCTGTCACGAACCATACTTTTTTTGTTTCCATTTTTAAATATTTTTTTGTTTAAATGATGGTACAAAGATGAAAACTTACAGCAGGGAAAATGTAGCCGAATCGGGGAATGATGTATCCAAATCGTGAATGATGACTGTATTCGGAAATATTTCAGCGGTTTTTCAGGAGATTCCTGTATTTCAATGGGGTAATTCCGATATTTTCTTTGAAGCACCGGATAAAATGACTTTGATCTGCAAAACCACATTCCAGCGCAATATCCGTTAATGAAGAAGACGAATGGAGAAGTTCCATTGATTGGGTAACCTTTAATTTCCGGAAATATTCTCCCAAATTGCAATGGAAATATTTATGGAAATCCCTGCTCAGGTGAACAGGATGAATATTCAGTATTTTGGAAAGTTCTGTCAGGTTCAGGGTTTCAGCAATGTTTTCATATAAGATCTCATGAATCTGGTTTACCCACAGAGGTTTTTTATCTTTGATTTCCCTTTCACGGGTTAATTGACTGAAAAGATGTAATAATAACTGATTGACAGCCATTTCGAAAGAACTGTCATTGGTTTTCGTTTCCTTAAAAATCTGATGTACCAGTAATTTGAAGGCCGGATTTTTTATATTGAAACTTCCTTCAACTTTGTTTTTCTGAATATCAAACCGTTCAAACCAATTTTGAGTGATTTCTATATGGAAGCCTCTGGTAAAAACATCCGGTTTAATATTATAGTGCGGATCTTCCCAATGATGATACAATAATGTTCCTGCTGAGCATCCGTATGTTTCCCTTTTGTTTCCTTCTGTCATATTACCCTGAAGAAGAAATGTAAAATAAGCATTTTCGTGATAGTGCCAGTCCACATAAGGGTGGGTGTATTCAGTATCTGTGATGGTCAATCCTTCAAAATTGATTATTTGATTGGTTTCACCAAAATATTCGCCGTTACGGAGACTGTTCATGATAAATGCTGTTTTAAACGTTCAATCTGTTCATACATTTTATTAAAAAACACTTTCCTTTCCCTGTTTCCGGATTCGTTCAGCGATCTTGAGTTTTTGATCTGATGTTCAAAATAGCTCAGGGAATCTTCACACGTCAGTTTATCATTGGTCATCATATACCCGAACATGCTGAAAGGAACAAAAAAGGAGCACTGCTGATCATTTTTAAATAAAATACTATTGTTTAAAATGACCAGATCATTCACATAGATCTGAAAATTAGTTTTTTCCAGGGTTTTGCTTTCCAGCCCTTCCAGTAATTTTCTCAGGTCATCAAGGATCAGATCTGTATCATTTTTCCTGACCAGTCCCATTTCATAATAAAAAGAAATCTGTCTCAGAGCGCTCATGATGGTGGTGTCATTCCATATTTCCGTTACATTCTGCTTGTCGTACAGGTCTTTCAGCATTTCATTTTTTACAGAATGATATTCCATTTTAAAATCATGGAACGGGCTCAGAAACTTATCCTGATTCAGTAAATTCATCCAGACGTAAAATTTAAAACGGGAGAGGATTGAATCTGAAATGGTATAGAAAAAAGGAATGTCTTTCGCAGAATAAAATACTTTAGAATGCGTAATGTCCTGGAAAACATTTAAAATCTTTAATGAGTTTTCAAAATAATTTAAAAGATCTTCAGTGGTTTTTACAGGCTGCGTTCTTTTCACAACCAGCTGATTTTCTGTTCCGAGAAACTGATCCAGCGAAATCTGATAATATTTTGCCAGTTCCAGAGCTTCTTCAAAGCTGAATCTGGCTTTCAGGGAAGTTCTTCTGTGGGCTGCATCATAACTGATATTAAGGATGTTGGCGATCTCATCATTTAAGGACCTTTCACCGATTTTTCTCCGGATTTCCTTCAGTAAAGTTTCCTGGTGCATAGTTTTGTGATTTTCACAAATGTAGTGTTTTTTGAGAAGGAGTTTTACAAGGAATGATTAAAAAGATGGAAGATGGAAGCTGGAAGAAGAGGAGTAATGAAGGTTGTGAAGAGTAGACTTTAGCCCCTTTCTTCAACTTCCCCGTTCTGGCTTTTGCGATTTTCACAAACGGAATATTTTTTTTAATTTTTTTTCACATTCGGAACTGCGGTTTCTGCTGATAATTTTGAAATATAATTTTAAAATAATGAGTTATGAAAGCACGAATCTTATTAATAGCAGTTCTTCTATCCGGTAGCCTGGTGTATGCATCAGACACATTAAGAGTTGATTCTTTAAAGCCTGGGTTTATTGCCGTTTCTCCTTCAAAGAATGTCAGAAATATCAACGGAGTTCTTTTTAAGTATTATGATGAAGAAGACCATTTTAAGCCTAAAAAAGTAAACGGGATAGGAATGGGGTTCAGTTTTCTGGGCATTTTTCTTCCGCCGTTGCTGTTTTTCGGATTACCATCTATTGGTGACTGGAGTCTTGATGATGATTACATTATTATTCCCAGAGAAAAAATGAATAAGATCAACGGATTGCAGTTGTCACTGATCAATATGGAGCCTACAGTAACGAATGGCCTGGAGGTCAATGTCTCCAGTAATATCAGCACGTATGCCGTAATCAACGGAGTTTCTGTTTCCCCCTTCTTTAATCTGCATCACGAGATGAAAGGCGTTTCTGTAGCGCCATTGGCCAATGTAGGTATGAAATGCCGGGGAATTCAGATCGGCTTGTACAACAGGTGCAATGATTTCAGAGGAATACAGATCGGAATGTGGAATGAGAACGGGAAAAGAAAATTACCGCTGATCAACTGGAACTTTAAAAGACAGATGCATAAAAAAGCATTATGAAAAATCCTTTTACAATCATCTGTGGTTTGGAATGAATACCGTTTTTAAAATTTAAAAAGAAGCATCGTGAAATCCAAAATTAAATTCAAAAAAGCCGTTTCTCCCTTTTATTCGGAGTTGCGTGAAGAGGTAAATATATTACTGACTGATGACGTTATTAGAAAAGCCGGTAGATTATTGATCCTGAAGTTTGTATCCTATTCTCTTGCTTTCCTGGTTCTGTATGCCAATATTTTCTTTAATCCTTATATGGAAAATAAAGGTTGGGCCGTCATACTGAATTATATACTGCTGGGGCTTACAGGCATATTACTGGCATTTAATTGCTCCCATGACTGTGTACACAATACATTTTCAAAATATAAAAAAATTAACCGGATCATCTATTATATCACTTTCAACCTGCAGGGAGTGAATGCAAGGCTGTGGAAAAAGAGACATATTGCTTCTCATCATGTTTTTCCCAATGTAGACGGTTGTGATGCAGATATTGATGATAATATTTTTATCAGGCTGTCTGCCAGTCAGGTTAAAAGGAAAATGCATAGCTATCAACACCTTTATGCTACGGTACTGTATTGTTTTTACACCCTTCATTGGATTTTGATAAAAGATTTTATTTATGTGAGAAAAAAAGAACTGGCGAATCTCAGAAATCAAAGCCATTCCTGGATGTCTGTTGCAGAGGTTGTCATTTTGAAATTAGCGTATTTCACATACATGTTGATCCTGCCTGTAATTCTTACTGATATTCCGGTACTGACGATTCTAATGGCCTTCCTGGTGATGCATCTCACTATTTCCCTGTTTTTTGTACTGACGCTGATCATTTCTCATTTAAGTCTGGAGACTGATTTTCCAAAAGCTGATGAAAATGGCTATCTCCCTTATGATTATTATGAACATCAGTTAGCCGTATCGCTGGATTATCATCCCACGAGCAGGCTTGCCAACTGGATTTTCGGAGGATTCAACTCCCATGCGGCCCATCATCTTTTCCCGGGCTTGCCTCATACGGTATACACCATTATTACCCCGGCAATAAAGAAAGCTGCGGTAAGAAATAACTTTCCGTATCATGAAAAAAGTATTGTGAACGCTGTTCTTTCCCATTATCAATATCTCAGGAAACTTAGCAAATGATCAGAATTTATTTTCTGATAAAAAAGAAACCACCTATAACTTAAAATAATTGAATCATGAAAAATTATCAATTGATATCACTCTTACTGATGCTGCCAACATGGCTTTTTTCACAACAGGCTAAAAATGACAGTCTGAATGCAGCTATTGACGATTCTATTGCGTATCAACAATATTATGACTGTGATTATGGTGAAGGAAATGTTTTGATTGTCATTAAAAAAGGAAAACAATTTATAGATCTTAAAGACTTAAAAGCTGCTAAAAAAGGTTTTGCTGTAAGAATGGAAGCCATCTACAGCATGGAATTTACTGATGGAAAAAGATATGAAACAAATATCGTAAAGAATATCACCAAAGACAGTATCGCCATCACTAATTTTTATAATGAAAATGCAGCCAGAGCAGCCGGAAAGCCATGGGCACTGATTACATATCCCCTTTCATCTCTCAAGTATATACGGCTGATCAATGACCGGATGCTTTCTATGTACAGCAAAAAGAATATCCTTAAAGATTATGATCTGATCGTGGTAAAGATGAATGAAGCAAAATTATGTCCTGCAGTCCTTACGTTTAAAGACCGGGGCGGGGAAGTAAAAGTCTGCCATTTCTATCTGACAGATCAGGGATATGATCTTCTTTACGAAAATAATGGTAAAGTCTATTATATGGAAGGCAAAGTAGAGTGGAGGTGATGCAAAGGATCACGGTCTGGAATCTGCAGATTCTTTGTATGAAATTACCACTTTTATATGAATGGAAAAGTTAAAAGGCTGGTGAGGTACTGATTAAAATAATATTTTTGTAATATAGCTAGGACCCACGATGAAAATAAAATTTTTGATACTGTTGTTGACTGTTTGTAATGTGCTCTATGCACAGATGAATAAAGTTGATGACCACCCTCTGGAGAAAATGACCTATCAGGAAATGGAGGAGAGGGTCTATAACTCCGGGATCGGTGATGCAGGAAGTAAAAAAATCGCAGAATATTACCTTAAAAAAGCCAAATCTGAGAAAAATAATACCCGGATTGCCGAAGCATATGTCATGCTGCACTTTGACAAACCTTTACCGGTAGCTTTACAATATCTTGACAGTTTACAATCCATTACAAAAAATTCTGAAGAAGATTATTATCCTGCCAGGACCTATCTGTTAAGAGGAAACCTTTATTACCGGTCAGACAATCCCCAGGCAGCTTTGAATAATTATATACTGGGTCTGAAATATGCCAAAGAGAAAAAGAATAAAAGGCAGATCGCTATGGCCAACATAAGTATCGCTTATCTGAATAATTATATTGGAAAACATGCCGAAACAGCAAAGACACTCAGGTATTACGCTTATAATGCGGACTATATGAATCCGGAAGAGCGTCAACTTCTTAAATTAAACCTGGCAGACACTTATATAGAGATCAATAAAATGGATTCTGCCTATATATTGATTCAGGAAGGGTTAAAGACCTCTGAAAAAAACAAAAATCATTATGGCCGTTATCAGAATATGGGATTGCTTGGGTACTATTATGTAAAACAGAAAAAATACAACGACGCTATTCACAACCTGGCTCCCTGCGAAAACTTTTTTTTCAAAACAAAGGAGTACAGCAAAAGAGCTCAGAATTATACACTTTTAAACTTAGGAAGATCCTATGCAGGTTTGCAGGATAAGGAGAAAGCAATAGGATATTTTTCCAAACTCGATTCTCTGGTTCAGAAAACGGGTTCTGTTTTTCCTGAGCTGAAGGAAGTCTATACTTATCTTATCCGTTATTATAAAGAAAATAATGACAAGGAAAAACAGCTGTATTATGTTGAACGGTTTTTAGAGGCAGATCATGTGCTGGATACTCAGTTCAGATATATCTCCAGGGAAGTGCCAAGGCGGTATGATGCTTTGAATCTGCAGCAGGAAAAAGAATCGATTATTGCCGAACTTCAAAGCAGGAAAAATCTTTTTTATATCGTTCTCAGTTGTCTGCTGATTTCTCATCTGCTTTTTATCAATGTATATTTTAAGTATAAAAGAACGGAAAAGAAATACAAAAAAATTGCGCAGGACTTAATTCAGTCTGTCAATGAAGATAAGGTGGCCCGGGAAGATGAATTACGACATGAATCAGTATCACAGGATCTCCCGGTAGAAAATACAGGAGACAAACCTGCTAAGATAATTTCTGAAGATGTCGTTCAGACCATTTTAAAAGAACTTGAAATCTTTGAAAGCAAAGAGCAGTTTTTAAATAAAGGAATTACACTGGGCAGTCTGGCAAAAAAAATCAAGACCAATTCCAGATACCTGTCGGAAATTATCAATACCTACAAAGGGAAAAATTTTGCCACTTATCTTAATGATCTCAGAATTGACTATGCCATCAACAGACTGGTCAATGACAGGAAATTCAGATCCTACAAGCTCCCTTTTATTGCCGAAGAATTAGGGTATAATAATGAACAGGCTTTCACTTTAGCGTTCAAAAAGAGAACCGGAACGCCCCTTTCCGTCTACCTGAAGGAAATTGAAAATATGAAATCAATTTAGGTTTATTTTATTGATATTCAGTATTTTAAATTCTATAGATTCATGATTTTAGTTATATAAATTTATGAATCTATAGAGTATTTGCTTGCATGATCATTCTTCTTTATAGCATCTTTGCTCCAGAGGTAAAAACACAACTCTTTTATATTTTGCGCTTCCACAGAACAAAATGTAAATACAAAAAAAATGAATTTGAGAAACTCAGAGATGAGGGAGTGAAACAGTAAAGTTAGGAACGTAGAGATTAGTGATCATTTAAAAAAGAATTTATGAAGTAATTAAAAACAATATACCTTGAGAAGATCCGCAATGGTTAAGATGAACTAAAAATAAAACAGAGAATCTTATCATTTAAAACTAATAACCATTTTCTATACATTATAAAACTAAACCATAAAAACTCAGGATATTCATTATCCTTCACGTGATAAAGATGGATCAGTTTTTAGTTCAGATCAATGCAGATTTTATCAAAGTTCAAGGTCATATTGGGGGGCATATGAAACTTAAAAAATGAAAAAGACACACGGAAGAAGACTGGGTTTTCTTGAACTGAAAGTTTTAATACTTGATAAATGATTTTTAAAGACAGCGTAACCATGAAGTTGCGCTGTTTTTTTGTAACTTTGCAGACATTAATTTTTATATAAAAAATTTATCATCAACAAATGAAAAAGCAAACGATCAAAGAAATCCTGAAGGATTACAAGAAAGTATTACATCATGACATTACAGTTTACGGATGGGTAAGATCCTTCCGTGCTAATCGCTTTATTGCGCTTAATGATGGTTCTACGATTAATAATTTGCAGATAGTTGTTGATTTCGAAAATTTTGACGAAGCAATCATCAAGAATATCAGTACGGCTTCTTCCCTGAAAGTGGTAGGAGAAGTAGTGGAAAGCCAGGGAGCAGGACAATCTGTGGAAATTATCGCTAAAAAGATCATTATTTTAGGAGATAACTTCACAGAAGAACTTCAGAACACAATTCTTCAGCCTAAGAAACACAGCCTGGAGAAACTTCGTGAGCAGGCACACTTAAGATTCAGAACCAACCTCTTCGGAGCGGTGTTCAGAGTGCGTCATGCTGTGAGCTTTGCTGTACACTCATTCTTCAACCAAAACCAGTTCTTCTATATCAACACACCTGTGATTACCGGTGCAGATGCAGAAGGAGCAGGAGAAATGTTCGGAGTTACAAACTTTGACCTGAACAACATGCCGAGAACTGAAGAAGGAGAGATTGATTTTTCACAGGATTTCTTCGGAAGAAAAACGAACCTTACCGTTTCAGGTCAGCTGGAGGGAGAAACTGCAGCAATGGGATTGGGAAGAATCTATACTTTCGGACCTACATTCCGTGCTGAGAACTCAAACACAACGAGACACCTTGCAGAATTCTGGATGATTGAGCCGGAAGTGGCATTCAACAACCTTGAAGATAACATCGACCTTGCGGAAGATTTCTTAAAATATGTGATTCAGTATGTATTGGATAACTGTAAAGACGATCTTGACTTCTTAGACAAACGTTTTGCAGAAGAGCAAAAGACAAAACCTGAAAAAGAAAGAGCAAAAGAAGGACTGATAGAAAAACTTCAGAACGTAGTGGCTAAACGTTTCAAACGTGTAAGCTATACAGAAGCTATCGAAATCTTATTGAACTCTAAAGAGAACAAAAAAGGTAAGTTTGCGTATCCGGTAGAAGAATGGGGAACTGATCTTCAGTCTGAGCACGAAAGATATCTTGTGGAAAAACATTTTGAAAGCCCGGTAGTATTATTTGATTACCCGAAAGAGATCAAAGCGTTCTATATGAAACTGAACGATGACAACAAAACCGTTGCAGCTATGGATGTTCTGTTCCCGGGAATCGGTGAGATCATCGGCGGATCAGAAAGAGAAGCAAGATTAGACGTATTAAAACAGAAAATGGCAGATATGCATGTAGATGAGCACGAGCTTTGGTGGTACCTTGATACCAGAAAATTCGGTTCTGTACCGCATGCAGGTTTCGGTTTAGGACTGGAAAGACTTGTTCTTTTCGTAACGGGAATGACGAATATCAGAGACGTAATTCCTTTCCCTAGAACGCCGAAAAGCGCTGAATTCTAGAACAATAAAAAAAGCCTTAATCAAAAGTTAAGGCTTTTTTTATTTCTTAATAGTTTATTATGTTAGGATGTATAATGCAAAAATCATGCTAAATGTATTTTTTATCAAATAAATTTATTAAATTCGTAGAATATGTTATGTTAAAACGCAAATAAGAATATGCTTAAACAACACTTACAACTCAAATTAGGGCAGAAGCTGGCCCCTCAGCAGATCCAGTTGATGAAGCTTATTCAGCTTCATACTCTTGAATTTGAAGAGGAGTTGGAGCGAGAGTTAGAGGAAAACCCTGCTTTGGAAATTGCGAAAGAGGATTCTAAGGAGGATGAATATTCTTCTTTGGAAGACGCTTATCAGGATGAGGGTACGGAAAGCATTGAAACAGATTTTGACGTCAATGAATATCTTTATGACGACGAACCAAGCTATAAAACCGCATCCAGCAACTATTCTCCGGATGATGAAGAATTTGATAATGAGAGCCTTCTGACGGAAGGACAGTCATTGTACGATTATCTGATGGAACAGATTCATCTGGTAAACATCAATGAAGAGGACCTGAAAATTGCAGAATACCTTATCGGGAATCTGGATACGGATGGATATTTAAGAAGAGAGATTAAATCTATCGTGGATGATCTTGCTTTCTCCCAGGGCGTGTATACCACCAAAGAAAAAGTAGAAGATATCCTTGAAAACTATATTCAGAAGCTTGATCCGCCGGGAGTAGGAGCAAGAGGCCTTCAGGAATGCCTGCTGCTGCAGATCGAAAAGAAGGTCAGTTCAGATAAAGCGGTTTCTTTAGCCGCAAATATTTTAAGACATCAGTTTGATGCCTTGACAAACAAGCACTATAATAAGATCATTCAGAAGTATGATATTGAAGAAGATGATCTGAAAGATGCGTTGGATGAAATTTCCAAGCTTTCTCCTAAAGTAGGAGGGAATTTTGATACCCAGACGATCACCATCAACCAGGAGATTATTCCGGATTTTGTGATTCAGGTAAAAGATGGCCAGGTAATTCCTATGCTTAACAGCAAAAATGCTCCCACATTAAGAGTTTCTGAGGAATACAAAGATATTCTGTCTACCTATTCTCACGATAAAAATTCATCAGAGCATAAACAGGCAGCATTATTCATCAAACAGAAACTGGATGCCGCAAAGTGGTATATTGATGCCATCAACCAGCGCCAGAATACCCTGTTGCAGACGATTACCGCTATTGTGAAATTCCAGAAGGATTATTTCATTACAGGGGATGAAAAGTCTCTGAAGCCGATGATTCTGAAAGATGTTGCTGATATTACAGGTTTTGATATCTCTACGATCTCAAGGGTGGTAAAAAGTAAATATGCCGATACTCCTAATGGTATCGTCTACCTTAAAGACCTGTTCTCAGACAGCCTGACCAACGATGACGGGGAAGAAGTTTCTACGAAAGAGATTAAAACCCATCTTCAGGAGGTTATCAGTAAAGAGAACAAGAGAAAGCCACTAACGGATGACGCTCTGGTAGTGATCTTAAAAGAACAGGGCTATAATATTGCGAGACGGACGATTGCAAAATATCGGGAGCAGCTCAATATTCCTGTAGCAAGGTTAAGAAAAGAACTTTAAAACATAAAAAAGCATTTCATCTGAAATGCTTTTTTGTTTTTATGATAGGTTGTGAAAACCACCCTGTCAGATTTTCAATTTGCCTCCCTCCAGAGGAGGAAATATTTGCAGTATCACAAAAATCAGAGATTTTCAAGACTTAGGTGTACTTCTATACGCAAAGCTTGTCACTTCAAATAACTTAAGTGTTAAAAAACTTTTGTGACTTTGCGGTTAATCTTCCATCCTTTCCTCCACAAGAGTAATCGGCTATAATCTTATGCTAGCATCCAAGAAAATCAGAGATTTTCAAGACTTACGTGTACTTCTATACGCAAAGCTTGTCACTTCAAATAACTTAAGTGTTAAAAAACTTTTGTGACTTTGTGGTTAATCTTTCAGTTTAAATTTTCTTGTGAGTTAAGCTCTGCTTTCCAACCCCAGTTCCTTCATCGAAATTTCCCTCATTTCCACCTTCCTTATTTTTCCGGAAATGGTCATTGGGAATTCATCCACAAACTTCCAGTATTTCGGGACCTTATAGTGGGCAATTCTTCCTTTACAGTATTCCTGGAGTTCTTCTTCGGTGATTGTAAATCCTTTTCTCACTTTTACCCAGGCCATAACCTCCTCCCCAAATTTCTCACTGGGAACACCGATGATCTGAACATCCAGAATGTTGGTATACGTATATAAAAAGTCTTCAATTTCTTTTGGGGATATATTTTCTCCACCCCGTATAATAAGGTCCTTGATTCTTCCCGAAATGGTAATATACCCGTCTTTATCCATTACGGCCATATCCCCGGTATGCATCCAACGTGCGTCATCCAATACCTTTTTGGTGTTTTCATGGTCATTCCAGTATTTCAGCATGACGGAATATCCTCTGGTACAGAGTTCCCCATGTTCCCCACGTTTAAGGATTCTTCCGTTTTCATCCACGATCTTTATTTCCAGATGATCCTGAACGGTTCCTACGGTGCTGACCTGCTTTTCCAGTGGAGTTCCGATCAGCGTCTGTGTAGATACGGGAGACGTTTCTGTCATTCCATAGCAGATGCTCATTTCCTTAATGTTCATCAGGCTTTCTACTTTCTTCATAATTTCAGGAGGGCATACTGAGCCTGCCATTACTCCTGTTCTTAAGCTTGAAAAATCATATTGATCGAAATCTTTTACAGCCAGCTCCGCAATGAACATCGTAGGTACGCCGTACAATGAAGTACATTTTTCATCAGAAACTGCTTTTAAAGTTATTTCCGGATCAAAGCTGTCATTGGGAATTACCATACAGGCTCCGTGAGCGGTACAGCACATATTGCCGATGACCATTCCAAAACAGTGGTAAAAAGGAACGGGGATACAGACACGGTCTTTCTCTGTATATTTTAACCTGATCCCAATAAAATAGCCGTTGTTCAGGATATTATGATGGGAGAGTGTCACTCCCTTTGGAAATCCGGTTGTGCCGGAAGTATATTGGATGTTTACCGGATCGTCAAACTGTACATGTTCCTCGAAGCTGTGTAAAACTTCATCCGAAATATCCTGTCCGTTATTGACAAAGTCTTCCCAGTTGTCATCAAAGAAAATCTCATGTTCAAGTGTAGGACATACTTCTTTAGCATATTCTACCATTTCCTTGTAATTACTTGTTTTAAAGCTTAAAGCAGAAAAAATGAAGCGTACTTCAGACTGATTGAGTACATAGGTCAATTCATGGGTTCTGTAGGCCGGGTTGATGTTGACCAGGATCGTTCCTATTCTGGCGGTGGCATATTGCAGCAGTACCCATTCATAACGGTTGGAGGCCCAAATTCCGATTCTGTCACCGGCTTTTGCTCCTAAAAAAATTAGGGCTTTGGCAACTGCAGTGGTCTGATTGTAAAATTCCTGATAAGTAGCTCTGTAGTCCTGGTGAACGCAGACAAGCGCTTCCTGATGGGGGTATTTTTCGACAGTACTTTTAAGGTTTCCACCAATAGTCTGTCCTAATAATGGAACCTCAGAGGTCCCATAAACGTATGATAAAGGCATAGTAAAAAGATTTGGCGAAATAAAATTAACAATAATATCCCGAACTATAGCCTATGGATGTTAATTTTCCTGAGAATCTATTTCTTTAAGCTGTTTAAGGTTTTTATCAAGCTTTTTAATAATGCTTCCGTATACCAGTCTGTAATAAACCCAGATCATAGATACTGCAAGCAGTGTACTGATGGTAATTCCTGCAATAATGATCGTAAGGTTGGCATTGGTAGGCTGTATATTCTGAGAACTTAATGTGTAAAATATAAAAGAAATCAGCACAAAAGTAAAGGTAAGCAGCAATACAATGCTGATCAGGATAAATGCGTTGACGGTTTTTTTGAATTTGATAATCCGGGTGATAAGCCCTTTAAGGTTTTCCTCAATTTTGATCCTGCGGTAATTCTGATAAAATTTCAGGACGAAATAAGCCGTAATCAATAAGCTCATGATTTTTATAGCCAGATAAGCATGTCCGAAATTATTTTCCACTTCCGGAGCTTCCTGGGCACCCAGTCTTTCCAGCACCTTACGGAAACTGTCTGATTCTTCTTCCTGAAAGAAGTAGAACAGGCCTAAAACAGAGAAGAACAAGAATTCTACAACACTGATCCAGAAAATATATTTCACATAATTGCGTGACTTTCTATTCAACATCTGAAGAATCTCACGGTTGTCATATTTAGGCTGGACAGGCTGTTCCTGCCATGTTTTTTTAAAGCTATCTAAATCAAATTCAGGCATATTTTTCCATCTGTTCTTTAAGGGTTTTCTTTAATCTGTTCATTTTTACACGTGCATTAACTTCGGTGATTCCGAGGTTTTCTGCAATATCCTTGTAAGGCAGATCGTCAAGATACATCATGACAATGGCTCTTTCTATATTAGGAAGAGTCTTGATTACAGTATACAAAAGCGATATCTGCTGCTGCTTTTCATCATCATCTTCCACAAAATCCTTGTGGTTGATATCCAGTTCGTTCGTTGGCAGACTTTTGCTTTTTTTTCTAAAAAGAGTAATGGCTGTATTGAGTGCTACACGGTACATCCATGTGGAAATTTTAGAGTTTCCTTTGAATGAATCGTAACTTCTCCAGAGTTGCAACACAATTTCCTGGAAAAGATCCTCTTCATCCTCCAGAGAATTTGTGTACAGACGGGATACCTTAATAATCAGGCCCTGATTATCCTTGATAAGCTGTGCAAATTCTTTTTCTCTGGAATTCATAGATATATAATGGCACGAAGATAATAATAAAGTGCTAATTGGAGAAGAAGAATAAGAGCAAATCATGAAAGATAATTCTGATCAGATTGTAAGGCTGTTATTACAGATGGTATTCCCGCAAATAACTTCCGGCTTCTGGCTGCCGGCTCCCAACCTTATATTTTACCGTAAAATTTATGTATCTTTGCACCTGCGAGAAAATCGGCCTGTTGATTTCCCGTTTTACGGGAGGTAGGAAAGTCCGGACACCATAGAGCAGCAAAGCGGATAACATCCGTCACCCGTGAGGGTAGGACAAGTGCAACAGAAAGCAGGTACAGTTCGGCTGTAGTGAAACCAGGTAAACTCTTTGCGGTGCAATGGTAAGTATATCGGTTCTTTTCAGTAATGGAAATAGGGGCGGCTCGTCCTGAAAACCGAGGGGTAATCAGCTCAAGTTTTGCAGCAATGTAAAGCGTAGATAAATAACAGGCACTTCTTCGGAAGTACAGAATCCGGCTTATAGATTTTCTCGTGATTTTTTTACTGTCAGAAGACCTGCAGAAGCAAGCGTCAGATAAAATAGAAATCCTCAGATCAATGGTCTGAGGATTTTTGTATTATTCATTTTCAAGGCTGTTCTTGGCATCAACGAGGCTTTGTTTTTCTTTTTCTGAAAGAGTGGGGTATTTAAGATCCATTTTTTCCAGTGTTTCAATGATGATCTGAATCGCGGCAAGTCTGGCAAACCACTTATTGTCGGCAGGAAGTACATACCATGGAGCGTGATCTTTTGAAGTTTCGTTAATGGCGGTTTCATAAGCCGTCATATACTGACCAAATAAAGCCCTTTCCGGAAGATCTCCTGCAGAAAACTTCCAGTTTTTCTCCTGTTCATTGATTCTGTCCAGAAGTCTCTTCTTCTGTTCATCCTTAGACACATTCAAAAAGATCTTGATAATGGTAGTTCCGTTGTCAGAAAGGTGTTTTTCGAAATTACGGATGCTCTCATAGCGGTTTTCCCAGAATTTATCATCAAAATCTTTTACAGAAGACCATGTTTTTTCGCTTAAATTATATTCCGGATGTACTTTGCATACCAGAACACTCTCATAATGGGAACGGTTGAAAATTCCGATCATCCCTTTCTGAGGCAGCGCAAGATAATGTCTCCACAGGAAATCATGGGAGTATTCTTTAGAACTAGGTGTTTTAAAACTTGTAACATTACATCCCTGTGGGTTTACCCCTCCAAAAACGTGTTCTATCAGACTGTCTTTTCCGGCAGCATCCATCGCCTGAAGTACAACGAGCAGAGATTGGGTTCCGTCAGCATACAGCTTTTCCTGAAGTTCACGAAGCTTTTCTTTTTCCTTAATTAATAATTGTACTCCTTCTTCTTTAGTAAGTTTTCCATTATAAGCAGTAGATGATTTCTTGATGGAGAATTTTCCGTTGATCTGAAAATCGTCTGAGAAATTGGTGTCCATATATTTTTTAGATTATAGATTATGTTGTGGTAAAATTGAATATTGGCTTTAACCCAAGCTTAAAAATCAGCAGGCAGTATTTCCCTCATTCATCTTAATACCTAACATAAATATAATAAAAAAACCGTCTCGAAGGAGACGGTTTTTTTATTTTTTTGAGTAAAGATTACTTTGCAGCAGCCTTTTTAGCTAGTTTTGCAGCTTTTTTCTCAGCTTTAGCAGCTTCTTTTTGCTCTGCAGGAGTCAATACTTTTTCAGGCGCATTAGCATCTACATTACCTTTGATATAGATTACGCTTCTGTTATTGGCAGGGTCGTTAGAGAAAACCTCAATCATTTTGTTGAATGGTCCTGCAATCGCTGTGTTGTATCCTACTTTGATTTTAGCAGATTTTCCTGGCATGATCGGATCCTGGCTAAATTCAGGAGTCGTACATCCACAAGAAGGTTTTACATTAGAAAGGATCAAAGGTTTGTCACCTGAGTTAGTTACTGTAAAGAATCTTGTACCATCAGCGTTTGGCTTGATTGTACCGTAATCAAAAGTAGTTTTATCAAACGTAATAGTTTGTGCAGATGCCAGGGCAAATGTTCCGAATAATGCAATTCCTGCGATTAATTTCTTCATATTCTTGAATGTTAATATGTTTGTTAGATAAATTTTGTGAAACAAAGTTAAAAATTATTTTAATTCATGCTTAAAAATTTTTTTCTTTAGACTATTTTTGCAAATTGTAAGCCAAAGAAATAGAATTTATGCAGATTTCAGAAAAATATAATCCACAGGAAACAGAACAGAAATGGTACAAATACTGGTTAGAAAACAAGTATTTCCATTCAGAGCCGAATGATAAACCACCATATACTGTGGTAATTCCTCCGCCAAACGTAACGGGGATCTTACACATGGGGCATATGTTGAATAATACCATTCAGGATGTTCTGGTCCGTCGTGCAAGAATGAGGGGGTTTAATGCCTGTTGGATTCCGGGAACAGATCACGCTTCCATTGCTACCGAAGCTAAAGTTGTTGCTAAACTGAAGTCTGAAGGGATCAATAAGTCAGATATTACCCGTGAGGAGTTCTTAAAACATGCCTGGGACTGGACTCACAAATACGGAGGAACTATCCTTGAGCAGCTAAAAAAGCTGGGATGTTCATGCGACTGGGACAGAACCCGCTTCACGATGGAAGATAACCTTTCCAAGCAGGTGATCATCAGTTTCGTTGATCTTTATAATAAAGGGATGATCTACAGAGGATACAGAATGGTCAACTGGGATCCTGAAGCAAAAACCAATATCTCAGACGAAGAGGTAATATTCAAAGAACAAAACGGGAAATTGTATTTCCTTAAATATAAAATTGAAGGTTCAGAAGAATTCCTTTCGGTTGCTACTACACGTCCTGAAACCATTTTCGGGGATACTGCGGTATGTATCAATCCTAATGATGAAAGATATGCACACCTGAAAGGGAAGAACGTAATCGTTCCGATTGTAAACAGGGTAGTTCCTATCATTGAAGACGAATATGTGGATATTGAATTTGGAACGGGAGCATTAAAAATTACCCCGGCACACGATATCAATGACTACGAAATCGGACAGAAGCATCAGCTGAAAATGATCGATGCTTTAGATGATGACGGAAATCTGAACGAGCACGGTCTTCACTATGCCGGAAAAAACAGATTTGAGGTAAGAAAGCAGATCGCTAAAGAATTAGAGGAAAAAGATCTTTTGCTAAAAGCAGAAGACTATGTAAATAAAGTAGGAACTTCTGAAAGAACAGGAGCTGTGATCGAACCTAAGATTTCAGTACAGTGGTTCCTGAAAATGTCTGAACTGGCTAAGCCTGCTCTGGACGTAGTAATGGATGATGAGGTGAAATTCTATCCTGAGAAATTTAAAAATACCTATAAGCACTGGATGGAAAACATCCGTGACTGGAATATTTCACGCCAGTTGTGGTGGGGGCAGCAGATACCTGCATTCTATTATGGAACCGGAGATGAAGATTTCGTAGTGGCAGAAACTGCTGAAGAAGCTCTGGAACTGGCAAAGCAGAAGACAGGAAACAATGAATTGACGACAGAAAGCCTTAGACAGGATCAGGATACATTAGACACCTGGTTCTCCGCATGGCTATGGCCAATGTCTGTATTTGAAGGACTTTTGGATCCTGATAATAAAGATATCAACTATTACTATCCTACTTCAGACCTTGTTACGGCACCGGATATTATTTTCTTCTGGGTAGCGAGAATGATCATGTCCGGATTGGAATACAAAAAAGAAGTTCCGTTCAAAAACGTTTACTTTACAGGGATCGTAAGAGATAAGCAGAGAAGAAAGATGTCAAAATCATTAGGAAACTCTCCGGATCCGATCGAATTGATGGAAAAATATGGGGCAGATGGAGTACGTGTAGGGATCTTATTAAGCTCTGCGGCTGGAAATGACCTTCTTTTTGACGAAGATTTAATGCTTCAGGGAAGAAACTTCATGACGAAAATCTGGAGCGCATTCCGCCTGATCAATATGTGGAACCACGAAGATAAGCCGGCTGCTGCTACAGATAACCAGGCAATCGAATGGTTTGAAAATAAATTGAATAAAACAATTGTTGAAATCAATGATCAGTTTGAGAAATTCAGAATCTCTGATGCATTGCACCTGATCTATAAATTGATCTGGGATGATTTCTGTGGTTGGTATCTTGAGGCAATCAAGCCTAATTACGGAGAAGGTATTTCTAAGGAAGTATATGACAAAACAGTATATTTCTTTGAAGAGCTGATGAAACTGCTTCATCCGTTTATGCCTTTCCAGTCTGAAGAGATCTGGCAATTGATTTCGGAAAGAAGTATTGATGAAGCACTTGTGATCGCTCAGCAGAAGAATGCAGACAACTTTAATGAAGAGATCATTAAAAACTTTGAAATCACTGCAGAATTGATTTCAGGCGTTAGAAACTACCGTCAGACCAAAGGAATTTCACCAAGAGAAGCAGTAGAAGTTTATACCAATGCTTCTGAATTTGCCAATGAGGCGATCGTAAGAAAGCTGGCGAATGTTTCTGAAATACATTTCGGACAGAAAACAGATAAACCAAGCTTTACATTCCTGGTGGGAGCTACCGAAGTTTCTATTCCTTTAAGTGAAAACTTAGATTTAGGGGAAGAAAAAGCCAAAACTGAAGAAGAACTGAAATATCTGAAAGGATTTTTAATTTCAGTAGATAAAAAACTTTCCAATGAAAAGTTTGTTGCTAATGCAAAACCTGAAATTGTGGAAGTGGAGCATAAAAAGCAAAAAGATGCTCTTGACAAGATTGCGATCCTGGAAGAGAAGCTGAAAAGTTTGTAATAAAAACATAGACAATTATTAATTTTGTCATAATCTCAGGCTGGATACAGATGAATACTTGTATCCAGCCTGATGGTTTAAAGAATAAATAAAATGAAACATATAGAAAACATAAAAAAACTATTCTCAAGGGATTTTGTGGAAAACCCGTTACTGGAAAGTTTTGAAGTAGGAAAAATCTATCTTTCCAGTGGAAAACTGGTAGCCTGTGATCCGCTGATCACCAATGATATGCTTCCTTTTACTACAGAATTTCCCAAAGGAGACTTTTCTGTAATGCTGCATAAGGAAAGAGAAAGTAATTGCGTGGCCTATGCCGAAATTATATTCAGTCATGCTGAAATAAAAGACTGGAAGCTGGCAACTACGTCGGGACAAAATCTGAAGGAGCTGGCAGAAGGGGAAGTCTTTGGATATCCGGTAGAAAGCGGTATGGGATGTTTCATGGATGTGGATACGCAGAACAGTCTCAATGTGCTGGAACAAAAACTCTATCAGAATAAAGGAGGAGATTTCATGGGAATCTATGAAGAATTTTTCCATGATTATTTCTTTGATGAAAACGGAGCTATAGATCAGTACGCTTTTCTGAAGCCGGCAAAAGATCATCCCGGAACTATATTTGCATTTGAGACAGGATACGGAGAAGGTTTTTATGCCAGTTATATTGCTTATGACAAGGATCAGTTACCGGTAAAGATAATTACTGAATTTATTGAAATAAGTTAATTAAAAATAGTTATTTTTGATCTGCTATTTTTTAGAAATATTAAACTTTAATGCCAATATAAAACACAATGAATTTCTCATCAGAACAACCCCGAATTATCGTTGTAGGTAGTTCATCAATAGACCTGGTCCTGGAAACTGAAAAACTTCCTTTACCCAATGAAACGGTTTTAGCTGTTAATTCAGACAGCTATTTTGGAGGAAAAGGAGCTAATCAGGCGGTAGGAACTGCCAGACTAGGGGCAAGCGTTTATTTTATAGGATGTGTGGGGATGGATCCTCTTGGGCAGCAGATCATGAGGAATCTGGTAAGTGAAAATGTAAACGTAGGCTTTGTTCATGAGACAGATAAAGAATCAACAGGAACAGCTTATGTAACCACCTCCGACGGAAATGCAGCTATTGTTGTAGTTCCGGCAGCCAATAAATACCTCAATAACGACCATATTGACGAGGCGGATAAATATTTTCACACCGCAGATCTTATACTTGTACAGCTTGAAGTGTCTATGGCAGTTGTAGAATATACCGTCAGAAAAGCCAAGAAATATGGTAAAAAAGTAGGATTATATGCTTCTCCTGCAATGAGGGTGAGCGAAGAGATTTTAGAGCAGGTAGACTTCATTGTGGCCAAAAGCAGCGAGCTGTATACTATTTTTGGGGAAGAGAAGAGAGAAGATGTTCTTAAAAAATATTTCAACAAAGTATTTGTAAGAGACGATACCAATTCTACCATTTATTTTGATGGAACAGAGATGAAATATTACAGGAACGATAAAGACGAGACAGTTTACAAGATGGGAATGGGAGATGCATTCACCTCAGGGTTTGCCATAGCACTTTGCCATGGAAATTCTATCGAGGAATGTGTGAAGTTTGGAAATGAAGTGTCATCAAGGGTTTCCGGAGGTAAAGGATCCCAGACAGGATTACCGAGAATCTCAGATTTTCTTTCTTAAGCTATTTACGGCATATCAAAAGTATGAAACTTAACATAAAGATATACTTAAAATGTCCACTTTTATAGTGGATTTTTTCTTTTATGCTATGGAAAAACTAATACTTACTACAGAAGACCATGCTTCGCTCGCTGTCCACCTTTTTAAGCCGGAAAAAAGCAACGGAAAATTATTACTCATCAACTCGGCAACAGGAGTTAAACAGCAGGTATATTTTTCTTTTGCCAGCTATTTTTCTGAGCAGGGATTCACGGTTATTACCTATGACTATCGGGGAATAGGACTCTCCAAACCAAAAGATATGAGGGGCTTCCACAGCTCTATGAGAATATGGGGTTCCAGAGACTATAAAACACTGACGCAATACATCAGAACAAATTTCCCGGAATACCGGAAATACTGCCTGGGACATTCTGTAGGGGCATTGATTTTAGGGATGAATGAAGATTCCAAAATGTTTGATGAATTTGTTTTTGTAGGAACACAAAATGCTTTTGTTGGTAACCTGAGACCAAAAACAAAAATTGAAGCCTATCTGGGCTTTGGAATTGTTCAGCCATTAACCACTTCATTATTAGGATATTTCCCGGCACATTGGTTCGGACTTGGAGAAAGTCTTCCAAAAAATTGTGCATATGACTGGAGAACCTTAATTTTAAACAGGAAATCCACCAACAGACTGTTGGAAAAAATTGAGGACTATTCTAAAAAATTAACACAGAATGTATTTGTCATTCGTGCCGAAGATGATGTATGGCTGACGGAAAAAGGCGTATTGAGCTTACTGAACAATACCTATCCTAATCTTAAACCTAAGTACAGACTGGTGAAAACTTCCGAATCTGATAAAAAAGAAATCGGACATATTAATTTTTTTAGAAGTTATAACAGTAAACTCTGGGATATTATATTAAATGAACTGATAGATTAATGAAAAGTACGATTGATAACACCGTAAAATTTGTAAAAGAAAAGTTAGAAGGAGCTGAAGCAGGACATGACTGGTTCCATATTGAAAGAGTCTGGAAACTGGCAACTAAAATTGCTGAAACCGAAGATTGTGATAAAGACGTAGTAGAGCTGTCAGCACTTCTTCATGACATTGCAGATCCCAAATTCCATAACGGTGATGAAACCATAGCTCCGAAGATTTCCAGAGAATTTCTCCAAAGTCAGGAAGTTTCTGAAGAAACAATAGAAAAGGTCTTATTTGTGATTGAAAATATTTCCTTTAAGAACAGAAGTCAGGCCCCGGAAAATCCACCGGTTGAGCTTAAAATAGTACAGGATGCAGACCGCATCGATGCCATTGGAGCGATTGGAATTGCCAGAACGTTCAATTTCGGAGGCTTTAAAAATAATCCGATGTATGATCCTGCGGTTCAGCCCAATTTAGGAATGTCCAAAGAAGAATATAAAAAGTCCAATGGTACAACCATCAATCATTTCTACGAAAAATTACTCCTTCTGAAAGATCTCATGAATACAGAACAGGGAAAAAAAATGGCCGAAGAAAGACACAATTATATGATGAATTTCCTCGACCAGTTTTATAAAGAGTGGAATGTAGATTAGAAAATATTGTATCCTATAATTAAGGAAGTATATTTCAGATCGGCATAAGGCCCTTTTTCCTCCAACATATTAATGCTGGTATTATATCTTGCTTCTATACTGTATTTGTTGTTATAATTGAATCCTATTCCAAAAACAGCACTTTTGAAACTTTGGGATGATGACAATTTCAATCTGTCAAATACATAACCGTCATAGTCTACTGCATAATCTTTAGACGAACTGGTTTTCAGCGTAAGGAAGTTAATACCGGCATTGATGAAGATTTTAGATTTATCATTGATAAACATATAATGTCTTATACTTAGCGGAATACTGATAAATGAATAATTATCCACATGCATATTATAAAGGTCGTCAGAAGTCCTGATTGTTGCCTTATTGTTGTAAAGAGAGAATGTAGGTTCAACCACAACCGACCATTTGTTTCTGTTAAATGGTAATACCAGCTCTGCTTCAGCTCCTATCCTGAATCCTGTTTTTGAAGGAAGACCATCATTACGATAAGCCCCGGCGATGTCTACCGGAGAATAGAAATTAAGTCCCGGCCTGATATTTAAGTTGAATTTTGATTTCTTTGTGGAATCAGAGAACGACTGTTCATAGGAAGTTCCCGAAACCTTAGCATTGTATGCCCTGAAAATTTTCTTAAGGTCACTGCCGGTATATTTCGTTTTTCCAGCTTGTATCTGCACATTACTGTCGTCAGGGAAGATTGTTTTCAATTGATCAATATACTCTTCGTTTACGGCGATCTGAGAACTGTTCCCGTTGAAAAAATATTTTTTATAGATTAGCGGCTGAATAGAAGAATCTGCATCGGCATAAAAATATCTTATGACATTTTCTCCCTGATAAGAATATAGATTTTTATTACCGGTTACGATTTCTTTTAAAAATACGGATGCTTTTCTTAATTCCGGTTCCTTGCCCGAAGAAAGATCTGTGATATTATCAGATGAATAATCGATATCCCCGTTGTACGTAACGTATTTTACATCATTGTAAATCCCGAATTCTTTAATGACGGATGGAGTTCCTGTGGTTTCAGCAGATTTTTCATCTGTCTTATAAACGAAGCTGTTAGGATTGCTTACCCATCCCAGATTTTTGATGAATACTTCTTTTTTAGTGTTATCACTGCTGATGATATAGCCTTTTTCAAATTTAATCTGTGCACAGATGGCAATAATGAAGAAGGAAAAGAAGCCTGTCAATGCTTTTTTCATGGTTATTTGAGTTAAAATTTCGGTGGCAAATATAGATAAAATACAGAGAAGAAGTATCTTTGTAAAATATGACACTCATTATTTTTATAATATTTCTGGCTTCTGTTCTTTCTTTGGTCCTGTTTAAGGTAAAATCCGGAGGAATGGCGAAATGGGCAAAACTGTTTCGTATCGTAACGGTGGTTTCTTCTATTTCTGTTTTCACCTATTGGTTTATCAAGAAAAGTGCGGTGGCGTTTGTAGACAATTCCGTGGGTCTTCAGGTGATCAATAAGCTTCCTCAGACGCTGGATTTCTATCTGATCAATGTAAACAAAGCAGATAATAATGTTATCCTTCAACCTAAGCATATCGGAAAGATACGGCCGGAATATTACAGAATAGAATACCTGAAAATGGATAAGTCTGATGAATACTGGATCGCCGGATATCTCGGAAAAAAAAATCTGGTCTATTTTTCACAGCATTCTGTACCCAATAAAAATATTGATCAGATTGTAGAAGTACAGAACTATATCAATCAGAGTATGAAGCTTTCTGATGCGGCAAAAAAACAGGTAGATGCCTATAATTATGAAAATGTAAAGCTGGGGATCTGGATTACATTAGATTTTCTGCTGTTGTTTCTGAACCTGGTGTTGCTTCTGAAAAAAAATAAAACTGCATAAAGATCCTGTAAAAATAAATGAGCCATTGAAAATCAACGGCTCATTATTTTTATTTTACGGATCAGGGATAATCCAGGATCTGCATGATTCGCTCTTTAAATTCTTCAGGACAGCTCCTGACTAATTTATCTTTATTTTGTTTGCTGATCTGGCCGGGTTCCAGCCATTCAACTTTATTGGAATTCAAGCTGTGATTATCGAATACTCTTTTGATTTTGTGATTCTCATAAAAGATATATTCATCACCGAGCCAGTTGCTCGCGATACTGATTTTACAAATTTCCTTTTCCATGTCTAATTTTTTTATACATACCGTTTAGTGAATTACGGTATACTCTAATGTAAGAAAAAATCTGTTATGAAAAGGGTTTGTAGCTTTTGTAAGACTAAATTAAAATGAGTCTATTTAATTTTTTTAAGCTTGAATAATTGTTAGCTTTTGAATAATCCCTGCAAACATTAATGGATTTAAAACAGGGTTCCCGTATTTTCCGTTGCCATTTGTGGAATGTGAAGATCAGTTTTCCAATCCTCATTCAGCTTTTTGATAAAGTATGCGGACAGAAGGGGAGATGCCTTTTCTATATTCTGATGAACAAAAAAGTAGATATTCTGAAGACCTTCCTTTTTCCATTTTGTCAGATGTTTCATCCAGTCATCCAGTCTTTCATAATCACTTTCCGCATTGGCTCCTACATAGCGGATAAAGGCATTGGGAGTGGTAAGGCGCATATGAAGCATATCTCTTCTTCCGGCAGTATCTACAATAATGTTGGTGATATTGTGGGCTTCAAAAAGTTCACAGGTTGTATTGAGGATTTCTTCATCTGTAAACCATTCCGTATTTCTGAGCTCTATCGCCAAAGGAACTTCTTTGGGCCATTCTTTCACAAATTTCTCTAATCTGTCGTAATCTTTAGGTTTAAAATTATCATGAAGCTGAAGGAAGGCCATTCCTAATTTCTCATCAAAATTAATGACTGCTGAAGCAAACTGGGTAACAGGATCTGTCACATCAATCAGTCTTCTGAAATGGGAAACGGTATTGGTGATCTTAGGGAAAAACTTAAAATTTTCCGGAGTCTTCTCTTTCCATGTTTTTACCTGGTCAGGGGTAGGCATTCCGTAGAAAGTGGCATTCAGCTCAATAGAATTGAATTGTGTGGCGTAATAGGTCAGTTCGTCTTTCGTTCCCTTGGGATAAAAACCTTTAAGGTCTGTTTTATTCCATTTGGCACATCCTATAGAGATATTTTCCAGTCCTTTTTTATTCTGGCTTAAAATTTCTTTGGTTCTGGGATGATCCTGAGGAAGGGTGAAATCTATTTTTGACGGGTCTTCTACTTGTCCGAATTTCATATCTGTTGTGTTATAGCATTAAACAATAAACACAAATATAAACCAAAAAAATCATAGAAAGTTCTATGATTTTTGGTGAAAATAATAGTACCGTAAATATTATTTTTTTATAATTTTTTCAGTAACCTGTTTTTTATCGGTTGTCACTTTTATAAAATAAACAGCCGTAGGATAGCCCGAAAGATCAATTTTTACAATATCCCGGTTAACATCTCTGTTGAGAATAATTCTTCCCTGGGAATCGATAAGCTGTATGTTCTTTATGGGAGTATCAGAGCTTACCTGTAATATATCTTTCACCGGATTAGGGAAAACTCTGATCTGTTTTGTATTGATTTTTGCAGTATCAATTTTCAGGAAAGAATTTCCGCAGTTGGTAGTAAATGTAATATCCGGATACATGGTCTGAAGATCGCTGAGCTGGGCATCATCCACACAAACTGATACATTCGAATTGTTATTGTTAAGATCAACGAACTCTTCTATGGAGCCGTTTCTCAGATTAACAGAAGCAAGATTAGTCATATCCGATAATACAACAGATTCCAGATGTGATGATGTGGAAAAGTCAAGCTGATGAATCTGAGGACACCTATGAACACGTACATTGCTTAGATTAATATTATCAGAAGTATTCACCTGAGCCAGCAATGGCAGATCTGCCAATGATAAAAATTCCAAATTGGTATTGTTTGTCATATTGACTGAATTGAGAAGGCTGTTTTCATAGAGATTCAAGGATTGCAGTGCCACACAGTCTTTGGTATCCAGAGATGTTATTTTTGTATTGCTTACCTTAATATCTTTAAAACCGGTACATTGGCTGAGGTTGATATTTTCTAAATTGGAGAACATATATCCGATGGATAAGTTTTGCAGTCCCGGGCAATTCTCCAGATCCAGTTTTCTTAAATCCTGATTGTTGCCAAATTCAAAATTGGTGAGTGTGATACAGTTTTTAGCAACAATATTTTGAAGATTTGCCGGTCCCTGTGTATTGCCGGTCATAAAACGATCTGTTTTTAAAGTATGCAGAAGTGAAAGGTTACTCACATCCACTGTATTCATATATCCACAGGTATTGGTGACATCAATATTTTCCAGCGCTTGTGCAGCACTGAAATTTACATTATTGGCTATTTTCTGATTGAAAGCTTTTAAAACTTTAAGCTTGGGAAGCCCTGCAAGATTTAATGTATTGACATTTCCGAAATAGACTCCTGAAGTGGTATAATATACATACCTGTTATAGAAAGCGCAGTCTAATTCTTCAAGATTGGTCAACCCTGCAGCACTGAAATCAACAGTTGGAGTGTTTAGACCTTTTATTTTCTTTAAAGATGAACAGCCATTAAGGTTTATCGCAGAGAAATAGGATCCGTTTGAATCGTAGTGATCTGTATCAGCAATGACTTCCTGAAGGTTGGTACAATTATTGGCAATCAGTTCGATATTCTGGTTAGAGTTGGCTGTAGTGGAAGGAAAATATCCCCCTGTGATCGCAATTTTTGTGAGTGTATTCAGATGAGGAACAGTAATCTTCTCCAAAAACTTACAGGAATCAAAAGTTATCGTTTGAATACTGGAATTTTCAATATACAGTTCCCTCAGTTCAGCAGAACTGATCAATGCATTACCGTTAATTTGCTGACAGTTTTTGATCCTTAAACTATTTTCATCAGGAGACCATGGATTACCGGAAATCTGATAAGCGATAACGTCTGCAATGTTCTGAATTCCCGGGCAGTTATCAAAGGACAGATTAATAGGAGAAGCTATATATTGGCCTCCTTGTGATAAATCATAATAAAAAGGTCTTCCTTGTACTTTTTTTATTGTAGAATTATTGCTAAAGCTGATGTTAGCCGTTTTGGTATTCCAGAAATAAAGTTCTTCAAGATTGGGGAAAAGCTGTGCATCTGAAATTCCGTCCGGCAGGTGGCTGTTGTAATAGGCTGTTTTTATGTTAGCAGGATCAGATGTATTGCCGCCAGGATTAATGTATGCCTGGTCAGGATCCATTCTGATTGTCAGAACTTTCACCTGCTGTGCTTCTGAAAGCTGGATTTCTCCGTCTCCGTTCGTGTCTATAGCAATAGAGTTTCCGTTAAAGTCCTGTACAATGTGGTTCGTGGCATTGGAACTTAGAAGTAAAGCTTTAAATTTTGCATCAGAAAAATTAAGATGCTGAGCGTAAGCGATAGAACATCCGCTTACACATAAGGTAAGAAAAATTTTTTTCATATTTGAGTTTTTAGGTTATATAAGATTGTTTACAAATCCCTTGCTGTACAATTTTATCGTGTAAATATAATATCTTTTTTTGAAATAAATAGATTTTAATAATGTATAAATCGTTTTCCACTGATCCCTATATTAAATTAAAAAGTATCACCGAAAACGAATTCAACAGGAACGGCTTCAGTCTGTTTTTAAATATAAAATTACTCCATTGGCTTAGCTTAAACCTATTTCTTTAGCAGAAACAAGAAAAGCACCCCTTTCGGCGTGCTTTTGTAAATAATATAGTGTGTTTATTACTTGATCCTATGCTTCACAGCTTGAGCATGATACAAAGTTCACCATCATTTCTTTCGAAACGGAAGAACTTCTTTGGTAGTAAAGTGTTTTTACCCCTTTTTTCCATGCTTCAATATACAGGTAGTTTACATCTTTTACAGGCATTGTAGATGGGATCTGAAGGTTCAGAGACTGTGCCTGGTCAATGTATTGCTGTCTTTGTGCTGCCTGAGAAATGATCTCCATCGGAGAGATTTCCTTGAATGTTTTGAATACTGCTTTCTCTTCAGCAGTAAGCTCGTTCAGGTGCTGTACAGAACCATGGTTCAGCATGATTGTTCTCCACGTTTCTTCGTTATCCAGTCCTTTTTCTTTCAATAGTTTTGCCAGGTATTTGTTCTTACGCATAAAGTTTCCTTTTGCAAGACCTGCTTTATAATAGTTGGAAGAGAAAGGTTCAATTCCCGGAGAAGTCTGTCCCAGGATTGCAGAACTGGAAGTGGTAGGAGCAATAGCCATTGTAGTGGTATTTCTTAATCCGTACCCTTTCAGTACTTCCGGCTCTCCGTAAATGTTAGCCAGTTCTCTTGAAGCCTGCTCAGCCTGCTCTTTAATATGTCTGAATGCTCTTGCGTTGAACTGAGTCGCTTCAAAGCTTTCAAATGGGATCATGTTTTTCTGCAGGTACGAATGGTATCCTAAAACTCCTAATCCAAGGGCTCTGTGACGCATTGCGAAGTTTCTTGCTCCCTGTAAGTAGTAGTTTCCTTCCGTTTTATCAATGAATTCAGATAATACGGCATCAAGGAAGTATACTGCCAATTTTACCGCATCTGTATCTTTCCACTCATCATATAATTCAAGGTTCATGGAAGACAGACAGCAGATGAATGATTCTTCCATTGTGGATGGAAGCATGATTTCAGAACAAAGGTTACTTGCGTTTACCGTCATTCCTAAATCTTTATATACCTGAGGTTTGTTTCTGTTGACGTTATCGGTAAAGAAAATATAAGGAAGTCCTTTCTGCTGGCGGCTTTCCAATACTCTTGCCCAAACTTTACGCTTGTCCATATCACCGTCAATCATATCCTGCATCCAGTAATCCGGAACACATACTCCGGTGAACAGGTTCTGAATCGGGCTACCGATATCTTTAATGGATAAAAATTCTTCAATATCTCCGTGGTCAATATCTAAGTAAGCAGCAAAAGCCCCTCTTCTTACACCTCCCTGTGAAACAACATCCATTGCGGTATCAAAAAGCTTCATAAATGAAACAGCTCCGGAAGATTTTCCGTTATCCGTTACAGCTGTTCCTCTGTTTCTAAGCTCTCCGAAATAGCCTGAAGTACCACCTCCGATTTTTGTCTGCATGATCACTTCACCCATTTTATGGGTAATTCCTTCAATGCTGTCCGGAATGTGGGTGTTGAAACAAGAGATCGGAAGACCTCTCTCTGTTCCCATATTAGCCCATACGGGAGAAGAGAAACTGATCCATCCTTTTGTGATCATTTCTTTGAAAGCTGGCTGAAGTTCCGGCTTGTATAACCTTTTTGCAGCAGCAGTGGTGATTCTGTCGATAGCTCCGTCTACCGTTTCACCTTTCAACAGATATCCTCTGTTCAACATCTGCTCAGACTCTTCGTTGAGCCACCATATATTTGAATTTTGCTCTTCCATAGATGTTATATTTTCGAATTCCGGGATGAGATAACCACCCCGGAATTTTGTTTTTTTATAATATTGATTGTAAAAATTCTACTTTGTGGGAACCGTTCAATCCGCTTTCGTCCCTTAATTTCTGAAATTCTTTAAAAGACGGTACATTCAAAACTTCATGCTGAACTTCTTCATTACTATAGTTTGAATAGTGTACAAAAGTAACGCCATCTTCCTTTACAAAAACTTTGTATTCAAAAGTAGAGGGATCTAATTTTTTAAAATCCTCCAGGAATTTTTGAATATTCGCTTTATTGCTGGGAACGAATCCGGGATTTACCGTATAGGTTACGATTACATTAATCATCTTTTATATTTGTGCCTGTTGTATGTAAAAACTTAGTGTCATATGTTTCTCATAAGCTCATAAGCTTATTTTCAGAATGACTGCGCTGATACTATCTGCTTTGACGCTCGCTTCGCTCGCGCCCCGCATTAGAACAAATCGTTGGCTGTAATACTCTTATCGTGTTTTGTATAATCCACAGGTCGTTTTGCAAAGAAATCATCCAATGAATTGGCGAAAACTTCTTCCTCGAACCATACCATTGGTCTGTATTGTTCCGGAGTGATGTTGTATCTTGTTTTCATATTGATTTTCTTAAGGCTGTCATCCACACGGTATTTCATGAAGTTTAACAGGTCTTCTTTAGATACGTTATCGATTTCACCCAGTTCAAAGATCCAGCTCAGGATATCGCCTTCTTTTGCGATGGATTCGTCTACAAGAGTATAGATATCTTCGATGTCACTTTCTGTCAACAGGTCCGGTTGTTCTTCACGGATTTTATTGATCAGGTAGATTCCTGCATTGGCATGAATTTGTTCATCTACGGAAGTCCATGCAATGATATTGGAAACATTTTTCATGAATCCTTTGAATCTCGTGAAAGAGAGGATGATGGCAAATTGAGAGAAAAGAGAAACATTTTCTACAAGAATACTGAATAATAACAATGCTGAAACGTACTCTTTAGGCGTTGCGGAATTAGCATGTTTCAAAGCATTTCCAAGAAATTCGATTCTTCCTTTTACGGCAGGAATTTCAATTACGTTAAGGAATTCATCATTATATCCCAATACCTCCAATAAACGGGAATAGGCTTCAGAATGACGGAATTCGCATTCTGCAAAAGTAGATCCTAATCCATTGAATTCCGGTTTCGGCAGGTGATTGTATAGATTTCCCCAGAATGTCTTTACAGACACCTCGATCTGTGCAATGGCTAACAGCGCATTTTTCACAGCGTGCTTTTCATGTGGTTCCAACTGCGAATGAAAATCCTGAACATCTGCAGTAAAGTCCACTTCCGAATGTACCCAGAACGATTTGTTGATTGCCTCTACAAATTGAAGAACCTCCGGGTATTCAAATGGCTTATAACTTACTCTTTTATCAAAAATTCCCATATTAAATATCTTTATAATTAAAATAATTTAGATCTCTGTGGATAACGTCCCGGAAATACTTAAGCTTTTGTTTTTCTGAGGGTTGTGAATAGAAGTTATTCACTTTTTCAGTTTCGTATTTCTTGTAAAGAACTAGATACAAAGTTCGAAAAAAAGAACTGATTTTGAAAGAGGTAAATACTAATAGGCTGACTTTTAGCCTGAAAAGTTTTCCACATTTACATGAAACAGGCTCGAATAATAGGCTGGAAGGGAATATTGAGGGTAAAAGGATACAAATCTGAAGTTACAGTTAAACAATTAAACATAAAATACTATAAATAAAGGTTTAATGAGTTAAACAAAAAAATATTTGAATAAATTTTCTTTCTTGTAACAATTTGAAAATCTCGCCTACTTATTGGGTATAAAACATACATCACTTAATGTTAGTAATTCAGGATTTACATAAGTCATACGATACGGGAAAAAGCAAGCTTCACGTTCTCAAAGGAATTAATCTGAATATTTCAGAGGGCGAGTTTGTATCTATTATGGGAAGTTCCGGTTCCGGAAAATCTACCCTTCTTAATATTATTGGTATTCTGGACGAAAAAGATTCCGGTACCTATGAATTGGATGGAGTTCCTATCGAGCACTTATCAGAGATAAAAGCTGCTGAATACAGAAGTAAGTTTTTAGGATTTATTTTTCAGTCTTTTAACCTTATCAGTTACAAAACGGCACTGGAAAACGTAGCGTTACCTCTTTATTACCAGAATGTACCCAGAAAGGAACGGAATCAGAAAGCTTTGGAATATCTTGAAAAAGTAGGGTTGGGACAATGGGCAAACCATTTGCCTAACGAGCTTTCAGGAGGGCAGAAACAGAGGGTGGCCATTGCAAGAGCACTGATTACCAATCCAAAAGTAGTACTGGCGGATGAACCTACCGGAGCCTTGGATTCGAAAACCACCCATGACATTATGAAACTTCTTCAGGATATCAACAATGAAGGCAAAACCATCATTGTAGTAACCCACGAACCGGATGTTGCCGCACAGACCAAAAGAAATGTAGTGCTGAAGGATGGGATCATTGAAAGTGATGAGTTTATAAAGCAGATTGTACTTTAAACAATTTGAAAATTTGAAAATGAGATAATTTGAAAATTAAATGATTTTAATTTTTCAATCTTTTAATACTAATAAAAATGTTTGACCTAGATCGTTGGCAGGAAATATTCAGTTCTATCCGCAGTAATGTACTTCGGACGGTACTTTCAGGGTTTACAGTGGCCCTGGGGCTGTTTATTTTTATTGTACTTTTTGGAATCGGAAAAGGCCTGCAGAATGCTTTCTCAGAAGGGTTTGCAGGAGATGCCAAAAACCTGATCACCATTTATACCGGGAAAACCACTTTGGGCTATAAAGGA
Organism: Chryseobacterium arthrosphaerae; assembly: GCF_001684965.1. Taxonomy (NCBI): domain Bacteria; kingdom Pseudomonadati; phylum Bacteroidota; class Flavobacteriia; order Flavobacteriales; family Weeksellaceae; genus Chryseobacterium; species Chryseobacterium arthrosphaerae. The sequence continues at coordinate 2,686,213 of NZ_MAYG01000001.1, read as the reverse complement.
CTGCAGTCTGACAGAAATGTGACCATGACTAACAGTGACTACGATTTCCTTGTGAATACAGATAAAGAAAAAGTAGGAGCGTCCAGCCCCAGATATGCCACCAACCTGATGGTGAAATACGGAAAGGAAAGCGGCCTTTATCAGGTGCATGGTGCAGAGCCGGGGGAACAGGTTATTGAGAACAGAAAAGTAATTGACGGCCGTTATATCAACTCTTTTGATCTGGAAAGAAAACAGAATGTTGCTGTAATCGGAAGAATGGTACAGAGAGACCTCATAAAAAACGGAGGATCTATAGGAAAGGAGCTAGATATCAACGGAACCATGTTTAAAGTAGTGGGAGTGTTCTCTGATGACGGAGGTGACAGGGATGAAAGACATATCACCGTTCCTATTACCACTTTGCAACAGATGAAAAAAGGATCTGATACTGTTAATATAGCTTATATCGCTTACAATGAAAAACTTACCCCTGAGCAGGCCATCAAATATGGGGATGAGCTGAAAGATAAATTAAAAGCCAGAAAAAATGTTTCTCCGGATGATGAAAATGGAGTCCGTGTCTGGAATAATGCCAAAAACATGAACGATACCTTTACATTTATGGCGGTTCTTACAGCCATTGTCGGATTTATCGGGCTTGGGACCCTGTTGGCCGGAATTATCGGGATCAGTAATATCATGGTTTATATTGTAAAAGAGAGAACCAGAGAAATTGGAGTACGGAAAGCAATTGGAGCTAAGCCGGGAGGTATTGTTGCTCTTATTGTACAGGAAAGCGTTGTGATTACAGTGATTTCCGGATTTGTAGGCGTAGGAATAGGAGTCCTTACACTCAACCTGCTCGGCGATAGTCTTGAAGAATTTTTCATTAAAAACCCAAGTGTAGGATGGGGAACTATTTTTATGGCATTCATTGCACTGGTCTTTTCGGGACTGGTAGCAGGTTTTGTTCCGGCATACAGAGCTTCGAGAATTAAACCGATTGAAGCCTTGAGGACAGAATAACAGTAACCTGAAAGCAGAATAATTTGAAAATTTAGCCTAATAAAAACCATCACAGTTCGGATGGGCTATGATTAAATAATTTATAATAACAGAGAAGTGAACATCATATTTAAAAAAGATACTTGGCAGGAGATCTATTATTCTTTGAGGAATAATAAGCTCCGTACATTTCTTACCATGATCGGCGTAGGATGGGGGATGTTTTTGTATGTAAGCCTTCTTGGAGCAGCAAAAGGAATGGAAAATGGTTTTGATAAACTGTTTTCCGGTTTTGCAACCAATTCGATCTTTTTGTGGGCGCAGAAAACATCTATTCCTTACGAAGGATTTCCTAAAGGCAGGGATGTTCATCTGAACCTGTCCGATATGGAGGTGCTGAAAAAGAAAATACCGGATATTGATTATATCTCGCCGCAAAATTCAAGAGGAAGCTTTACGGGAGGTCCCGGTGAAGCCATGTCAAGAAACGGGAAAAATGCTACTTATGCCCTTACGGGAGACTATTCCGTAGGAAACAAAATTTCAGAAAAGAAACTGATCTTCGGACGTTACATCAATGATGCAGATGTTGCAGGTAACAAAAATGTGGTCGTGATCGGGGAAGAAATTTATAAGAACTTTTTTGATGCCAAGAAAAATGAAAACCCAATCGGAAAATCTGTTAATATCAAAGGATTATTCTTTAATGTGATCGGAGTTTTCCGGGTCAAGAAAGGAGGAGGCTTTGAAAGTGACCAGTCGGCCTTTATTCCCCTTTCCACCTATACCAAGATGTATAATGCAGGAGACCAGGTTGATCTGTTTGCTATTGTCGGAAAGCCTACTGCAGACCTTAATGTGGTGGAAGATCAGATAAAACAGATTTTAAAAACTAAAAATAAGGTTTCCCCTGAAGATACCAATGCATTCGGAAGTGCCAACGTACAGAAAGAATTTAAAAAGCTGACAGGGTTTCTTTCCGGGATGCAGCTGCTGACCATCATCGTGGGAACCCTTACAATCCTTGCAGGGGTAATTGCAATCTCCAATATTCTTTTGATCACCGTAAAAGAAAGAACAAAAGAGATCGGGATCAGACGGGCTTTGGGAGCAAAACCTGCGGAAGTAAGAAATCAGATTCTGCTTGAAAGTGTTGTGATCACCCTTTCTTCAGGGCTTTTGGGATTTATGTCCGGGATTTTTGTACTTATGATCTTAAATATTGCTACCCAGGGCCAGGATTCATTTCCATTCTATAACCCGACTGTTAATTATGGGAATGTATTTGCAGCAATGGCAGTGATGGTGGTTTTAGGATTGATCATCGGAATGATTCCCGCGCAGAGAGCAGTGAAGATTAAACCGATTGAGGCATTAAGAACAGAGTAATTAATTTAAATGATATTATTTGAAAATTTGAAACGGGAGACAACACGGATTGGTCTTTTAAACTTAAATCTTTCAACCTTTTAATTAAAAAATAAACTATACATATGAAAAAGAAATTCACTTGGAAAAAAGCCATTTATATAGTATTGGGGCTTTTCTTTGCAGTGGCATTGTTCTCAGGGATTGGCTATCTTATAAAATCAAACTCTAAGGAAAGTGAGGCTTTCCTTACCCGTAAACCTACCATTCAGAATATGGATGATAAGGTGATGGCTACCGGGAAAATTGTACCGAAGGAAGAGATTGAAATTAAGCCCAACATTACAGGGATCATCGATAAAATCTTAGTGAAAGAAGGAGATAAAGTAGAAGTGGGGCAGCTTATCGCTACGGTGAAAATCGTACCGAGTATTTCTGAAGTAAACGCCGCTCAGCAGGAAGTTCAGAATGCTCAGCTTCAGATCAGCAATGCACAGCTGAATGTTGCTAATATGCAGAAGCAGTTTGAGATGCAGGAAAAGCTTTATAAGCAGGGAGTAGCTTCTAAACAGGAATACCTGAACTCACAGCAGCAGCTGTACTCCCAGCAGCAGACCCTTAAAAATTCCCAGCAGCAGTTGAATACCGCCCAGAAAAGATTACAGATTGCCAAAACCGGTGCTACACCTGAACTTCAGGGGCAGGGACTGGCGACTACACAAATCCGTTCCAAAGCTTCAGGAACCGTTCTTGAAGTTCCTGTGAAATTAGGTAGCCAGGTGATTGAGGCCAATAACTTCAATGCCGGTACAACGATCTGTTCCGTAGCCGATCTGAACTCTCTTATCTTTAAAGGTGAAATTGATGAAGCTCAGGCTGGAAAACTGAGACAGGGGATGGATATGAACATCGTGATCGGTGCCTTACAGAATAAAACCTTCCCCGGGAAACTTACGATGATCGCTCCTAAAGGAAAAGATAATGCAGGGACCATTAAATTTCCGGTAGAAGGAAATGTGGACAATCCTAATAATGAATACATCAGAGCTGGTTTCTCAGCGAATGGTGAAATTGTATTAAGCTCTCAGAAAAATGCTTTATTGATGGACGAATCCTTAGTTCAGTATGAGAAGAAACAGGGAAAAGATGTTCCTTTTGTAGAAGTAAAACAGAAAGACGGCAAATTTAAAAAAGTATATATGAAACTGGGCGCCAGCGATGGAATCAATGTTCAGATTCTTCCGGGGTCTGAGATTACAAAAGATTCTGAAATAAAAGTATGGAACCCGTCTGATAAAGATAAAGAAGAGTTGAAAGAAAAGTCTAAGGCCAAATAATAAACTCACTATAAACTACTAAACTGTTAGGTCCCGGAGGAATATTTCTCCGGGATCTTTTTATTATCTGCTCATTATCAGGAACCAAATAATTCCTACATTTGAACTTAGGTAAATCCGAAATCATCAGATAGAATAAGTTGTTTTTAGAGCAGAAGATTGAGGGATGTCACATAAGAGGAACTTAAATTGTCTTAATAGTAATCCAAACGATAACCTATGAAAAAAAACTATTGGGTTCTTGTCCTTTTTGTTCTTGCTAAATTTATACTTCAGTATTCACTGATAAGCCCGGAATATGAGCTTCACAGAGATGAATACCTGCACCTTGATCAGGCAAATCACTTAGCTTGGGGATACCTTTCAGTACCGCCTGTCAATTCTTGGTTGGCATGGTTAATCAAGGAATTGGGTAATACTGTATTCTGGGTCAAATTTTTTCCGGCTTTGTTCGGAGCTTTAACAATAGTGCTTACATGGAAAACAGTTGAAGAGCTCAATGGAAGCCTGTTTGCTAAAATACTCGCCTCTCTGGGAATCTTGTTTTCGGTGCTCCTTCGGGTCAATATGCTGTTTCAGCCCACTTCCCTGGAGATTTTTCTTTGGCTGTTCCTGTATTTCAGTCTGATCAGATATTTTAATTCCCGAAAAGTAAAATGGCTGTACATAGGAGCTGTCATTTTCGGAATAGGAATATTGAATAAATACAATATTGCTTTTTCCTTATTAGGACTTGTTCCTGCCCTGTTATTAACAGAACAGAGAAAGATTTTTATGCAGCCTCATCTATATTGGGCAGCACTTTTAGCTTTAATTATTATTTCCCCTAATCTTCTTTGGCAGTACCAGAATCAGTTTCCGGTCATTCATCACATGAAAGAGCTTTCGGAAAGACAGCTGGTGCATGTCAGCAGTGCTGAGTTTATGAAATCTCAGGCTTTATTTTTCGTTGGAGTCTTTTTTGTGATGATCGCAGGGTGGGGCGCTTTACTGTTGTATAAACCTTTTGAAAAGTTCAGGGTCTTCTTTTGGAGTTATATCATCACAATTACCCTGTTTTTGTTTTTTAAAGCAAAAGATTATTATGCAATAGGGCTTTATCCGGTATATATTGCTTTTGGATCTGTTTTTCTCGGAAATATTTTTGAAAATGGCTGGAAAAGATTTTTGAAACCCGTCAGTATCAGCATCCCTGTCCTGTTATTTCTCCCATTATATAATCTGGCCTTCCCGAATAAAAGCCCTGAATATATTGAGACTCATCAGGATCAGTACAGGAAAATCGGATTGCTGCGCTGGGAAGACGGAAAAGACCATTCTTTACCTCAGGATTTTGCCGATATGCAGGGATGGAGAGAACTGGCCCAAAAAGTAGATAAACAATATTCCCAACTGTCGAAATCAGGAAATACATTGGTGCTCTGTGACAATTACGGACAGGCAGGTGCAATTAATTATTATTCAGAAATTGGTGTAAAAGCGATATCATTGAATGCTGATTATATCAACTGGATAGATCTGAGCAAAAAATATAAAAATGTGATCAGGGTTAAAGATGCCTCTGAAGCTGGAAAAGAACTCAAAGAATCCGGTCCTTTTTTTGAACTTTCAGGATTGAAAGATTCTATTGCCAATCCGTATGCAAGAGAAAGGGGAACCGCTGTTTTCAGTTTACAGGGAGCGAAAACAGATATCAATAAAAGAATTCAGGACGAAATTGATGAGACAAGAGATCGCTGGAAAAAGTGAGCTTTCAATATAAAGTCAAGGGAAATAAAATAAAAAACATTATTGCAATATAGTTGCATTAGTGTTTTTTGCTTTACATTTGTATTTTAAATCATTAAAGCTATGCAAAATAAAAACTTCGATGTCATCATTACAGGAGGCAGTTACGCCGGATTATCCGCAGCAATGGCTTTGGGAAGATCTCTGCGAAATGTTCTGGTGATTGATAACGGAAAACCCTGTAACAGGCAGACTCCGCATTCTCATAATTTTATTACCCATGACGGGAAAACTCCAAAGGAAATTTCACACCTGGCTAAAAAAGATGTTGAAAAATATGATACCGTTCATTTCTATAACGGAACGGTTATCAAAATGTCAGAAAGCAATTCCGGTTTTGCAGTCGAAACAGCTTCCGGTGACATATTTTCTGCTAAAAAACTGATTCTGGCTTCCGGGGTGAAGGATGTCATGCCGGATATTCCAGGTTTTGCAGAATGTTGGGGGATTTCTGTGCTGCATTGCCCGTACTGTCATGGCTATGAAGTAAAAAATGAAGTGACGGGAATTCTTTCCAACGGAGAAATGGCTTTTGAATTTTCCAAACTGATTTTTAATATGACCAAAAGCCTGACCTTGTTTACCAACGGAAAAGCAGTTCTTTCTGACGATCAGATTGAAAAGCTGAAGCAGAATACAATCAGTCTTAATGAAAATGAAATTGAAAAAATTGAACATGCAGATGGCTATATTCAGCAGATAATCTTTAAAAATGGAGAGACCGTATCATTACAGGCCCTGTATGCCAAGATTCCTTTTGAGCAGAATATTGATGCATCGGGAAACCTTGGCTGTGAACTGACGGAGCAAGGATTTATCAAAGTAGATTTTATGCAGAAAACAAATGTTCCCGGAGTTTTTGCCTGTGGTGATAACGTAACCATGATGAGATCCGTAGCCAATGCTGTAGCACAAGGAAATTTTGCAGGAGCTATGGTGAATAAAGAGCTTTCTGATGAAGCATTTTAATGTGTTTTTTGGGGAAAATAAAATCAGCAGGAATAATAAATCTACTTTTCAGACTTCCCTTTTTGGTGTTTAAAAATCATTTTTTTAATACCGGAATCTCGGTGAAAAATCCGTACATTTGGGGGGATAAATTTCAAAAACTAAAAGTAAAATGGATATTATTTTCGACCTGATTGAAAAGGAAAGACAAAGACAAACCCATGGATTAGAGCTTATCGCATCAGAAAACTTTGTTTCTGAAAATGTGATGAAAGCAATGGGAAGTGTACTGACAAACAAATATGCTGAAGGATACCCCGGAAAAAGATATTACGGAGGATGCGAAGTAGTAGATGAGGTTGAAACACTGGCTATCAACAGAGCAAAAGAACTTTTCGGAGTAGATTATGTGAACGTACAGCCCCATTCCGGTTCTCAGGCGAATGCTGCCATTTATCTTGCCGTTTTGAAACCAGGAGATAAGATCATGGGAATGGACCTTTCAATGGGAGGGCACCTTACTCACGGTTCTGCTGTTAACTTCTCAGGAATCCAATATGAAGTGGTTTCTTACGGAGTAGAGAGAGAAACCGGTCTTATCGATTACAATCAGATGAGAGAAGTAGCTCTCAGAGAAAGACCGAAAATGATGATTGCAGGTTTCTCTGCCTATTCAAGAGACCTTGACTATGCTAAATTCAGAGAAGTGGCTGACGAGATCGGAGCAACGCTTTGGGCAGATATTGCACACCCTGCAGGTCTGGTAGCAAAAGGATTATTGAATTCTCCATTCGAACACTGCCATGTAGTGACCACTACCACCCACAAGACTTTAAGAGGTCCTAGAGGAGGAATGATCATGATGGGGAAAGATTTTGAAAATACTTATGGTCACAAAACGCCAAAAGGAGAAATCAAAATGATGAGCCAGGTATTGGATGGTGCTGTATTTCCGGGTATCCAGGGAGGTCCGCTGGAGCATGTGATTGCCGGTAAGGCTGTGGCTTTCGGTGAAGCATTGGACGTACAATTCGAAACTTACGCAAAACAGGTTAAAGCTAATGCACAGGCGTTATCAAAAGCGATGATCGACAGAGGTTTTGATATCGTAAGTGGAGGTACAGACAACCACCTGATGTTGGTAGACCTTAGAAACAAAGGAGTAAACGGTAAAGAAACAGAAAAAGCACTGGTACTTGCTGATATTACTTGTAACAAAAATATGGTTCCTTTTGATGATAAATCTCCGTTCACTACATCTGGTATCAGATTGGGAACTGCTGCCATTACCACCAGAGGGCTTAAAGAAAATGATATGGATACTATTGCAGGGCTGATCTCTGAGGTGGTAGATAATATCAAAAATGAAGAAGTTCTTGCATCTGTAAGAAAGAAAGTGAATGAATTAATGGAAGGTAAAGCGCTGTTCAATTACTAACAGGCATTATAATATCATACAAAGAATGGGCGTAAGCTCATTCTTTTTTTATACAATGGAAAAAAAATCTTTTACTTTCGAGGAAATCAAGCAGAAACTGGTCAGCTATTGTGTTTACCAGGACAGGTGTCATGCAGAAGTAGAGCAGAAGATGAAAGAATTCCTGCTGATTGATGAAGCGAGAGAAGAAATTATCCTGTATCTCCTCAAAGAAAACTACTTAAATGAAGAACGCTTTACAAGGAGTTATATCAGAGGTAAATTTTACATCAAGCATTGGGGGAAGAATAAAATCAGAATGCATCTGAAACAGAAGCAGATATCCGAAAAACTGATCAACTCGTGCTTTGATGAAATATATGAAGATGACTACATCAAAACCATCAAAAGAATTTATGAGGATTACTCTTCTAAACAGAAAGGATTACAGGAATATCAAAAAAAATCAAAAACTATAAAATATCTCATGAGCAGAGGCTTTGAATATGAGAAAATAAATGATATTTTTGACTAAAAATTAAACACAGGAATATTGGAAGAAAAAATTAAACATCATCAGCACAACATAAAGAACAAATAGGAATATGTTCATAATACATTAATGTTAAGCTGATATTCTCACTAAATCAATACTGATGAATTTAAGACATTTTTGACATTAAGATTTAATTGCTACTTTTTGTAGTATCTGCTGCTTTTGATAAAAAAGAAGCAATTGTTAAAACGAACAGTTCATTAAATACAGTCACAATAGAATGAAATAATAAAGGAATAATTAAAAAGAAAAATTTAAAAGAAATTTTAATAAAATACTCTAAAAGTCAGAATCTTATTGAAAATAAGTGTTGTTTAGAAAAAAAACATTTTTTTACAATTAATATTTATGGTATGCTTTTTGACCCTAGTCAGTATTTATTATTGGTACTAAATTTAAATGATGAAAAAGAATAGGATAAGGAATCTGGAGATACAATCCAGAAATTAATTTTATTTTTTTGAAATCTAGAATATAGATGATATTTTATTTTAATTTTGCATGAATGCTTTTAAAGCAATTAAATTAGTAACCAAGATTAGTACCGTATTAATTAACATATGAATACCAATATAGACAATGTATAATTCTCTTAGGAAAACAATATTTGGAGGAGATAATGTTGTCAATCTCTCAGACGTAAGATATCTTCCCAGATGGATAATACTTATAATAGATATTATTATTCTGGTCATCTCTCTGTTCCTTTCAACTTACATTATTGAAAAAATTACACAAAAAGAGTTTATTTACCATGATGATAAAAGTACTGTTTTTGCTTTTATTATTGTAGTAAACACAGTCTTTATGTATCTTTTTAAGACCTATGCAGGAATTATAAGACACTCAACATTTATAGACCTTTTTAAATTGTTGGTATCCTGCTTCTGTACGATGTTTACTATCGGGACCATTAATATGTTTTATTTCTGGACAAGCGGGAGCAAATTTATTCTTACACCTTACCTGATCCTGTATTTTGTTATCTCTTTTATGGGACTGTTTCTTTTTAGGCTCTATGTTAAAGAATTTTTTCATATCGTAAGAGAATATAGAAGAAGTGCACTGAAAAAAAGAATTTTAGTATTAGGAATTGATGAACAATCTATAGCCATTGCCCGTGCTATTTTGGATAATCCAAGTTTACCTTATCAGGTAGTAGGGTTTCTTACACAAAGAACGGATTCTAAAAGAGCTTCACTGCTTGGAAAACCCATATATGAGAAACAAAAGATTGAAGAAAATTCAAAAGATGATCTGATCATTGATGGAGTCCTCATCGTTAAGGAAATGATGGCCAGGGATGAAATGAATAGTTGGGTGAATTTATTTCTGGAAAAAGATTTGAATGTTTTCAAGGCTCCTTCTGTACAAAAACTGCGAGACAGCGATTTAGGCGGATCAATTAAAAATCTTCAGATTGAAGATTTATTAAATAGGAAGCCCATTAAAATTCAGAATGAAAAAATTCAAAGCAGACATTTTGATAAAACTGTATTGGTTACAGGTGGTGCTGGTTCTATTGGTAGCGAAATTGTAAGACAGGTTGCATTGGTAAATCCATCTTTGATTGTTGTTTTGGACCAGGCAGAAACACCGCTTTACGAAATTGAGCTTGAAATGAGAGAGAAATTCCCTCATATTGCATTTAAGTTTGTTTTAGGTGATGTTTCAAACCAGCATAGAATGGAATCTTTATTTCAGATGTATAATTTTTCTATGGTATATCATGCGGCTGCTTACAAGCATGTTCCTTTGGTAGAAGAAAATCCTCACGAGGCCATTTTTGTCAATATATTAGGTTCGAAAATTGTTGCAAGACTATCAAGTAAATATAAAGTGAATAGATTTGTTATGGTGTCTACTGATAAAGCAGTGAACCCAACAAATGTAATGGGAGCCTCTAAACGTGCTGCAGAATTGTTTGTACAATCTCTTCAGAATGTAGAAGGTAATACCACAAAGTTTATTACTACAAGATTTGGAAATGTATTAGGGTCTAACGGTTCAGTGATTCCTCACTTTAAAAGACAAATTGAAGCAGGAGGTCCGGTAACTATTACTCACCCTGATATTGTGAGATACTTCATGACTATTCCTGAAGCTTGCGAGCTTGTTCTTCAGGCAGGAACAATGGGGGAAGGAGGAGAAATTTTTGTTTTTGATATGGGAGAGCCTGTTAAGATTCTGGACCTTGCCAATCGAATGATAAAACTTTCTGGGCTTGAGCCGAATATAGATATTAAGATTATTTATACAGGGCTGAGGCCAGGAGAAAAACTTTATGAAGAGCTGTTAAGTGATAATGCTAAAACACTTCCGACTCATAATGAAAAGATTATGGTTTCCAAAGATCCGTCAATGGGATTTGAAGAAATAGATCTGTTGACAAAACAGATAACCAAAGCCTCTTTACGAAGAGATAAGGTGGAAGTAGTAAAAATTCTAAAAACAATTGTACCTGAATTTAGAAGTAATAATTCTATCTACGAGGCGTTAGATAAATAGTAAAATATAAATGTATATTTGCACAATTTAAAAATATAATGAAAGGAAAAATATTAGCAATAGCATTGATTTCTTTATTGGTTTCCTGTAAAGTAAATCCTAGTGCTAAAAATGAATTGAACTATATGCAAAATATAGAACAAGTGGCTATAGATGCATCGGCTAAAAATTCTAATAATACGATTCAAGTAGGAGATCAGCTTGTTATTTTGATTACAGCAAAAGATATGGATGTTGTAAAACCTTTTAACCAAAATTATTCTTCATCAGAATCTATCCAGACTAATACCAGTGCAGGAGGAAATACTCCCAGCCAAGGAGTAAGTGTGATTACAGGACCTACTTATATTGTAGATGCAGATGGAAATATTGATTTTCCGATTTTAGGAAAAATAAATACAAAAGATAAGTCATTAACCGAGTTTAAAGATGAATTGAGAGGGAAAATGACTAAATATGTTATTAACCCTACAGTGAATGTTCGTTTAGCCAACTTTAAAGTTACTGTATTAGGAGAGGTAAACCGTCAGGGAGACTATTTTATATCAAACGGACAAGGAACTATTCTTAATGCATTAGGAATGGCTGGAGATTTGACGATGTATGGGAAAAGAGACCAGGTTCTTATTATAAGAACAGAGAATGGAACAGTTACTCACGGACGAATCAATCTTCAAGATGCTAATCTTATTAACTCTCCTTTTTATAATTTAAAGCAGGGAGATGCCATCATTGTTGCTTCTAACAACACAAAAGACGTTACAGCAAAACAAAACCCCAATACAGGACTTTACTTGACGGCAATTTCGATTGGTGTTACTGCCATCGCATTAGTATTTAGTTTATTTAATAAGAAATAAAAGATTGATGGATAATCAAAATTCTTCACAGTTTTTCGAGTCGGAAAATAATAACATTAAAATTAACGAAATAATTAAGCCGTATTTAAGGAAATGGCCTTTGTTTGTAGGTTTTGCAATAGCAGCTCTTGTTATAGGTTTTGTTTCACTTAAATATATGACAACTGTATACAATGTACAGTCTACAATTCTTATTAAAGACGCAAGTAATAATTCAACTCCATCCAGTAACGAATTGGGTATACTTCCGGATTTAAGTACATTTGGAGGTCTTAAAACCAATAGTATTGCTAATGAGATAGAAATCCTGAAGTCTAAACGTTTGATGAAAGAGGTTGTTATTAAGAAAAACCTTCAAACGAATATTTTTGGAGAAGGTAAATTTACCAATATAGAACTTTACAAAGAAACATCTCCGATTATTGTAACTGTTATTAATGATAAGCCCAGCCCAACAAGAGATCCTGTTAAGTTGAATATTAATAAAGATAAACTTACATTGAATGTAGGTAAATCCAAAAAAGAAATAGTAACAGGGTTTGGAAAAACAATAGGCTTGCCTTTTGCCAATATCATCATTACTAAAAATAAAAACTTTGACCCTAAGGCATTACCTGGAATAGACTACAATAATCTTATTCTTGATATTGCTTCTGTAGATGCAAAAGTAGGTGGATTATTAGGAGGGTTGAATGTGAATTTTGTAAATAAAGATGCAACAGTTCTTAGATTAATGATGAGATATCCTCAGATTGATAAAGCACAGGATATTATTAATGATCTGATTACAGCCTATAATTATGATGCTATCACAGATAAAAATTCTGAATCAAAGAAAACATTAGATTTTATTGAAGACAGGATTGCTAAACTTTCTGTAGAACTTGGCCAGGTAGAAAATGAAAAAGAAGGTTTCAAATCAAAAAATAACCTTTCAGATATAGAAGTAGAAGCAAAAATAAGCCTTGAAGGTGCAGCTGCTGCAAGATCAAAACAATTAGAGCTTGACGCCCAATTGGAATTAACAAACTCATTGCTAGGATTTGTATCTAAACAAGGACAATACCAGGTACTTCCTGTGAATGTCGGATTAAATAATGCAGAAGCAGGTTCTGAAATATCAGTTTATAATCAGCTTATTGCTCAAAGAAGTCGATTATTGGAATCAGCAACTCCAGAAAACCCGGCAGTTATTGATGTTACAAGACAGATAAACTCTATGCGTTCATCCGTTATACAAAGTCTTCAAAGGAGCAAGGCTGGATTAGAGCTTGCAAGAAATGAATATTTGGGTGAGCAAAATAAAATTTCAGATAAAATTTCAAAACTTCCATCTATCGAAAAAATATTCAGAGGAATAGAGAGGAAGCAACAAATCAAAGAAAATTTATATATTCTCTTATTACAAAAAAGAGAGGAAACTGCAATTGCCGAGTCAATTACTGCACCGAAAGCTAAAATTTTAGATGCAGCCTATACCACTGGTCCGGTAGCGCCAAAAAGAAATTTCGTTCTTTTATCTGCACTTTTAGTAGGGCTACTTATTCCATTTATCATCGTATACTTAGGCGAATTATTGAACAACAAAATTCGTACAAAACATGATTTGGAGAATTCATCTAATACACCAGTTATTGGTGAGATTCCTAGTCTTGAAAAAGGAGATCATGATCTGATTCAAACCAATGATCTTTCTCCTATGGCTGAAGCTTTCAGGATTATGATTACAAATATGAACTATATGCTGCCTAAGAGAAATGGTGGGAAAAAGATATATGTAACTTCTACAGTAAAAGGGGAAGGAAAAACCTTTGTTTCTGTAAACCTTGCCCTTACCATGGCAACACCGAAAAAGAAAGTCATTATCATTGGTGCAGATATACGAAATCCTCAGTTACAGAGATATAATCCTGCGAGAAAAGGACTCAGTGGTCTTACCGAGTTTTTATACTCTGATGATACTCAGTTAGAGAGTATTATTCATACCTCTTCTTTTAATCCTCATCTGGATGTAATTTATTCAGGAATGATCCCGCCCAATCCTACGGAATTACTTTCTAATGGAAGGTTTGAAATATTGTTAAAAGGATTAGAGGTTCAGTATGATTACATTATTTTAGATACTGCGCCATTAATGTTGGTTACCGATACATTACTTATAGCTGATTATGCGGATGTGACATTGTATGTTACCAGATCCAAATATACAGAGAAAACCCTTGTGGATTTTGCCAATACAAATATCAGTCAGAAGAAAATCAAGAATGTTGGTTTTGTTATCAATGATGTAAATAAAAACTATTTTGGCTATGGTAATAAATATGGCTATGGTTATGGAACAAAAGAAAAAAACTGGTTGGAAAAAATAAAAGACAGATTATAAAATATGAAATTATACACAATAGCAGTTATTGGGCAAGGCTATGTTGGTTTGCCATTATCTCTTGAATTTGCAAATCATTATCCTGTATTAGGTTTTGATATAAATGCTCAGCGTGTAGACCAGCTTAATAATGGTCTAGATATAACACTTGAGGCAGATATTGATAAACTTAATGAAGGCTTAAAAAAATATAAAGAATCAGAAGGTAAAATAGGATATGTTGCTACAAGTCAGTTAGCTGACATTGCAAAGGCTAATGTATACATTGTTACCGTACCGACCCCTATTGATAAATATAATGCTCCGGATTTAAATCCGTTGATTTCAGCATCAAAAATGCTGGGAGAAATTATTAAGAAAGGGGATATCATTATTTATGAGTCAACTGTCTTTCCCGGATGTACAGAAGAAGAGTGTGTTCCTGTTCTTGAGAAATACTCAGGACTTACATTTAATGAAGATTTCTTTGTAGGATATTCACCTGAAAGAATTAACCCGGGAGATAAAGTAAATACGCTTACCAGTGTAAAAAAAGTAACTTCCGGTTCTACTGAAAATATTGCGGAAGAAGTTGATCAGTTGTATAAAACAATTATTACAGCAGGCACACATAAAGCACCTAGTATTAAAGTAGCAGAAGCTTCCAAGGCCATTGAGAATGCACAAAGGGATGTTAATATTTCTTTTGTGAACGAGTTGGCTTTGATCTTTGACAGAGTGGGTATTGATACTAATGATGTATTGGAAGCTGCGGGAACAAAATACAATTTTCTTAAATATAAACCCGGATTAGTAGGTGGGCACTGTATTTCTGTAGATCCTTACTATTTGGCTCACAAAGCAGAACAATTGGGATATCATCCTGATGTTATATTATCTGGAAGAAGAGTGAATGATTCTATTGCAAAATTTGTAGCTTCTAAAGTGGTAAAATTACTTATTGCGAAAGGAGGGATTATTAAAGATTCTAATGCCCTTATATTAGGAGTTACATTCAAAGAAAATTGTCCGGATGTTAGAAATACAAAAGTAGTTGATATTTATAACGAACTTGTTGACTACGGCATCCATGTAGATATCTACGATCCATGGGCAAGTAAGGAAGAAGTGAAACATGAATATGGAATTGAAATCCTTGAAAAACTTCAGGATGGTAAAAAATATGATTCGCTTATTATTGCTGTATCACATAATGAGTTCCTTGAAATGGATCTTAACACACTGAAAAAAGATAATGCTGTAGTTTTTGATACTAAAGCATGCTTAGACAGAAATTTAGTAGACGCAAGATTATAACAGACAAATGAATTATGACATTGTAATCATTGGTGCAGGTCTGGTAGGTCTGGCTACAGCCTATCAGGTTAAAATTAAAAATCCGGATTCTAAGATTGTTGTTTTAGAAAAAGAACATGACGTTTCACTGCACCAATCAGGGCATAACAGTGGTGTAATTCATAGCGGAATTTATTATAAACCAGGTAGTCTTAAGGCAAAGAATTGTATCGATGGTTATAATTCAATAATTAACTTTGCCAAAGAACATGGTATCAGATATGACCTTTGTGGTAAGATTATTGTTGCCACTTCACAGGAAGAGCTCCCTCTTTTGGATAATATCTATAAAAGAGGTGTAGAAAACGGACTTCAAAATTTGCAATATCTTTCCAGGGAAGAATTCCAAGAAATTGAACCCCATTGTGAAGGAGTCAGAGCTATTAAAGTTCCTCAGACAGGTATTATAGATTACCCTGGTATTGCAAAGAAAATAAAAGAACTTTTCGAAGAGCTCGGAGGAGAGGTTAAATTTAATCATGAAGTAAAGAATATTGTCAATAGAAGTTCTGAAATCATTATTAAAACTATTCACTCTGAATTTAAAGCCAAAAAACTGATTTCCTGTGCCGGTCTTTATTCGGATAAAATAACAAAAATGACTAATGAAAAGAATGATGTAATCATTATTCCTTTCAGAGGTGAATATTATAAGATTAAAGATGAGAAAAAGCATCTTGTGAAACACCTGATTTATCCGGTACCAGATCCTAATTTTCCTTTTTTGGGTGTGCATTTTACAAGAATGATAGATGGGAACATAGAAGCAGGCCCCAATGCGGTGCTGGCTTTTAAAAAAGAAGGATATAAGTTCTTTGATTTTGATTTTAATGAAACAATGCAAACGCTTACCTGGCCTGGTTTTAGAAAAATTGTTGCAAAATATGGGAAAACAGGAATGGGTGAAGTTCATCGCTCGCTTTCAAAATCTGCTTTTACAAAAGCATTACAAAAATTATTGCCAGAAATACAAGAAAGAGATCTTATTGCTGGAGGTTCAGGAGTTAGAGCTCAGGCTTGTGATAGAAACGGTATATTAATTGATGACTTTGATATCGTGAAAAATGGAAATATCATCCATGTAAGAAATGCACCTTCTCCTGCAGCAACTTCTTGTCTCTCTATCGGAGATAAAATCAGTGCGCAAATAGGGAACTGAGTATGTATTTCTGAATGATATCCACAACATAAAAACTGTATATGAAAATCCAAATGGTTGATCTTAAAGGTCAATATCAAAAAATAAAGAATGAAATAGATGCCGGTATTCAGGAATCTATTGATAATACAACATTTATAAACGGTCCTGCAGTAAAAGAGTTTCAACAAAATTTCGAAAATTATCTGGGGGTAAAACATGTAATTCCATGTGCTAACGGAACTGATGCTTTGCAGATTGCGATGATGGCTCTTGAGCTGAAGCCTGGAGACGAAGTGATTTGCCCGGCTTTTACTTACGTAGCTACTGCAGAAGTTATTGGACTTTTAGGACTGAAGCCTGTCATGGTAGATGTTAATGAAGATACTTTCAATATTGATTTTCAGAGATTAGAATCTTATCTTACTCCCAATACAAAAGCTATTGTTCCGGTTCATTTATACGGTCAGAGTACCGATATGGAAAAAATTCTTGAGTTTGCTAAAAAATATAATCTTTTCGTCATAGAAGATAATGCGCAGGCAATTGGCTCAGATTATACATTTTCTGATGGAACCACAAGAAAAACGGGAACCATAGGCGATATTGGATGTACTTCATTCTTTCCTTCAAAAAATCTAGGATGCTATGGTGACGGAGGAGCATTGATGACCAATAATGATGAATTAGCATCAAAAATAAGAATGATTGCCAATCATGGTCAGGAAAAGAAATATTATCATAAAGTATTAGGTTGTAACTCTAGACTGGATACCTTACAGGCTGCAGTATTAAAAGTTAAGCTTAAATATCTGGATGAATATTCTGCTGCCAGAAATAAAATGGCAGATTATTATGATCAGAATTTAAAAGGTATTGATCAGATTCAGATCCCTCGAAGAGCAGAAAATTCAACCCATGTATTTCATCAATATACAATTCGAGTAAAAAATGGAATGAGGGACGGTTTGCAGAAATACCTAGCGGAAAAAAATATTCCCAGTATGGTTTATTATCCTTTACCACTTTACAAGCAAGAAGCTTTTTTACAATATGTAGAAGAAGGATTTGTACTTCCGGTTACAGAATTACTTTGTTCAGAAGTGATTTCTCTACCCATCCATACAGAATTCAATCAGGAAGTGTTGGATGTCATTATTGATGAAATTAAGAACTATTTTAATTAAAATAAAAAGATATGTCAGATTTTTTTGCACACGAAACAGCCGTTATTGATGAAGGATGTCAAATAGGAGCCGGAACAAAAATCTGGCACTTTTCGCATATTATGCCTGGTTGTATTTTAGGAGAGAAATGCAATATTGGTCAGAATGTAGTGATCTCGCCTAAAGTAATTTTAGGTAAGAATGTAAAGGTTCAAAACAATGTTTCTATTTACGAGGGGGTGACTTGTGATGATGACGTTTTTTTAGGGCCCTCTATGGTTTTTACTAATGTAATAAATCCAAGAAGTGCTGTAAACAGAAAGAATGAATATCTGAAAACACATGTAGGGCAAGGGGCTTCTATAGGAGCCAATGCAACAATTGTTTGTGGCCATGATATAGGTCGTTTTGCATTTATAGGAGCAGGAGCCGTAGTTACAAAAGAAGTGCCTGACTATGCCTTGGTGGTGGGTAATCCTGCCCGACAAATGGGATGGATGAGCGAATTTGGACATCGCCTTCATTTTGATGAACAGGGAATGGCAATATGTGAAGAGAGTAAAGAACAATACAGATTAGAAAATAATAGAGTTTCGAAAATTTAAAAAATTACAGATGTCTGAAAAAATAAAATTTGCGGTTGTTGGCTGCGGGCATATCGGGAAAAGACATGCAGAAATGGTCTCCAGAAATGCAGAATGTGAATTGGTAGCCTTAGTAGATGTAAAAGAGAAATCTACATTGGGGATTGAAAGCCATAATGTCCCTTTTTTCCAATCATTGGACGAACTCCTGAACTCAGGTATTGAAATTGACGTAGTCAATATTGCTTCTCCCAATGGATTTCATTTTGAACAAGCATACAAAGTTATTGATGCTGGGAAACATGTAGTTGTGGAAAAACCCATGGCTCTTAATAAGCAGGATGCTGAAAAATTGATTTTTCAGGCACTTCATAAGCATAAACAAGTATTTGCTGTAATGCAAAACCGCTATTCCCCGCCTTCTGCATGGATTAAAGAAATGGTAGAAAGTGGAAGATTAGGTAAAATATTCATGGTTCAGCTTAATTGTTATTGGAATCGTGATGACAGGTATTACAAGCCTGAATCATGGCATGGTAAAAAAGATTTGGATGGAGGAACATTGTTTACCCAGTTCTCCCACTTTATAGATATTATGTACTGGCTATTCGGGGATATAACTAATATTCAGGCAAAATTTGAAGATTTTAACCATAAAGATCTGACAGATTTTGAAGATTCCGGGTTTATAAGCTTTGATTTTGTAAACGGAGGAATGGGATCTTTAAATTATTCTACATCCGTATGGAACCAAAATCTTGAAAGCTCAATGACAATTATTGCAGAAAACGGATCTGTAAAGATTGGAGGACAGTACATGGATAAAGTAGAAGTTTGTAACGTTAAAGACTATGTGATGCCAGAGTTGCCTCCTACTAATCCAGGGAATGACTATGGAGCATATAAAGGTTCGGCAGCCAATCACCATTATATCATTGAAAATGTAGTGGATGTATTAAAAGGTAGAAATACCATTACAACTAATGCTTTGGAAGGATTAAAAGTTGTTGATATTATCGAAAGGATATATCATTTAAAATAAAATTAAGGATGAAAAAAATAATTGCGATTATTGGAGCGAGACCTCAGTTTATCAAACATTTTCCTTTTGAAAAAGCAGCTGAAGATAAAATAAACCTTATCACCATTCATACAGGACAGCATTATGATGAAAATATGAGTACCATATTTTTTGATCAGCTAAATATGAAAAAGCCGCAATATATCTTACAGAATGGAGGTGGGAATCACGGTGAACAAACAGGGAAAATGATGATTGATATAGAAAAGATCATTCTTGATGAGAAACCTGATGGCGTAGTAGTATATGGAGATACCAATTCTACTCTGGCCGGAGCTTTGGTAGCCGTTAAATTACATATTCCTGTATTTCATATAGAGGCAGGACTGAGAAGTTTTAATAAAGAAATGCCAGAAGAGGTAAACAGAATTTTGACTGATCATATCTCCTCAAAACTATTTGTGACATCAGACGTTGCTGTAGAAAACCTTTCTCAGGAGGGACTTTCCAAAGATGCTGTTATGGTAGGAGATATTATGAAGGATCTGGTGAATCTTGTTATTGCTGAAAATAAAATCGGTGATAAAAAGTCTGATTTCGGATACTATTACGTTACTATTCATAGGCCTTATAATACAGATAATCTTGAAAGACTTACAAAAATTTTCAAAGCCTTAAACAGCCTTCCCGAAAAAGTGATCATTGCCTTGCATCCGAGAACAAGAAAAATGGTACAGGACTTTGGTATCAAAACAGAAGACTTTTCTAACCTGATTATTATAGAACCACAGAGTTATTTTGATAATTTAAATTATCTATATTATTCGAAAGGGTTGATTACGGATAGTGGAGGCATGCAAAAGGAAGCTTATTGGCTTCAGAAAAGATGTGTTACGGTACGTACGGAAACTGAATGGACGGAGACTGTTGCGTTGGGGGGAAATACCCTTATGTTTGATGACTTATCGGATTTAGGTACTGAATTATGCAAATTTCCTGCTGATTGGAATGGAACCCTTTATGGAGATGGAAATGCTGCAGGAAAAATTGTTAATGAAATTGTGAAATTCTAATTATGATAAGGAGGATAATCGACAAATATAAAGGGTCCGAATTCATCAAAAATGTCGCTGTTGTTATGACAGGGACTGCTGTTTCACAGCTTATTGCGATTGCTGTAACCCCTATATTGACAAGAAATTATACTCCGGAAGATTTTGGGTATTATACAACATTTATTGCCATTTATACAGTTTTGTGTTCATTTGCTACAGGCAAATATGAGCGTGTAATTTTACTATCTAAAAATGAAAATGATATTGTAGTAGTATCAAGTCTGGGAATGGCAATAAGCATCTTTTTCTCCACATTCCTTATTATTCTTATCTATCTTTCTTCTTTATTTTTTGATTTAAATTCATGGGGAATAGATAGTTTGCTTATGAAGTGGCTTTATCTGATTCCTTTTTTACTAATCATTTATGCTGTAAACCTTATTTTCTTAACTTTTTTGAATTATAAAAAAAACTTTAAGGAGATATCAAAATCAAGGGTGATTAAAACTTTTGTATCTATATCGGTTTCTCTTATATGTATCTTCTTTTTGAAGAATATGGGGGGGCTTATATTGGGCGAATTGTTAGGACTGCTTTTTTCAACAATTTACTTGTTTCCTAAACTGAAGTTTTTGTTTCAATTTCAAAATAAAATTACATCTCAGTTCTCAGCAGTGGCCTCCAGATATAAAGATTTCCCTCTGTATAATATTCCCTCTGATCTTTTGAATAATTCATCAGCCCAAGTACCTGTCTTCTTTCTTACTCCTATATATGGAGTACAGGCAACAGGGCAATATTCATTGATGAAAAGAATGCTTGACGCTCCTGTTACACTTCTTTCATCTTCTATATTAGAAGTTTTTAGGCAGAAAGCTTCAGAACAGTATATTGCTTTCGGAGATTGCAGAGAACTTTTTGTGAAGACAGCAAGAAACCTAGCTCTTATATCTATAGTCCCATTTTCTGTATTAATGATTTTCGGAACGGATATTTTTGCATTTATTTTTGGAGAAGAGTGGCGTGAGGCCGGAAAATTTGCGGGAATTTTTGCAGTATATTATTTTTTCAAATTTGTATCAAGCCCGCTTAGTTATATGTTTTACATTGCCGAGAAACAAAAAATGGACTTCTTGTTGCATATTTATATGTTTGTTTCGTCCCTAGTGATATTTTATCTTCCAAAGCTATATTCTGTTTCCATTACAGAAACACTTTGGATTTATAGTATTAATTTTGTAATTATTTATTTAACGTATTTCATACTATCATATAAATATTCTAAAAAATGTTAGGACTTGTAAAAAAAGGAATTTGGAAAATTGTAAGGGCTATTCCATTCACTCGTTTCTTCTATGAAACAAGAGATACTCAAACCCCTATCAGGTTTGGAATGTGGTTTATGCAAAAAGTAGTAGGATATAATAGAGACGCCTATTGGCCTATGCATTTTACAAGTATAGTAGGAAACCCTAAAAATATTTATGCCGGTATAGATACTTCTCCCGGATATTCTCCCGGATGTTATATTCAGGGGGGAGGTAAGGTATATGTTGGTGATTATACACAAATTGCTCCTAACGTAGGGATCATAAGCTCTAATCATGATCTGTATGACAGCCGCAAAAAAATAGTAAAGGAGGTAAGAATTGGCAAGTACTGCTGGATTGGTATGAATGCTGTAATACTTCCAGGGGTAGTAGTAGGTGATTTTACCATTATTGCAGCAGGTGCTGTAGTAACAAAGTCATTTGAGGAAGGATATTGTGTTATTGGAGGAAACCCGGCCAGAAAAATAAAAGATCTGGTAAAAGAAGAATGCGTTCCTTTTACAAATGAATATGAGTATAACGGATATATTTCTGCTCAGGATTTTAAAACATTCAGAGCAGAAAAATTGAACATTTAAAAAGCAAATAGATGATTTTAATTATAGATTATGGTATAGGAAATTTAACTTCCATAGCCAATATGCTTAAAAAAGCAGGAGCGGAAAGTAAAATTTCCAATCGTGAAGAAGATATACTTAAAGCTGATAAAATTATACTTCCGGGAGTAGGTTCCTTTGAATACGGAATGAATAAACTTAAAAGCCTTCCTTCCTTTACTACATTGGAAAATGAAATCCTTAATAATAAAAAACCGATTTTGGGTGTATGCCTTGGAGCACAGTTGCTTTTTAAAAGTAGTGAAGAAGGAAATCATCCGAAAGGATTGGGTTGGATTGATGGGACCATTCAGAAATTCAGAGATCAGGAATTTCTGGCAGGAGAGAAAATACCACATATGGGATGGAACTGGGTAGAGAAAGCAAAAGAAAGTAAATTATTGGAAGGACTGGACGAGCAAAGTAGATTCTATTTCGTTCATAGTTATCATATGATGGTTAATCATCCGGAGGATGTATTATTGAAAACGTCATACAGTTATGAGTTTGTTTCTGCTGTAGAAAAAGGAAACATTTTGGGAGTACAGTTTCACCCGGAGAAAAGCCATAAATTCGGTCTTAAATTATATAGTAACTTTGTAAACAATTATTGATGAAAAGAATTATTCCGGTTTTACTGATAAAAGATGGAGGATTAGTTAAATCAATTAAATTTAAAGACCACAAATATGTAGGAGATCCTATCAACGCAGTAAAAATTTTCAACGAAAAAGAAGTTGATGAAATCGTTATCCTGGATATCAGTGCCACAAAAGAAAACAGGCCTCCGGATCTTAATTTGATCAAAGAAATTGCCGGTGAAGCTTTTATGCCGTTGGCTTATGGTGGGGGTATAACCACTATAGAGCAGGTGAAAGATATTTTATTTCAAGGAGTTGAAAAAATAGTATTTAACAAAAGTGCGCTGATCAATGAAGAACTGATTAAAGAAACAGCGAAGAGATTTGGAAGTTCAAGTACTGTTGTTTCAATAGATGTTAAAACTAATCTTTTTAAGAAAAAATATGTGTATTCCGATAATGGAAAGAAAAATACATCGCTGGATGTAATAGAATATGCTCAAAAGATGGAGAAACTAGGAGCCGGCGAGATATTTTTGAATTCTATAGACAGGGATGGGACGTACAGAGGTTATGATCTTGAATTGATAAAAAAAGTAAGTAATTCAGTGGGGATTCCGGTAATTGCCTGTGGAGGAGCTAAGGATGAGGATGATCTTGTGAGAGCCATCAATGAAGGAGGAGCATCTGCCAGTGCGGCAGGAAGTTTATTCGTTTATAAAGGAGTGCATCGGGCTGTCCTTATCAATTATCCGGACTGGAATAATATTCAAGCTAAAATAAAATTGAAATGATAAAAGAAAATATAAGAATTTGTAAAAGATGTGTGATGGATACTACGGATCCAGTCATTACATTTGATAATGAAGGACATTGCAATTATTGTAATAGTTACCTCCAAAATGATTTCACTTATTCACCAGAAAAAGAGCGCCAGTTACAGCTTGTCATTGACGAAATTAAACAAGCCGGAAAAGGAAAAAAATATGACTGTATCATTGGGGTAAGCGGTGGAGTGGATAGCACTTACGTAGCATACGAAGTAAAAAGAAGAGGGTTGAGACCACTTGCTGTTCATTTGGATAATGGCTGGAATTCTGAATTAGCTGTATCCAACATTCAGAAATGTTTGGATAAATTAGGGATTGATTTGTATACGTATGTTATTGACTGGAAGGAGTTTAAGGATCTTCAGATGTCTTTTTTAAAAGCTTCTGTTCCTGGAATGGAAATTCCAACAGACCATGGAATCATTTCTATTCTTAATCAAACTGCGATTAAAAATAATGTGAGATATATCATCAACGGATCCAATGGTTCTTCAGAGTTTATTATGTCTCCAAGATGGTCTGAAGGAGAGGCCCAGAGAGACTGGCTGATGGTTAAGAATGTTCATAAACAGTTTGGAACGGCGAAACTTAAAACTTTCCCGAGAACAACGATTTTTGATAATTTCAAAAATAAACTTGTGCATAAATTAGCAGTTATCAATATCCTTAACTATGTGGATTACAGCAAGGAAAAAGGGAAAAAGTTGATTGAAGAAGAGTTAGGCTGGGTATATTATGGAGGAAAACACTACGAATCTATCTATACAAGATTTACTCAAGCTTATATTCAACCTAGAAAGTTTAATATAGATAAAAGAAAAGCACACCATTCAAATCTTATTTGTGCAGGTGAAATGACTCGCGAAGAAGCTCTTTTAGACCTACAGCAAGATCCTTATCCAAACCCAACAATGATGGAAGAGGACAGGCAGTACTTCATGAAAAAATTAGGAATGTCTGAAACTGATTTCCAAAATATGATGAATGCTCCTACAAAAAGCTATCTTGATTATAAAGGATATTATAACAGTGGTTTCTACAAAAAACTATATGATACTGCATTTAAGTTCCATGAATGGTTGAAAACCAAGAATTATTACGGAGAAAGAGCTGACTAAGATGGAAATTCTGTTATTAACAAATGTATGGACAGGGGCTACTTCATTTTTTTATGAAGGAAACGTGAGATCCAAAGGAATGCCTGCTTTTAATAATGTATTCTTACGATTATTAGATGATCCGCGTGTTTCTTTGGTTCATATCATTATATGGCAACCTGATCAAAAAATTAATCTTCCCAAAGAATATTCAGATAAGATTAAGTACTATATCCTTCCTAAAAGAGCAGGTGGATTTGTCAATGGAATGAAGTTAATTTATGAAACGACATTATTGGGAAAAAAAATAGTAAAACAGAATCCGAACATTAGCAGAATTATAGGATTTGGATCGTTGGGCGGAATTACTTCCTTAATCGGAAAATGGGTTAAAATACCTGATTTCAGACGGATCTACGGAACATTTCTTATTAATGAAATTACCGACAGTAAACTATCTATATTTGCCAAACACCCATTAGAATATCTTACTTTTTCTACCAAAGGAAAAGGCTTACTTGTTACGAATGATGGTACCAAAGGCGATCTTGTTTTCAAAAAACTTGGAACGTCTTCTCTTCCTTTTTACTTTCCTATCAATGGAGTAGATAAGAACATAATTGAGAATATTGAAAAACCGGATTTTGAAATCCCTGACGAATATATCATTTATGTGGCAAGGATGGATCCCTGGAAAAGGCAGAATCTTTTGCTGGAAGCACTTGGAGATCTTTCTAAAAAAGGAAAAAAATTTCCAATGACCTATATTGTGGGATCTGCACATGATGATGAATACGTGAAAAGTCTCCATCAGATTGTAGAAAAACATAATTTACATAATCATGTGAAATTTATTTATGGTCTCCCTATTCAGCAAGTTCATTATATGATGTACCATGCAAATCTTACTTTCTCTTTATACCATACTTCAAACCTTGGAAATGTATTTATTGAATCAATGCAACTTGGAGTACCTATGATTGCAATCAATGATACCGGATCACTTGATCTTATAGAGAAATCGGCTTATTTTGAGCTGAAAACAGATAATGTTGAAAAAATTGCTGAAGCTATAGATTTATTATTGACGGATGAAATTAAAAGACAGGAATTAAAAAAAGAAGCGATTAATTTTGCCAACAAAAAATTAAGCTCTTGGGAAGATAGAGCTAAGTATGAAATAGATTTGATGTTAAATTAAAGTAAATGCTAAGTATATATCAAAAGAAGGTAGGTAATTTAACAGAATGGTTGGTTGTTCTGTTGTGCTTTGCCTATCCTATATCTGCAGTCCTATCTTTTTTTTTAGGAGTTAACTCAACTATTTTTAATATAGGATATAGAGGTATTGCCATGCTATTGGCTATCTATATCATTTTTAAGAGTATAAAACTGCCGGTAGGAAAGCAAAATCTTTATATACTTCCTGTCATTGTTTTTTTTGTTTTCTATTTTTTTAGATTACTCTACGATATATCAATTACCAATGTAGAATCGGATCAGAAACCTTTTCAGATATTTTCGTTTTTTATTGGTAATATCATACTTTCTATTTTTGCTATTTCCAGAGGAATCGTTTATTGTGACTTCGGGAGAATGGTAAAAAGGTCTTTTTATACCCTGATGGTCGTAAATCTTCTGATATTATTTACTTTTCTTTTCCAGAACGATTTTTCCTTGTCACCTGAAGTTCTTTTGGCCAGAGCGGAAGTGAAAGGACTGGAAGAAAACTCATCGTTGGTAAACTCTATTTCATATGGCTTGTATGGTGGGTATCTCCTCATTATATGCATGTCTATGGTAGTTTTTATGCCTAATGAATATACAAAAAAGTTTAAATTGTGGATATATGGATTTTTGGTGCTGGGATTGGTAAATCTGATTTTAGGATCCTCTAGAGGACCATTTATCTTTACTATAATGGACTGCCTTTTACTTTGCTGTATCTATCTTTATGCGGAGAAAAGAGCCGGAAGGTATGTTCGCTTTTTGGTTGTTATGGTTACTATGTTCTTTTTTGGAGGATATATATTGAGTTACTTAAGTTCAAACAATGTAGAGCTAGGACTTTTTGATAGGATAGGAAGGCTTGGGGAGCAGGTTCAGAGTGGTGAAAAAGAGAGTAGGAATTACTTATATGATCAAGCACTGGAAATGTTTTATGATTCTCCAGTAGTGGGAAGTCAATATGTATTGATTCCTGAAGGAGGATACCCTCATAATATGTTTCTGGAGGTATTGATGAGTTTAGGGTTTCTGGGATTGATTATGTATCTTGGTATATTATTTTCATATCAGAAAAAAATTCGGGCTTTTAAAAGCTATCCACCACAATTTCTTGCTTTTGTGTTTTTGTCGTTCCTCTCTTTCGGATTGACAATGACTACGGGAAATATTTATCAGAATGTAGATTTCTGGAATTTATTGGGAGTGACATTATTATTCCCGGTATTAAAAAAAGAATATAAATAATGAAAATAGTACACCTTTGTTTATCGAGTTTTTATATCGATGATTATTCTTATCAGGAAAATATGTTACCGAAGTATCATATGAAAATGGGATATGATGTTACAGTCATCGCCTCTCTTGTTTCTTTTAATAGTGAAGGGAAGCCATGCTTCTTGCCCCAAGCAAGTGAGTATTATTCAAAAGACGGATATAAGGTTGTAAGGTTAGATTATAAAAAAAGTAATTATAAATTCAATAAGTTCATCCGTATTTATGAAGGAACGATGGAGGTTCTGAAAAGAGAAAAACCAGATATCTTATTTATTCATGATTACTCCTTTATGGATATTGTTAAAGTGATGAATTATGCCAAAGAAAATAATATTAAGGTATACATAGACTGCCATACAGATTATATAAACAGTGCAAAATCATGGATGTCAAAATATGTTTTTCACCACACGATCTGGAGATATATAGGAAAAAAAATTGCACCTCATGTTAAAATGTTCTATGGCGTCACTCCACTCCGGTGTAGTTTTCTGAGAGATGCTTACAGAATTCCACAGGACAAAATTAAATTATTGGAAATGGGGCTTGATGATGAAATATTCAAAGAGAAGATTGCTGCCAATAACAGTGACGCTTTGCGTAGTAAAATTGGTGTTAACAATGACGATTTTGTAGTTCTCACAGGTGGTAAAATAGATATTTTAAAAAATATACATCTTGTTTTAGAGGCTTTCAAAAATATTCATACACCAAAAGTAAAACTGGTGGTGTTTGGAACTATAGCACCTGAAATACTTGATTATATAAACGGCTTACTAAAATCTCCTAATGTTATTTTTGTCGGATGGCTGTCGGCAGATCAAATATTAGATTATTTTATAATGGCCGATCTCATTGTTTTTCCTGGTACCCATTCTGTTTTATGGGAACAGGCCGTCGGTACAGGCACGCCTACAATTTATAAATATTGGGATGAAATGACCCATATGGATATTGGCGGAAACTGTATGTTTCTGAAAGAAGATTCTGCAGAGGAAATTGAAAAAACACTTCAATATGTTTTACAGTCTCCTGATATTTATAATAAAATGAAGATAGCTGCTGAAGGAGGATTGTCTAAATTTGCTTATTCATCTATTGCAAAACGTTCATTAGCTTAAATATGTTAGGAAAAATTGAATATTACTGGTCTAAGATTCTTAAGAAAATAAGATTAAGAGCACTTGTGAATGTTGAAATTCATTCAACATCAAAGGTTTGCTCAGGTTCGCAATTGGTGAACGTGAAGATGGGAAAATATTCTGATATCGGATATGATTGTATTATTTTGAATACCGATATTGGGGCATTCTGCTCATTTGGAGCCAACATTATTATTGGGGGAGCTCCACACACTATAGATTGGGTGTCTACCTCTCCTGTTTTCAATAAAAATAAAGATCATTTACCCAAAAAATTTGCTCTTCATGATTTTTCTCTTGAAGGACATACCAGTATTGGAAATGATGTATGGATTGCAAACAATGTACTTATCAAAACAGGAGTAACGGTAGGAGACGGTGCGGTAATAGGGATGGGAAGTGTGGTTACAAAAGATGTAGGGCCTTATGAAATATGGGCGGGGAATCCTGCCAGATTCATCAAAAAAAGATTTGATGATGAAAGTATAGAAGCAATGCTGGCCATAAAGTGGTGGAAATGGGATGATAGAAAAATTGAAGAAAATGGCTTTCTCTTTAATGATGTTAAAAAATTTATTGAAACCCACCAAAACAAGTAAAAAATGAAAATGTCAAAATTGTTTCAACATATTTTTGCTTTTTTGCTTTTGGTTTTTATGATTCAAAAGATAGATGCCCAGATTAAAAATAAACAAAAGCTTTATTTTTATTTTGATGCGGTAGACGAAAATCTGAAGACATTTACCAAAACCAACAAAATTGAAAAAGTTTTATTTATTGATGAGCATGCAGTCTCTACTGGGCAATACCTGGGATTAGACGCTGATAAGCTTAAGCAAAATATAGTTTCCTTATATCCTAATATTTCGGATACAGGTTTGTGCTATATCGATATAGAATCTCCATATATTGATCATCTGATCAATGAAAATGAAAATTCGCCCAAATTTCGTGAGTCTCTGGATTATTTTATAAAAATTATTAAAACTGCAAAAAGTATAAGACCGAAAGTTAAATGGGGCTTTTATGGAGTTCCTTTTACGACTTATTGGGATCTTGAAAAAGATTTTTTCAGCAAATATCAAAAACTCAAACCTTTACTTGAAATAAGTGATGCTTTTTTTCCGTCAATGTATTTCTTTTACTCAGATGAAGAACCTAATGGATATATGAATGACAAGTTTGCACGAAAAAACATTCAGGAACTTATCAAAGTAGGGAAGCAATATAACAAACCTGTATATCCTTTTGTTATGGAAAGATATCATCCAAGTAATCAAAAAATTGGATTAAAAAAAATTCCGGAGAAAGAGTTCTTGAAATATATGAATATAATTCTGAACGAATCTTACAAAGGAAAAAAAGTGGATGGAATTATCTGGTGGAATGCCGATAAATACGGATACAATCATAATTTGTATAAAGAAGAATTCAGAGCTAAAGATATCAATACCTTTATTCAAAGAAATAATGAGTCTAATATAGACTTGATGAAAAAGATATTAAAATTTATAAAATAGGGAAAAATAGATATGGAAATAAAAACGCAACAAATATGCACAAAAACAATAATGGATACCACCGATCCACATATTGTTTTTAATGAAAAAGGTGAAAGTGATTATTACACAAACTATATTGAGAATATATTACCCACATGGCATACTGATGAAAGAGGACAAAGAGAGTTGGAGCAGGAAGCCGAAAAAATAAAAAAAGATGGTAAAAACAGAGATTTCGACTGTATAATAGGGTTAAGTGGTGGACTGGATAGCTCTTATGCTGCCTACGTAGCCAAAGAAGTAATGGGACTTCGTCCTCTTATTTTTCATGTTGATGCAGGGTGGAATACAGATAGAGCTGTAAGCAATATTGAAAAATTAGTTAACGGACTTAATCTGGATCTATATACAGAAGTGATCAACTGGGAAGAAATGAAAGACTTACAGGTAGCATTTTTGAAAGCTCAAATAGCAGATCAGGATATGCCTCAGGATGTAGCATTTTTTTCAGGGCTATATAAATTTGCAAAAAAACATAAAATCAAATATGTGTTGACAGGTGGGAATTATTCTACGGAATGCTGCCGTGAACCTGAAGAATGGGGTGCTTATCCAGGAATAGACAAAACATTGATTTTAGACATCCATAAAAAATTTGGGAAAAGAGATCTTAAAACATTTCCCATAGTAGATATCATGAATTATAAACTATACTACAAATATATTTTGGGTATGCAGGTTTATAAACCACTCAATTGCCTTCCGTATATTAAAAAAGATGTTGAACAGATGCTGTTTGATAAGTATGGATGGGAAAGCTTTCAGCATAAACATCATGAATCAAGGTTTACGAGATTCTATGAGGATTATTGGATGCCAAGAAAATTTGGATATCAAAAAAGAAAAGCACATTTTTCAAGCTTAATTCTTACCGGGCAGATGACCAGAGAAGAGGCTCTGGACAGAGTTTCAAGACCGGAGCTTTCTGAAGAATTTTTACAAAAAGAATTTGAATATGTAGCTCATAAACTCGATCTTACCACTGAAGAACTTCAGACATTATTTGAAGGACAGAATAAGACTTTCCATGACTATAAAAATAAAAGATCATTAATAGGAATAGGAGCTCAGACAATGAGAAAACTAGGTCTTGAAAAAAGATTATTCAGATGATAACAATTATTGATTATGGTGTTGGAAATATCAACGCCTTCGTTAATGTATATAAAAGGGTAGACGTTGCCGTAAAAATCGCTAAAACAAAAGAAGATCTTGAAGGAGCGCAAAAGCTTATTCTTCCTGGAGTAGGGCATTTCGATCATGCAATGACTCAATTGAACAATTCAGGAATGAGAGATAAGCTGGATGATCTGGTCTTAGGTCAGAAAGTTCCTGTTATTGGAATTTGTGTAGGAATGCAAATGATGGCAAATAATAGTGACGAAGGTAAGCTGGATGGCTTAAAGTGGATTGATGCTACTGTTAAGAAATTTGATGAAACAAAAATTCATCAGGTAACCCGTCTTCCTCATATGGGATGGAACGATGTAAAACCTGTAAAAGATATTGAATTGTTTAAAGGTTTGGAAGATAACTCAATTTTCTACTTCCTTCATACCTACTATTTCCATTGTAATAATCAGGAAGATATTATGGCTATTACAGATTATGGTGGTGAATTTGCATCAGCCGCTCACCATGAAAATAAGTATGGAATACAATTTCATCCGGAAAAAAGCCATCATTATGGTGAAATCCTATTACACAACTTTGCAAAACTTTAAATATACATGCTAAGGCCAAGAATCATACCGAGTCTTCTGATCCAGGATAACGGACTTGTAAAAACAGTTAATTTTAAAACCCCAAAATATGTAGGGGATCCTATCAATGCTGTAAGAATTTTTAATGAAAAAGAAGTTGATGAACTTGCTATCTTTGATATTGATGCTACTGCCAAAGGTTTGGAACCTAATTATAGTCTGATTGAAAGAATTGCCAACCAATCTAGAATGCCTTTATGCTATGGTGGTGGAGTGAAAACTGTAGAGCAAGCTCAGAGAATTTTTGGATTGGGAATTGAGAAAATAGCTTTGTCTTCAGCAGTACTGCAAAATCCTCAATTAATTACCGAAATTGCAGAAAGAGTAGGATCACAGAGCGTTATCGTAGTTTTGGATGTAAAGAAAAAGCTTTTTGGCGGTTATGAAGTTTATACCCATAACGGAAAGAAATCTACAGGAATTAATCCTTTTAAATTTGTAGAAGAAGCGCAGAGATTAGGAGCCGGAGAAATTGTGATCAATTCAATTGATCAGGATGGGGTTATGAAAGGATATGATATGGGACTTATTGATAAAATAAGAGAAAAGATATCCCTTCCTCTTACAGTGTTAGGTGGCGCAGGTTCTCTAAATGATGTAAAACAGGTTATTGACAAACATGGAATAATAGGTGTTGCGGCAGGAAGCTTGTTTGTATTTAAAGGAGTTTATAAAGCTGTTTTAATAAATTATCCTACTTTTGAAGAAAAGGAAAAGCTAATAAAGAAATAACGGATGTATATTACCCGTATGGGGATTGAAGCCGTATAGAACAAACACATATGCAAATAAAAGATAAGATACTTCTTATTACCGGAGGAACAGGTTCATTTGGAACTGCTGTTTTAAGAAAGTTTATAAATACAGAACATTTTAAAGAAATCAGAATCTTCTCTCGTGATGAAAAGAAGCAGGATGATATGAGAAACCAGTTTAAAAATGATAAACTGAAATTTTATATCGGAGATGTAAGGGATTATAAAAGTGTGGAACCTGCTATGAGAGGTGTAGATTATGTTTTTCATGCTGCAGCACTAAAGCAAGTACCTTCTTGTGAGTTCTTTCCAATGCAGGCCGTAAAAACCAATGTAGAAGGAACACAAAATGTAATTGATGCGGCAGCCTTTAATAAGGTGAAAAAAGTAATTTGTTTAAGTACAGACAAAGCGGCATACCCTATCAATGCTATGGGAATTTCCAAAGCAATGATGGAAAAAGTTGCGGTTGCAGCCTCAAGAAATCTGGAAGATACAGTTGTATGTCTTACAAGATATGGTAATGTAATGGCGTCGAGAGGCTCTGTGATTCCATTATTTATAAAACAGATCAAAAGCGGAGAGGATATTACAATAACAGATCCGAATATGACCAGATTTTTAATGTCATTGGAAGAAGCGGTAGATCTTGTATTATTTGCTTTTGAACATGGAAATCCTGGGGACTTATTTGTTAATAAAGCTCCTGCCGGAACTATAGGGGATTTAGCTATCGCTCTGAAAGAAATGTTTAAAGCAGATAATCCTGTTAAAATCATAGGTACCAGACATGGTGAGAAATTATACGAAACCCTGTGTACACGTGAAGAAATGATTAAGGCTGAGGATATGGGCGATTTTTACAGAATACCTGCTGATAACAGGGATCTTAATTATGCTCAATATTTTTCTGAAGGAGTAGAAGATATTTCTAAAATTGAAGATTATCATTCCCATAATACGGAGCAACAGGATGTAGAGGGTATGAAAAATCTATTACTGAAACTGCCATTGATCAGAAAAGAAGTTTTGGGAGAAGATATCATGCAATATCCGGACTAAATAAGATAGGTCATGGATATTCCCAGAATCATAGAAGGAGGAAAATATACTGATGAAAGAGGGGCACTTTTTTATAATAATGATTTTGTACTTCAGAATATTAGAAGAATATATTGTCTGGAAAATACCGATACAGAATTAATAAGAGGATGGACGGGGCACAAGATCGAGCGAAGATGGTTTTCAGCTATATGTGGAAGCTTTATCTTAAGATTGATCAAAATTAATGATTGGGAAAATCCGGCCGAAGATTCCGATATACTGGAATTCGAGCTCAATGCAGATAAACTGGATGTGTTATATATGCCCGCAGGATATGCCAGTGCTATACAGGCAAATGAAAGAAATTCAAAGTTAATGATAATGGTAGATCATCTTTTAGGTGAGGTAGAGGATGATTATCGGTTTCAAATAAATTATTTTAAAAAATTATTACGATGAAAAAAGTTGGAATTACAGGCCAGAATGGCTTTGTTGGTTCACATTTATATAATACGATAGGATTAAGGCCAGAAGAATTTCAAAGAGTGGATTTTGATAAAACATTCTTTGACTCTCCGGAAAAACTGGATGAATTTGTAAAACAGTGTGATGTGATTGTTCATCTTGCTGCAATGAATCGCCATCCGGATCAGGAAGTTATTTATAACAATAATGTAAAACTTGTAAAAGAACTGGCAGCATCATTAGAAAGAACGGGTTCCAAGGCCCATGTACTTTTTTCATCTTCTTCCCAGGAAGAAAGAGACAACCTTTATGGGAAATCTAAAAAAGAAGGTCGGGAAATTTTTGCAGAATGGGCACAGAAGTCTGGTGGAAAATTTACAGGAATGATCATTCCCAATGTCTTTGGACCTTTTGGAAAGCCCAATTACAATTCATTTATAGCAACTTTCTGTTATAAACTTACCCATGGAGAAACTCCGGTTATTGATCATGATGGAGAAGTAAAGTTGATTTATGTAGGCGAATTGGTTCAGGAAATTATTGATCAAATAGAAGCAGGAGAAACAAAAAATGTTTACGAAGTTTCTCATACTTCAGTAAATAAAGTTTCAGAAGTACTCGGAAAATTGGAAAATTATAAAAAACTTTATTTTGATAATGGAGAAATTCCTGTATTAGAGTCAAAATTTGATCTTAACCTTTTCAATACATTCAGATGCTATTTTGATATACCTTCTCACTATCCTGTAAAATTCACTCAACATACAGATCCCAGGGGAGCTTTTGTGGAAGTCATAAGGCTGGGAATAGGAGGACAGTGTTCCTTTTCTACAACAGTTCCGGGAATTACCAGAGGAAATCATTTTCATACAAGGAAAATAGAAAGGTTCGCAGTGATAAAAGGAAAAGCATTGATTCAGCTCAGAAAGATAGATACTGATGAAGTTCATGATTTTTATCTTGACGGTGCAGAACCGGCTTATGTGGATATGCCTGTTTGGTATACCCATAATATTAAAAATATAGGAGAAGAAGAGCTTTATACAATCTTTTGGATTAATGAACCTTTTAATCCGGCAGATGCCGATACCTATTTTTTAAATGTCTAAGAACATGGAAATCGTAAAAAAAGTCAATATAGGATTTATTTTTTTTCTGACTTTTGGGTATATATTTTTCTACTCATTTGCACGTCCTTTCCTTATTTCAAATGACTTTTTTTCTATTCCATTTCGTATCATTTTCTTTTTTTTTAGTTTGTACATTTTGTATCTCAACTTTGAAAATGTAAAGAGAAGAAAATCAACTGTTTTTTGTATTGCCCTTTTTTGGATATTTTATTTATGTAAAGCAGTACATAGTTTTAGAAATGATTTTTTTTTATCTAAAATAATCAGTGATGAATATCAGATTTATGCAAGAATTTTAGGACTGAATCTGATACCATATATTGCTGTTTTAAGTATAAATTTTTCAAAGGAAATTGCAGTAAGACTGAATGGAATAATTTTTAATTTTTTATGGGTTGTACTTGGAATAAGTTGTTTATATACAATTATTGTCTATAGAGCTTTTGAAAAGTCAAGCGGAATATTTGCCAGTTCCTATATTAATGTGGGACATTATGGGCTATCACTGCTGATCATTTCCTTATATTATTATTTCCAGTCATCTGAAGGAAAAATTAAACCTGTATTAGGAATATTCATTGGGATATTTACCATCTTTAGTTCTTCAGCAAGAAGCCCTATATTAGCGGCATTTATTATTGTACTGGTCCTGTTTTGCTATATAAATAAATTAAAATATTGGATTGCTTTATTCTTTTCTATTCTTATTTTTATGATCGGTATTTATTTATTAAAACAAACATCGGTATCAGACTTTGAATTTGTAGATAGAATGTATAATGCCCTTTTTCAGGGGAATGGAAGCGGAAGGTCTCTTTTTTTGTTAAAAGGCTGGAATGTTTTTAAAGAAAATATTTTTTTAGGTGGCCGTATTCTTTTTGAAGATGGAATGTATCCACATAATATCATTGTTGAGATACTTATGAGCATGGGAGTAGTGGGAGTAGGGTTATTTTTATTGTATTACAGGGATCTATGGAAGTTTAAAATAAAGTACCTCAGGGAAAATATATATTATTTACCATTTTTTTTGTTTTTTATTCAGTACTGTGTGTTGGTTCTTACTTCTGGCAATATATTTGGGAACATGGAGTTTTGGAGCTTTTCAGCAGTAACTATATCTATAATTTTATTTTGTTATGATGAAGAAATTAAAAGTAATGACAGTCGTGGGAACACGACCGGAAATCATTAGATTGTCAAGAGTATTGTCTGCTTTGGATACCTCCGAAGCTGTAGAACATATCATTGTCCACACCGGACAAAACTACGATTATGAACTTAATCAGATTTTTTTTGAAGACCTGGGACTTCGTAAGCCTGATTATTTTTTGGAAGCAGCAGGGAAAACAGCAACAGAAACTGTCGGAAATATTCTAATTAAAATAGATCCACTGCTGGAAGAACTGAAACCGGATGCTTTCCTTGTATTGGGAGATACCAATTCTTGTCTTTGCGCAATCCCTGCGAAAAAAAGACAGATTCCTATTTTCCATATGGAAGCAGGGAACAGATGTTTTGATCAGCGTGTTCCGGAAGAAACTAATCGTAAAATTGTAGACCATACTTCAGACATTAATCTCACCTATTCAGATATTGCCAGAGAATATCTTTTAAGAGAAGGACTTCCTGCAGACAGGATTATTAAAACCGGATCTCCAATGTATGAAGTATTGAATCACTATCTGCCTCGGATCAAAAGCTCAGATGTTCTTTCAAGGCTTAACCTTGAAGAAGGCAAGTATTTTGTGGTGTCATCTCATAGAGAAGAAAATATTAATTCTGATAAAAACTTTAGAGGATTAATAGATAGTCTTAACGCTATTGCAGAAACATTTCAATATCCTATCATTGTATCTACACACCCTAGAACAAGAAATATGATTGATAAGATGCAATTGGAAGTAAGACCGGAGATTCAGTTTTTAAAGCCATTAGGTTTTCATGATTATAACGCGCTTCAAATGAGAAGTCATGCTGTGCTTTCAGATTCAGGTACCATTTCAGAAGAATCATCAATTCTCAATTTTAGAGCTCTTAATATTAGAGAAGCCCATGAAAGACCGGAAGCTATGGAAGAGGCATCCGTAATGATGGTGGGGCTATCTCCGGAAAGAATTTTACAGGGCCTTGCTCAGCTGAACCAACAGAAAATAGGTACAGAAAGAAATTATCGTCAGGTTGCCGATTACTCTATGCCTAATGTATCAGAAAAAGTCGTAAGAATTATTTTAAGTTATACTGATTATATTAACAGAGTGGTCTGGAGTAAAAAATAAGTTATGAATATATTGTTTCTTACTTTAGTTAAAATAAATACATTGCAGGAGCGAAGCATTTATCATGATTTGATGCGTGAGTTCTCAAGTCATGATCATAATGTATTTATCGTAAGCCCTGTGGAAAGAAGAGAGGGACAGAAAACCAATCTGAAAAAAGAAGGAAATGTAACCTTTCTGAATGTTAAAACGCTGAATATTCAGAAAACGAATTTGATAGAAAAAGGAATTTCTACTCTTACAATTGAAAAATTATTCTTGAAAGCAATAAAAAAATATTTCAAGGTAAAATTTGATTTAGTTATTTATTCAACACCACCCATTACATTTACCACACTGATTAAATATATTAAGAAAAGAGATGGTGCCAGAACCTATTTGCTTTTAAAAGATATTTTTCCACAGAATGCAGTGGATATGAAGCTAATGTCTGATAGAAGTGTTTTATACAAATATTTTAGAAAGAAAGAAAAAGAGTTATATATGGTTTCAGACAAAATAGGATGTATGTCAGAAGCCAATGTTCAATTTGTATTGAAACATAATTCTTTTATTGAAAAAGGTAAAATAGAAGTTAATCCGAATTCTATACAAATATTTCCTTTAGATGAAGACAGAGAAGAACAAAGAAATATACGCTCCAGATACGGAATACCATTTGACAGAAAAATTTTTATTTATGGGGGGAATTTAGGAAAACCTCAAGGAATAGATTTTCTTATAGAAACGCTGGCCGCAAAAGCAGAAGATAAAAGAGTTTTTTTTGTGATTGTAGGATCAGGAACTGAATTTGCCAAAATCAAAACCTGGTTTGACCGGTTTCAACCCAAAAATGCAATATTGCTGTCTGCTGTTCCTAAAAGTGATTATGACTTATTAGTTCAATCCTGTGACATCGGACTTATATTTTTGCATAAAGACTTTGTTATTCCTAATTATCCGTCAAGGCTGCTTTCATATTTGGAATTTGCAATGCCGGTACTTACAGCTACAGACATACACACTGATATTGGATCTGATGTTGTGAAAAATAAATGTGGATTTGCCGTACAATCCGGAAATTTAGATGAAATGGTAAAAGCTATAGACGCCCTAGCTGATATGGAAAATGAAATGTTTGAGAATATAAGGAAAAATAGCCGGAAGTTTTTAGAAAGAGAATTTCATGTAAAGGGCTCTTATGATAAAATAATGAATGCTTAAAATAATACAAAAAAATGTATCGTTTTTTTTTAAAGAGATTAATTGATTTCATCCTTGCTTTAATTGGTTTGATTGTTTTAAGTCCGATTTTTGTTTTGGTATTGATCGCTTTGGCCTTTGCCAATCAGGGAAAACCATTTTTCTTCCAACAGCGCCCCGGTAAAAATGGTAATGCTTTTATGATTGTAAAGTTCAAAACCATGAATGATAAGAAAGATAAAGAAGGAAATCTTTTGCCTGATGCAGACAGACTGACACCAGCCGGTTTATTCGTTCGCAAAACATCTCTTGATGAGATTCCCCAACTTATCAACGTACTAAAAGGAGATATGGCGCTTATTGGGCCCAGACCTCTTTTAATGCAATATTTACCTTTATATACAAAAGAACAGGCAAGAAGACACCAGGTAAGGCCAGGAATTACTGGTTGGGCGCAGGTTAATGGAAGAAATGCGATCTCGTGGAAGAAAAAATTTGAACTGGATGTATGGTATGTTGATCATATATCTTTTTTACTTGATTTAAAGATAATTTTCCTTACTATAAAAAAAGTTTTTATAAGAGAAGGAATTTCTCAGGAAGGACAAGCAACTATGGAAATGTTTACACAAAAAGATAATGAATAATATACTTATAAGCTCTGCTGGACAAAGAGTTTCACTGGTTCGAGCATTTCAGAAAGAACTAAGAAAGATAAACCCTGATGCCAAATTATTTACAGTAGATCTTAATCCTGTGCTTGCACCTGCCTGTCATGTTTCAGATGGTTTTGAAAAAATTGACAGAGTTACAGCACCGGGTTATATTTCAGAATTGTTGGAAATCTGTAAAAAGAAGAACATTAAAATGGTTATTCCAACCATTGATACTGAATTATTAATATTGGCAGAAAATAAAGATCTTTTTTTACAAAATGGAATCATCCCTATTGTTTCTTCATTAGACTTTATTAAAAAGTGCAGGGATAAACGTGTTATCAACGAATTTTTCACAGAGAATAATATTGATATTCCTAAAAATTTGGATAAAGATAATCTTACCTTTCCCTTATTTATAAAACCCTATGATGGATCTTTAAGTGCAGATACCTTTTTGATACGGCAAGCTTCTGACCTTACGGAGTATCATTTCCAAAATCCTAAACTTATGTTTATGGAATATATTGATCATCAGATTTATGATGAATTTACGGTAGATACTTATTACAATAAACACGGAGAACTCAGATGTGTAGTTCCTCGTAAACGTATTTTTGTAAGAGCAGGTGAAGTAAATAAAGGAGTTACAAAAAAAAATGAAATCCTTGAATACATCAAGAGAAACCTTCCCAAAATTGATGGAGCAATAGGATGCCTGACAATGCAGTTCTTTTTCCATCCCGTAGAAAAAAGAATCGTGGGAATAGAGATTAATCCTAGGTTTGGAGGAGGATACCCGTTAAGCTACCTTGCAGGGGCAAATTATCCTGAATGGCTGCTTAAGGAATACTTTATGGGTCATGATATCCCTTATTTTGAAGATTGGGAAGATAATTTATTAATGCTTCGTTATGATGATGAGGTTTTAGTTCGAAATTATGAAGCCTAAATATATTATCTTTGATCTCGATGATACATTAATGTATGAGATCGATTATCTCGAATCTGCATATCGTGAAATAGCAGATTTACTTGGTGGAGGAGACAAGGATCGCCTATATCAGGATATGATGAATTGGTATTATGAAAACAAAGATGTTTTTGGACTGCTGGAAGAAAAATATTCCCGTGCAAAAATAGAATTGCTGGATATTTACAGAAATCATTTTCCTGCTATCAAAATAGGAAAAGATGTAAGAGAAGTTTTGAATTACATTGCTGAAAAATCATATAAGCTGGGTTTAATTTCAGATGGAAGATCTATGACTCAAAGAAATAAACTGAAGGCTTTGGATATTGAAGACCTTTTTGATAAAATTGTTATTTCAGAAGAGTTTGGAAGTACAAAACCTGATCTTAGAAACTTTGAGATATTTATGGATAATGAAAATATGGAATATTTTTATATTGGTGATAATACTAAAAAGGATTTTATTGCCCCTAATAAACTAGGCTGGGTTACCATTGCTCTGAAAGATGCAGGAAGAAATATTCATAAACAGGACTTTGATGGTATTATGGAGCATAA
Organism: Chryseobacterium arthrosphaerae; assembly: GCF_001684965.1. Taxonomy (NCBI): domain Bacteria; kingdom Pseudomonadati; phylum Bacteroidota; class Flavobacteriia; order Flavobacteriales; family Weeksellaceae; genus Chryseobacterium; species Chryseobacterium arthrosphaerae. The sequence continues at coordinate 2,645,316 of NZ_MAYG01000001.1, read as the reverse complement.
GCCAAAATTTATAGTAGATAATTTGAAAGAAATAATAAATCTGATAAACTAAAATAATCGTAGTTTTAAATTAAACAAAGCATAGAATGTCACAAAAAATATGGCTCTCCTCACCCCACATGGGAGGAAACGAATTAAAATACATCAACGAAGCATTTGAAGAAAACTGGGTAGCTCCATTAGGACCTAATGTGAACGGATTTGAAAATGACCTGGAAAAATTTTTAGGTGAAAATGCCAAAGTCGCAGCTCTTTCTGCCGGTACAGCAGCATTACATCTTGCCCTCATTGAATGTGGTGTAGAACATGGAGATGAGGTCATCTGTCAGTCGATGACATTTTCAGCATCAGCCAATCCTATTGCTTATTGCGGTGCAACTCCTGTTTTTATTGACAGTGAGCCGGATACCTGGAATATGTGTCCGGATGCTTTAAAAGAAGCAATTCAAGACAGAATACAAAAAGGAATAAAGCCAAAAGCAATTATTGTAGTCCATCTGTATGGAATGCCTGCAAAAATGAATGAAATTACAGCCATTGCTGCAGAATATCAGATTCCTATTATCGAAGACGCAGCGGAAGCCCTGGGATCATCTTATCAGGGAAAAGCATGTGGAATATTCGGACGCTTTGGGATTCTGAGCTTTAATGGGAACAAAATTATTACCACTTCAGGAGGAGGTGCTTTGGTTTGTCACACTCAGGAAGATAAAGATAGAGCGGTTTTTCTTTCCACACAGGCAAGAGATAATGCTCCTCATTATCAGCATTCACATATTGGTTTTAACTACAGAATGAGTAATATTGTGGCCGGAATAGGAAGAGGGCAAATGGAAGTTCTTAAAGATAGAGTTGCTGCCCGTAGAGCCATGCATGATTTTTATATTGAGATTTTTAAAAATATAGAAGGAGTAACTGTATTTACAGAACCGGGAGATGACTATTATTCCAATCACTGGCTTTCAGCGGTAATTATTGATCCTCAAGTGACAGGGAAAGACAGAGAAGGTTTAAGACATGCATTTTTAGACGATAATATAGAGTCAAGACCTCTTTGGAAACCAATGCATTTGCAACCGGTTTTTGAAAATGCACCATATTATGGCACGGATATTTCAGAAAAGCTATTTGATAATGGATTGTGCCTTCCTTCAGGTTCAAACTTATCGGATGAAGACAGAAATAGAATTGCAAATGTCATCCGTAACTATTTCGGGATTTAATCTTTCTTGAAATTATGAATCGGTATACCTATTGGAAAGTGGTGTTAGATTTTATCTTAGCGGTAATGCTGACCATTTTCCTTATGCCTTTACTGATCATTTTATTTGTCATTGCTAGTCTGGATACTTCTTCCAACGGGATTTTTTTTCAAAAAAGAATAGGCCAACATGGAAAATCTTTTACCATTTATAAATTTAAAACAATTCATGGACAAAAGAGGACCTGTTCCGGAATAGGACAGACTCTCAGAAAATTTAAATTGGATGAATTTCCTCAGTTATTTAATATTTTGAAGGGGGATATGAGTTTTGTAGGCCCAAGACCAGATATTGAAGGCTACTATGATAAGCTTGTAGGAGCAGATAGAAAAGTTTTGGAGCTCAAACCGGGGCTCACCTGTGAAGCAAGTATCAAATACAGGGATGAGGAAAGTCTTTTGAGGAAGCAGAAGAATCCCTTGGCATATAATGATGAAATATTATTTCCGAATAAAATAAAAATGAATCTGGATTATTTTGAAAATATGTCTTTCAAAAACGATGTAAAGATTTTATTTAAAACATTAATAACCCTATTGAAATAGAATTTTTTCACTATCATGAAAATTAAAGAAACCCCGCTTAAAGATTGTTACATCATAGAGCCTACCGTTTTTGAAGACGAAAGAGGTTACTTTTTTGAAAAGTTCAACGAAAAAAGATTTGAAGAACTCACCGGGATGAATGGCCATTTTGTACAGGACAATATCTCTAAATCATCCTATGGAGTACTAAGAGGGCTTCACCTTCAAAAAGGCGAACATGCGCAGGCAAAACTGGTGTCATGTCTTGAAGGAAGCGTATGGGATGTAGCGGTAGACCTTAGAGAAGATTCTCCTACATTCGGGAAGTGGTTCGGGATTGAACTTACCGCTGAAAATAAATTACAGCTATACGTGCCAAGAGGTTTCGGACATGGATTTTCAGTATTGAGTACCCATGCCGTATTCTCTTATAAATGCGATAACTTTTACAATAAAGAATCTGAAGGCAGTGTGAAATTCAATGATCCGGATCTCAATATAGACTGGAAAGTAGACGAGAAAGATGCTGTATTATCAGATAAAGATCAGAATGCCCCCGGCTTCAGAGAAAAAAACTTTTAAAAGAATGTACTGAAAACCACTTTTCTAAAGTGGTTTTTATTTTTTAATACGAACTCTCTAATATTTCGTATCTTTGCAGACTCAAAATCAAAAAGATGCGTACAAAATCTGTAGGGAAGAAGAAAATCAATGTAGTCACTCTTGGATGTTCCAAGAATGTATATGATTCTGAAGTATTAATGAGCCAGCTGAAAGCCAATGGTAAAGAAGTGGTTCACGAAGACCGTGGGGACATTGTGGTCATCAATACCTGCGGATTTATTGATAATGCCAAAGAAGAATCCATCAATACCATCCTTGATTATGTAGAAGCAAAAAACAGAGGCGAGGTAGAAAAAGTATTTGTTACCGGATGCCTTTCAGAAAGATACAAGCCGGATTTGGTAAAAGAAATTCCTGACGTAGATCAGTATTTCGGAACAAGAGATCTTCCGGTTCTGTTAAAACACCTGGGGGCTGATTACAAACATGAATTGGTAGGGGAAAGACTTACCACTACGCCAAAGCATTATGCCTACCTTAAAATCTCTGAAGGATGCGACAGACCATGTTCTTTCTGTGCTATTCCGTTGATGAGAGGAGGTCACATTTCTACACCTATCGAAAAACTGGTTTCCGAAGCTCAGAAATTAGCAAAGAAAGGAACCAAAGAATTAATTCTTATCGCTCAGGATCTTACTTACTACGGATTGGATCTTTATAAAAAGAGAGCATTGGGAGATCTTTTGAAAGAACTGGTAAAAGTAGAAGGAGTGGAGTGGATCCGTCTTCATTATGCTTTCCCAAGCGGTTTCCCTGAAGATGTTCTGGATATTATCCGTGAAGAACCTAAGGTTTGTAACTATATAGATATTCCTCTGCAGCACATCAATTCTGATCTGTTAAAATCAATGAAGAGAGGAACCACTCATGAAAAAACAGATGCTCTGTTAGGAAAATTCAGAGAGAAAGTTCCTGATATGGCAATCAGAACCACGCTTATTGTAGGATATCCCGGAGAAACAGAAGAAAGATTCCAGGAGCTTAAAGACTGGGTGAGAGAACAGAGATTTGACAGATTGGGATGTTTCACCTATTCCCATGAAGAAAATACGACTGCCTATGTTCTGGAAGATAATATTCCGCAGGAGGTGAAAGAAGCACGGGTAGAAGAGATCATGGAGCTTCAGTCCCAGATTTCCTGGGAAAAGAATCAGGAGAAGATAGGTAAAGTATTCAGATGTGTTTTTGACCGTAAAGAAGGGAACTATTTTATCGGAAGAACAGAGTATGATTCTCCGGATGTAGATAATACCGTACTGGTTTCTGCTGAAGATACTTACATTTCAATAGGAGAGTTTGCAGATGTTAAAATTACTTCCGCTGAAGAATTTGATTTATATGGAGAATTAGTCTGAATATAATTCCTTATTAATCAGGCTGAAAGTAATCTGAAAAAGTGGAGTATTAAGTAAATTTAACATTACCTGTTGATGGTTAGGATGCTTTATATATATCTGAAAATCAACCACTTGTTATTATTCGACAATATATTACTCCAATTTTCTTTTATAAACTATTTGAAATAGAAAATTAAATGTTAAATTTGCGGAATAAGCAATATTTTTAAAACATGTACTTTCAATAAGTTATTCATTGAAAACATACTAAAATCCGGTTAAATAAATATTTTTAAGCCGCTTTTAGTTTAAAAATAATAATCACAGGTTGGGATGTGTTTCCTTTGAAAATATTGATGAAAAAAAAATGTAATTTTAATCTTTAAAAACTTATGAAAAAAATTTTATTATCAGCAACGATGCTGGTTTGCTTCACGGCAATTTCCAAGGCTCAGCAAGGGCGAGTGGGGATTAACACAACCACACCTGCCACCACTTTAGATGTAGTAGCAGATGCTACCAATACTTCTAAGCCTGATGCCTTACTAGTCCCTCGTCTGACAAGAGCTCAGCTTACAGCTAAAGATGCTGTTTATATTGCAGCACAAAACGGAGCGCTTGCTTTTGTTACCACTATTGACGGTACTGCAAGTACTAAAACTGCCAATGTTACAGCGGTAGGTTTTTACTACTATGATTCTCCGTCTACTACATGGAAGCCACTAGGTGGTGGTGCTTCAGTGGATACCAGCATTTATGCCGGCGACGGTGTTCTGGCTGGTCCTAGAACTGTTAACCAGTCTAACAATAATCTGACATTTACTACAGGTACAGGACAATTTATTGTCAACGGAACAAGTAATCTGAAAGGTGCTCAGTATACGAACATCAGAGTGGAGCCTAATGCTAATTTTTCGGTTCAGCCTGGTGACTATATGATTCACTATACCGGAGCTGGAGGAACTGTAACTCTTCCTGCTGCTGCTACAGAGCAGGGACGTGAATTATGCTTCTATGCAGAAACTGCTACTCTGAATACAGGAGCTTTAGGTAACGGAGCAAATGCACAGCCAGGATATGGTACCTGTATTATTTCAAACGGTACAATTTGGATAACTAAAAGCGCACTTTAAAAATGATGAAAAATATATTTACAACAGTTTTAGCTATTGCTAGTGTTTCCCTATCTGCACAGCTAAGAAATAACCTGACACCTGCCAATGGAGCTGTTACTTCTACTACAGCTTTCTTAGATGCTTCATCTTCTTCAACATGGAATAGTAGTACTAATAACGGTAAAGGTTTGGTTTTCCCAAGAACCAATCTGGTGTCAATGACAACTTTAGCAGCTCCAGTTAATGGATTGCCTACTGCTTTTCCTACCTTATTAGATGGTATGATTGTTTATAATACTGCAACAGGTACGGCCGCAACCGGTACTGCCGGAGTTTCTGTAGTGCCAGGTTTCTACTACTACGATAACAAAACATCAACTCTTAACGGAGGTACATGGAAGCCATTCAATGCAGCTATAGATCCTAAGTTTAATGTTACCAACGCTGCAGCAGGAACGGCAACCAATACATTGGTTGACGGAACTCAGGTGTATGCTGTTAAAGGACAGTTTACAACTACAGCAGGTTCTACTGCGGTAACAATCACTCCACCTACCGGTATTACATCTATGTATGGTATTACGATCTACAAAAAAGCGGGTGTAGGTACAGGTAATGGTAATAAAGTAGTTTACGCAAGAGATTTATATTCATATGATATTGCAACCGGAGCAGCCGTTACAGGTTCTCAGAATATTTCAGTTGTTTATCCTCAGGATACTTATGAATACATATTAGAATATTTAAAATAATATTTTTATTTAATTACATAAAAAAACCAATGAGCAATCATTGGTTTTTGTTTTTTAAGAGGGATGTTCTTTGTTTTCCGGATCAATAGATTAATGATTATTCAATATAAAACAGCATTAAGGGGTAATATTTCTTACAAATGAATTTTAATCAAAATAAGAAGCCCGGAGGGACCTTATGAGTGTGCTGTACCGGCGCAGTTGTATTTGTTTTTTATACTTAATTTCAGAACCTCTATTGAATGCCAACTACTTGGGTAACATATTAAAGTTAGTAGAATAATAAAATGGTGCATTTTTTGAATGAACAACATCAGGTTTGTAAAAAATAAATCCATTGATCAGTTTTAACAGAATAAAAGGATGTTAAAAACAATCTTTAAAATCCGGTTGGATGACTTCAAACGTGTTCTGTCAGAAACTTTTTCAGTGATCTGTCATTTAAGACTTTTAAACTTTTAAGATTGATTTTCGGGCTTTATTTTAACTTTTCGTATTTTGTAAAATTCTGATTATAAGCGTTTTACGGATTGCTGTTTTTTAAATTATGCATGAATTAGTTAATTATATTAACTTTTATAGCGTTTTTTTAACACTTTTTAACAATGCGCCTGTAAATCCCTGTTTATAGGGGCTCGCAGTGATCGTTAACATATTTTTAAACTTTTATTAACGGTTTTTAACATATCGAATAGGGACTTGTGAAGATTCCTGATACTTTTGCCCTGTCAAAACCAATAAAAGTTCAAAATGATGAAAAGATTCATTCTCGTAATCATAATGATGATTTCAACCTTAGGTATTTACTCGTTTACAGCAAATGCCTTAGATGCGAAAAAAACAAGTTATGCATCGTACTACCACGATAAATTTAACGGTAGAAAAACAGCTAGCGGAGAAATCTTTGATAACTCAAAGTTTACTGCAGCAAACAGAACGCTTCCATTCGGAACAAACGTTAAGGTAACAAACCTTAAAAATGGTAAAGAAGTGATAGTGAGAATTAATGACAGAGGACCTTACCATTCATCAAGATCTTTAGATATGTCTAAAGCTGCGTTCGATGAGATCGGAGATATCAGTCATGGTACCATTCCGGTTGAATATGAAATTGTCGATTAATCTTATGATTTAAATTAAAAAAAGCCAGCTGATTCAGCTGGCTTTTTGTTTTAGGACTCTGCCTTATATATTATACATCCAATTCCAGCAAAGCAGGGCAGTGGTCAGAATGCACAGCTTCCTTTAAAATAACCGCCCGGGTAAGCTTATCCTTTAAGCTATAGGATGTGAAGTTGTAATCTAGTCTCCAGCCTTTGTTTCTTTCCCTTGAATTCTGTCTGTAGCTCCACCAGGTATAATGATCCGGCTCATTATTGAAAAACCTGAAACTGTCAATCAGCTCACATTCATTGATGAAACTGGTCATCCATTCCCTTTCCATAGGAAGAAAGCCTGAAACGTTCTTTAAGCCTGCGGGATTATGAATATCAATAGCCTCATGGCAGATATTAAAATCACCGGAAATAATCAGATTGGGAATTTCCTTTTTTAAATTTTTGATGTATTCCAGGAAGTCATGGCAGAACTGCATTTTAAAATCCAGTCTTTCAATATTGGAGGCAGAAGGTACATACACGGAAATGGCAGAAAAACCATCAAAATCTGCGCGGATGATCCTGCCTTCATTATCATAGCTTTCAATACCGCAGCCATACTCTACATGGTTGGGTTTTATTTTTGAGGCAATTCCGACCCCACTGTAGCCTTTTCTTACTGCGGAATGCCAATAACTGTGATAGCCCAGTTTTTCAAGGCTTTCAATATCGATCTGGTCATTTCCGGCTTTGCTCTCCTGAATGGCTATAATATCCGGATCTGCAGTCTTCAGCCAGCCTAAAAAATCTTTGGTAAATGCTGCCCGGATTCCGTTGACATTGTAGGTAATTAATCTCATGAGTCTTTTATAAAGAATTTAAAATTTTCGTTGTATTTCGATGGAAAGAATTCCGTGATCTCATAATCTGCGATCTGGTGGATATGAAAAGGATCTTCCGTAATGATCTGCTCTACTTCAGTTATGGAAGAAGCGTTACAGATAATAATCCCTCCGTTCCTCGGCTCTTTTCTTCCCGATGCAATAAATAATCCGGCATCATAATACTGTTGAAGAAAAGAATAATGTTCCGGAATATGGACCTCCACATTCTCAAGAGGAGCCTTATAGGTAAGGGAAATAATAAACATGAAGTATTTTTTACGAAGATATGAACTCTTGCAGACTCTAAAAAAAGAAGCGGGAAAAATCAATTGATTTTTCCCGCTTAAACCCAAAATTAAATAAACTATGAAAAAAACTACTTGGGTTCTAATACACTGATAGGAATGATACATTCTTCCAATGAAATTCCTCCGTGCTGATAGGTTTCTTTATAGTAATTTACAAAATGATTGTAGTTCTTAGGATAAGCCAGGAATATATTGTTTTTCGCAAAAATATATTTGGAACTTAAATTTCCTTTCGGAAGGAACAGTTTCTCCGGGTTGGTGATTGCCCATACGTCACTGTCGTCATATGTTAAGCTTTTACCGGTCTTGTATCGGATGTTGGTGGAGGTTTCCCTGTCACCTACAACTTTACTTGGTTTTTTAACGTATACCGTTCCGTGGTCTGTGGTGATGACCAGTTTGTAACCGTTTTCAGCCGCTGCTTTGATGATCTTTAAAAGGGAAGAGTTTTCAAACCAGTTGAATGTCAGTGAACGGAAAGTCTTATCATCACGGATAAGCTGGTCCACAATATGATTGTCTGTCTTCGCATGAGAAAGAATATCGATGAAGTTGTAGACAATCACCAGAAGATCATTGTTTTTATGTTGATTGAAATCATCGTAGATCTTTCTTTCAAAATCAGCGTTCAGTACTTTCAGGTATTTCATCGATTTTGATCCCAGACCAATCCTCTTCATCTGATCCTCAAGGAAGTCTCGCTCAAATTCATTTTTATTACCTTCTTCATTGTCATTAAACCATTTATCAGGAAAACGTTTTTCAATCTCTGACGGCATCAGCCCGGCAAAGAAAGAGTTTCTTGCATATTGGGTAGCGGTAGGAAGGATACTGTAATAATAATCTTCAGATATCTTGTTATAATATTTTGTAAATAAAGGTTCAATCACTTTCCACTGATCGTAGCGAAGGTTGTCAACCATTAATAACAGGACTTTCTCTTTTTCAACCTCAGGCTTTATTTTTTCTTTGAAAAGCGTGTGGCTCATCATAGGCTTGTCAGAATCTGTCAGCCAGTCTTCGTAATTCTTTTCAATAAACTTCGCAAACTGAATGTTGGCTTCTTCTTTCTGAGACTGTAAAAGATCGGCAAATTCATTATCAGCTACTTTATCAAATTTAATCTCCCAGCTGAGGATCTTTTTATAGTATTCTGCCCATTCCTGATAAGTTCTCAGGTAAGACAGCTCCATAGAAAGGTTTCTGAACTCCTGCTGGTATTGTAATATTGTCTTTTGCTCCACAAGATTATCCTGCTGAAGATTTTTCTTTAACGAAAGCAATATCTGATTAGGATTTACAGGCTTAAGGATATAATCGGCAATCTGAGATCCGATAGCCTCTTCCATAATATGTTCCTCTTCGCTTTTGGTCACCATTACAATCTTCAGGGAATTATCTTTTTCCTTGATCATAGGAATAGCTTCCAGTCCGGAAATACCCGGCATATTTTCATCAATGAGTGTTAAAGCAAATTTCTCTGAATCCATAAGTTCCAAAGCCTCGTTCACGTTATTCACCGGGGTTACCTGGTAACCTTTCTTTTCTAAAAATACGATATGAGGTTTAAGTAAATCTATTTCATCATCGATCCATAATATCTTTTCTGACATAATTTATTTTTTACATGGTTATTGTATCAAAATGTTGACCAAATCCTTTTAAAATCTCACAAAATCGAAATATTAAAAGTTAAATATTAGTTAAATGAAAATACCATAGGATATTTCATCTTTCCGTTTTATTTATTCATTATTTTTTATGTACTCCAAAGCCCTTTCAAGCACTTCATCTTTTCCCGCTTTAATGCCTTCTATACTGGGTTTTATCATAATATCCGGTACAATTCCGATTCGCTGGGTTTCTCTGCCGTCAGGATAGTAAGCCCCTAATCCGGAAAACTGAGTATTGAGATCTGCAATCTTAAAGGCAATTACATCCCCGTTGGCTCCTGAAGTATTGCTCCCGATAATTTTAGCTTTGGGATGCTGTTTAAACATCATTACTGTAGTCTCTGCCTGGCTTTGGGTACTTTCATTTACTAAAACGATGACATTGCCTTTATAGTATTCACGATTTTTTCTTCCGACAGTATTGATCCCCGAATAATATTTACCGGGATAACGGGTTTCCGGATAAGTAAACTGATAATAGGGAACTGCTGTTGGCAATAGAAGAAAGCTTAAAGGATGGATCGTCTGCTTAGGATAATTCCTGATATCAAAGATAATGGATTTTGCAGATTTTAAATTCCTGTACATTTCATTCAGGTCTTCTTTTTCTATAACCCCCATATCAACATAGCCGGTTTCCTTCTGAGCATCCAGAAACTTCCATTTATCAGGAATGCTGTTTTTTTCACGGATAATATCCTTTACAGGGTAGGTTTTAGCCGTTACCGTTATATTCTGTCCATTTCTTTCGATTCTTAAAGTAAGAGAATCCTTACTGCTGAAAAGGAATTTATCCCTCACTTTATATATTTTTCCCCAGGAATTGGAGGCAGGAATGTATTGTCCGAAATAGTTAACCATTTGCGGAATCGTTTTTCCTTCTATATCGTAAATAACATCACCAACGATTAACGGACCTTTCTCTTTGTAACGGGTAGCATTGATTTTTGTGACAACGAGCTTCCCTTCTGCATAAGAATATTCCACAGGCACTTTTCTGCTCCCGTACAGATGAAGGCTGATAGGGTTTGAATGCAGATAAGCATGCGAATCATCCGTTTTTGTGATCAGTTCAGCCAATGCCAGATGATAGCTTTCATTACGGTCGGCTATGAGAATCTTGGGAATCATTTCGGTAAGAACATTATTCCAGTTCTGATCGGTCTGGTATTTATAAGGAAAAAAATATTCTATATAATTCCAGTATCTGAAGAGTTCAAGCAAACTCACCGCTTTGGAAGTAAACCCTGCACCATATGATTTTTCATGCCGGAAATATATTTTTTTATTGCCTGTCCCGAAGTAATAATGATCCCCCGTATTTCTGTTGTTTTCAATATAACGGAGCTTTTTTGAAATATTCTTATCGAGCAGGTCAGAATTATCGATCCAGCTCAGGTCAAAATTTTTTAAGAAATAGGTTGTATGGTCTTTTTCTGAACAGGCTGTACAGGGTTCAATTTTTCCGAGGCTATCAATCCATTGAGAATATAAATCATTCAGGGCTTTCTTATTATCAATATTTTCAAGTTCGTCAATCTTCCTGAGGAGCTGATCATCCCATTTCAGATTTCCTTTGGCTACATTGGGGTGATAGTATTTTAAAAATCCCCAGATCCGGCAGAGGGATTCAAGTTTTTGATTTTCAGATACAATCTGTGCAGGAAAATTTAAACTGAAAAAGAACAGAATGAAAAGAAAATGCTTTATCATTAAAGGCTGTCGTGTTTCTTTCAAAGATAGATTTTTAATGGCAGAGCTGCAATTGTTTTTTTGAAGAATATCAGGTGGTAAGGGATTTTGAGGCCAGAAGCAGGAAGTAATAGATCATAATAAATATATATTGTCTCATATGCGATAAAAACTTCCGGCTTCCTTCTCTATGCCTCCATCTTTCTTTTAATACTAATTTAATCATGCCCCAAATTAAAAATGCCTAACTTTGTTTACTAATACTGACGTTTCAATGCAGAATAAGCTAAAAATCATCAACGATCCCGTTCACGGATTTATCAGGATTCCCCACGAAATTTTATTTGATATCATTGAGCATCCCTATTTTCAGAGACTGAGAAGGATAGGGCAGACCGGGCTTTTGAATCTGATTTTCCCGGGAGCTACCCATACAAGATTTCATCACGCTTTGGGAGCAATGCATCTTATGTTTACCGCTTTGGAGACATTGAAGCAGAAAGGGGTAAAGATTTCTGAAGAAGAAGAAAAAGGGGCGATGCTGGCTATTCTGATGCATGATATTGGTCATGGTCCGTTTTCCCATGCTTTGGAAAGTATGCTGATGGATGACTGGCACCACGAAAAATTATCTTTATTGCTGATGAATAAGCTGAATGAGGAATTTAACGGGCAGTTGTCTATGGCTATTGAAATGTTTCAGGGCAAATACCACAGGAAGTTTTTCAATCAGCTGATTTCCTCTCAATTGGATGTAGACCGGCTGGACTACCTGAAAAGAGACAGCTTTTTCACCGGCGTATCAGAAGGAAATATTAATACCCAGAGAATTATTTCGATGATGAATGTCTGCGAAGAAGGAGAACTGGTGATTGATGCAAAAGGGATTTATTCTATCGAAAATTTCCTTACTGCCAGAATGTTCATGTACTGGCAGGTGTATTATCATAAAACATCAGCATTGGCAGAATTTCTTCTGGTGAAGATTCTTGAAAGAGCAAAATACCTGATCTCTCAGGGGGTGGAACTTCCGGCAACAGATAATCTGAAATATTTTCTGTACCGTGGCAAGAGTGCCGCAACCGCTGAAGATATAGAAAGATTCACAAAACTTGATGATAATGATGTGATTCAGGCCATGAAAGAATGGCAGAACTCGGAAGATTTTGTATTGTCCTACTGGTGCCGATGTGTGATCCAGAGAAATTTACCCAAAACTATCATTTCTTCACACCCTTTTCATGAGGAACTTATTGCTGAGAAAGTGGAAAATACCAATAAATTTTTCGGAATTGATAACGGTCATGAACTGGTATATGAAATAAAAAGGAAGCTTTTGCCTTATGATACCGAAAAGCAACCGATTTACCTGCTGCAGAAGAACGGTAAAAAAATGAAACTTCATGAGTCTGAAGATCAGCTTCTATCAGGGCTTATGATCAATAAAACGACCCGTCATATTCTTATGTTTCCAAGAGATATCTCCCGGATAGACTCTTAAATAATATTAAAATTTACGATCTGAATCCAAAAAATGTTTGCAAATTATAGAATTTCTTATCTTTGCAGAATATGGAATTTACAGCTTCGCAAATTGCAAGTTTTATTGACGGAAAAATAATAGGTGACGAGAATGCACTTATTACAGGGGTTTCACCAATTGAAAATGGGGAATCAGGACATCTGTCTTTTATCGCACAAGATCGGTTTTCTCACTTTTTAGATACCTCAAAGTGCTCTGTTATCATCGTTTCGGAAAAACTTCTGGACAAAAATAATTATATCCCTACCTTAATCGTTGTAAAGGATGCCTACCTTTCTTTTCAGGTTCTGATGAACTTGTACCAGGAAATGAAAGGAAGAAAAGAAGGTATTGAAGATGGCTCGTCCATTCATGATACCGCTGTGATTGGCGATAAAGCCTATATCGGAGCATTCACTTATGTTTCCGAAAAAGCTAAAATCGGGGAAGGCTCACAGATCTATCCGCATGTGTATATAGGAAAAGGCGTAAAAATCGGTAAAAACTGTAAAATAGACAGTGGTGCCAGAATTTATGATTACTGTATCATTGGAGACAACTGTGTGATTCACTCCAATACGGTAGTAGGAGGTGACGGATTTGGATTTCAGCCAACCGCTGAAGGATTCAAAAAGATTCCACAGCTGGGAAACGTTATTATTGAAGATGACGTGGAAATTGGTTCCAACTGCAGTATAGACAGGGCTACGATAGGTTCTACCGTCATTGGAAAAGGAACAAAAATCGATAACCTGATTCAGATTGCCCACAACGTGAAAATCGGTCAGAACAACGTGATTGCTGCCCAGGCGGGAATTGCCGGTTCTACCACGATCGGTGACTGGAACCAGATCGGAGGCCAGGTAGGCGTTGTAGGACATATCAAAATAGGAAATCAGGTGAAAATTCAGGCTCAGAGCGGTGTGAATTCCAGCGTCAATGACAGAGAAACATTGTATGGTTCACCGGCAATCAGCTACAATGACTATTTGAGAAGTTATGTTCATTTCAGGAACTTACCTGGAATAGTAAACAGAATAAATAATCTTGAGAATAACTCAAAAGATAATACTAATGAGTGATATGCAAAAAACACTTCAGCAAGAGGTAACTCTTTCTGGAATTGGTCTTCACACTGGTAAAGAAGTAAAACTTACCATTAAACCTGCTAAAGAAAATACAGGTTTTGTATTTGTAAGAACAGACCTGGAGGGACATCCTCAGGTAGAAGCAGATGTAAATTATGTGGTAGCTACGGAAAGAGGAACTACATTAGAAAAATTAGGGGTAAAGATTACCACATGCGAGCACCTTTTAGCAGCTTTAGTAGGTTGTGATATTGATAACGCAGTGATGGAAATGGATGCTTCTGAGCCTCCGATTTTGGATGGATCTTCAAAATACTTTGTGGAAGCAATCGAAAGTGTTGGAGTAGCAGAACAAAGTGTAGCAAGAGAATATCTTGTGGTAAAAGAAGTTCTTACATACAGTGATCCGGCTACAGGTTCGGAAATCACCATCATTCCTTCAGATACTTACGAAGTAACAACCATGGTAGATTTCGGGACTAAAGTTTTAGGAACCCAGAATGCCACTCTTAAAAATATTTCAGAATTTAAAGACGAAATCTCTTCAGCAAGAACATTCAGCTTCCTGCACGAATTGGAAATGCTTTTGGATCACGGCCTGATCAAAGGTGGAGATATTTCCAATGCGATTGTATATGTAGATAAAGATCTTACTCCTGAAACAACCGAAAAATTAAAGAAAGCCTTTGGAAAAGACAATGTATCCATCAGACCAAACGGTATTCTTGATAATCTTAACTTAAACTACCCTAACGAAGCGGCAAGACACAAGTTACTTGATGTAATCGGTGACCTTGCTCTGGCAGGAGTAAAAATAAAAGGTAAAGTTATTGCCAACAAACCGGGACACTATGTGAATACCCAGTTTGCGAAAAAACTAAACCGACAGTGGAAATTGCAGAAAAAGAAAAACGTTCCGGATTTTGACCTGACTAAGGAGCCGGTATTCGATATCAACGGAATTATGAAGCTGATGCCTCACAGACCTCCGTTCTTATTGATCGATAAAGTTCTTGAGCTTTCAGATTCACACGTAGTAGGTCTGAAAAATGTGACGATGAATGAACCGTTCTTTGTTGGACACTTCCCTAAAGAACCCGTAATGCCTGGAGTACTGCAGGTAGAAGCATTGGCACAGACAGGAGGAATTCTGGTACTGGCCAGCGTTCCGGATCCTGAAAACTATTCTACTTATTTCATCAAAATTGATAAAGTGAAATTCAAGAGAAAAGTAATTCCTGGAGATACACTTATTTTCAAAATTGAATTGATAGAGCCTATCAGAAGAGGAATTGTTCATATGCAGGGGTATGGATATGTAGGAGATACAGTGGCAGTAGAAGCAGAGCTTATGGCTCAAGTTGCAAAAAATAAAGTTGATTAAATGATTCATCAATTAGCAGCCGTAGATAAACGTGCGAAAATCAGCAAAAATGTAATCGTAGAACCTTTCACTACCATTGCAGGGGATGTAGAAATAGGAGAAGGAACATGGATTGGTCCTAATGTAACCATTATGGATGGGGCAAGAATAGGTAAAAATTGTAGGATTTTTCCCGGGACTGTCATCTCTGCAATTCCTCAGGATCTGAAATTTGATGGTGAAGATACCCAGGTAATTATAGGTGATGATACAACCATCAGAGAGTGTGTCACAGTAAACAGAGGGACAAAAGCTTTAGGCTATACTAAAATAGGAGCCAACTGTCTTATTATGGCAACTTCGCATATTGCACATGATTGCGTTATTGGAGATCACGTTATCATCGTAAACGGGTGTGGTATTGCAGGACATGTGGAAATTGGAGATTATACAGTAATGGGAGGTTTATCAGCGGTTCACCAATTTGGTAAAATCGGAAAACATGTAATGATTTCCGGAGGTACTCTGGTAAGAAAAGATATTCCGCCTTATGTAAAAGTAGCAAGAGAGCCTATGTCTTATGCGGGGATCAATTCTGTGGGTTTGAGAAGAAGAGGATTTACAAATGAAAAGATCTTCGAAATCCAGAAAATCTACAGGGCAATTTTCCAGATGAAGATGAACGTTTCCCAGGCTATTTCCCATATTGAAAAAGAAATGCTGCCAACGGCTGAAAGAGATGAAATTCTACAGTTTATTCAAAACTCTCCAAGAGGTATCGTAAAAGGATACGGAACCGGAAAAGAATAATATGAAAAAAACGCTTTTGATATTCATGGGCCTGTTTCTTTCTTCCGGCTATGTTTCCGGACAGGTGGAAGGTAAACTGAACTTGAACCGTGATCGTAAAAAACTGGAATTATCAGGTTTGGATCAAAAGCAGAATAATCAGACAGAATCATTTTCCGGAAAGAATATAAATCTGAGTATCAGTCAAAGCCTGAATACCCTCTTTATTAAAAACAACGGTTTTAAAAAAGAAACAGATTATTTTAAATCCGGTGAAAATGTTTTTGTAAACGAATTTGGGAAGGTAAAACTGAATACATCAGCTTCCCGTGATCTTATGGAATCCTATCTGAATATGATTCTGAACAAATAGAATTAAAAAGTAATATAAATAAATTAATGGCAACAAGTAACGATATCAAAAAAGGGCTGTGCATTGAGTATAGCAATGATATTTATAAAGTAATCGAGTTCCTTCATGTAAAACCAGGAAAAGGACCTGCTTTCGTAAGAACAAAATTAAAGTCAGTAACTAACGGTAAAGTAATTGATAATACTTTCTCTGCAGGGCATAAAATTGATGAAGTAAAAGTAATCACAAGAAAGTTCCAGTATCTTTATGATGATGAGAACGGATTCCACTTCATGAACAATGAAGACTTCTCTCAGTTATACATCAACAAAGAGATGATCGAAAATGCTCAGTTTATGAAAGCAGGTGAAGAAGTAACCATTATCCTTAAAGAAGCTGATGAAACTCCACTTTCTGCCGAACTTCCTCAGTCTGTATATCTGGATGTGATCGAAGCTGATCCGGGTGTGAAAGGAAACACTGCAACCAACGCTCTTAAAAACGCCATCGTTGAAACAGGAGCTAGAGTAATGGTTCCTTTGTTCATCGAGCCGGGAGACAGAATTAAAGTAAGCACTGAAGACGGAAGCTACTTAGAAAGAGTAAAAGAATAAATACAATCTACATAAATTCGGTTTGCATCAGCAGTCCGAATTTTGTTTTATAAGAAAATCTATTGTTATGAGATTCCATTCTCCGCAAAAGCTTAAAACCATTGCAGATCTGATAGGCTCACAGTTTGTCGGTCCGGAAGACTTTGAAGTATTGGGAACCAATGAAATTCATATGGTGAAACCAGGTGATATTGTTTTTGTAAATCACCCGAAATACTACGATAAAGCACTAAACTCTGCAGCCACTATTATTTTGATCGATAAAGAAGTAGACTGTCCGGAAGGCAAGGCACTTCTGGTTTCTGATGATCCGTTCAGGGACTTTAACAGGATCAATACTCATTTTACAAGAATCTATAATTTCACAGAAGAACTTCACGATGCGGAAATAGGAGAGGGAACCAGAATTCACCACTCAGCAGTCATTGGAAATAATGTGAAAATCGGAAAAAATACCTTAATTTTCCCTAACGTTGTGATTGGTGACAGAACCGAGATCGGTGATAATGTCGTTATTCAGTCCAATACCGTTTTGGGTGGAGATGCATTCTACTACAGAAAACTGAACGGAAATTTTGACCGTTTGATTTCAGTAGGAAATGTGGTAATCGGAAATAATGTGGAAATAGGAAACGGATGTACCATTGACAGAGGTGTTACAGATTCCACAGTGATTGGCGAAGGATCGGTTTTGGATAATCAGATCCAGATCGGACATGATACCATCATCGGAAAAAAGTGCCTGATCGCTTCTCAGGTCGGAATTGCCGGATGCTGCATCATTGGCGATGAGGTCACATTATGGGGGCAGGTGGGCATTGCTTCAGGCAATAAAATTGAAAGCGGATCTGTACTTCTGGGAAAAACCGGAGTCAACAGAGATCTTGAAAAAGGAACCTATATCGGGATGTTTGCAGAAGATTTCAAGACTTACCTGAAAAAAGAAGTAAAACTGAGAAATCTCAAATAAACAATTCCAAAGGTTTTATCCAAAATCAAAGAAATTTGAGTAAATTTGTGAGCATTAATAAAATAATAAATAAATTAAAACAACAATAAAATGTCAATTTTAGTAAACAAAGATTCTAAAGTAATTGTACAAGGATTTACAGGGAACGAAGGAACTTTCCACGCTGGTCAGATGATTGAATACGGAACAAACGTAGTAGGTGGTGTTACTCCGGGAAAAGGAGGTAGCGAGCACTTAGGAAAGCCTGTATTCAACACCGTAGCTGACGCTGTTGAAAAAGCAGGAGCTAACGTGAGTATCATTTTCGTACCACCGGCATTCGCAGCAGACGCGATCATGGAAGCTGCTGAAGCAGGGATCAAAGTAATTGTATGTATTACTGAAGGTATTCCTGTAGCTGATATGGTAAAAGTAAAATCTTACATCGCTGACAAAGACTGCAGATTAATCGGACCAAACTGCCCTGGAATCATTACTTCTGAAGAAGCTAAAATTGGTATTATGCCAGGTTTCGTTTTCAAAAAAGGTAAAGTAGGTATCGTTTCAAAATCAGGTACCCTTACTTACGAAGCTGCTGACCAGGTTGTAAGAGCAGGTTTCGGTATTTCTACAGCAATCGGTATCGGTGGTGACCCAATCATCGGAACTACTACAAGAGAAGCTCTGGAATTATTCATCAACGATCCTGAAACTGAAGCGGTTGTAATGATCGGTGAAATCGGTGGAGGATTAGAAGCTGAAGCTGCAAGATGGTACAAAGCAAGCGGATCTACTAAGCCGGTTGTAGGATTCATCGCCGGACAGACAGCTCCGAAAGGAAGAACAATGGGACACGCTGGTGCTATCGTAGGAGGTGCAGAAGATACAGCTCAGGCAAAAATGGAAATCATGAGAGAAAACGGTATCAACGTTGTTGATTCTCCTGCTGACATCGGTGCTACTGTAGCTAAAGTTCTAGGATAATATAAAACCAAACCATATGAAAAAACTTTTATTAGCCTCAGCTTTAACCCTGTCTGCTTTATCCTTTGCCCAGGTGCAATGGGGAAGTACAAGATTTGGTGTTACGGGAGGTTTAAACTACTCAAGAGTAGCCAATGCCCACAATCCCTCAGGCCCGAGATACACTTTTCAAGCTGGAGCTCTGGCATTAATCCCCTTAGGGAAGGCAAATCAGTTCTTTATACAGCCTGAAGTCCTGTATTACGGTGCAGGAGAAACCGGGAAAGATAAAGATGCTAAAGGTAGAGATGGTTATGACGCAGTATATGCCAATAACTATCTGAGTGTACCTCTTTATTTCAAAGGATACTTTTCAGAAGCTGAATCGGAATTCTTTGGATTGATTGGTCCGAGATTTAACTTCCTGCTAAGCCAGGACGTTAAGAACGCACCTCTTGCCAGACCTTATTATGATCCGGACGTTACAGATCCTTCACAGCCTTCAGGTGTGAACGGGAAAGCGAAAAGCTTTAACTGGGGACTGGGACTAGGAATCGGGTACAGTTATAAGAGACAACTTGAGGTTGCCCTTAAATATGACCTGGGTCTTGGCGATACTTATCCTGGCCTTAAAAAAGAACTTAAGGGAAGTGATAAGAAAAAATCAGAACAGGTGTTAGCCGTTACCTTAAGCTACATATTCAATTAGAATTTTGTATTCAGAATATAAAAGTCCCGGAATTTTTTCCGGGATTTTTGTTTTTTATTAAAACGAAAAGGTAGGGTTAACTTTATGCTGTTTTTAGATTAATGATATAGGCATATGGCATCTTGAGTAAAAAAACAGCACTTCTTAGCTCCTTTCAGTAAAACATTCGAATCTTCTTATATTGAAAACAAAAAGAGCAGGTCCACATCATGGCAGATCTGCTCTTTTTTATTTGTATTGAAGCTTTTTCAGATTATCCTCTGATCCATTTCCAAAGCTCTTTCAGGGTCGCTTTATTGCCATACATCAGAATACCTACACGATAGATTTTTCCGGCAAGGAAGATCATAAAAATCGTTGTTCCCAGCAATAATACAATAGATAATGCAATCTGCCATGCAGGTACACCAAACGGAATCCTAGCGATCATGGCAACAGGAGATGTGAACGGTATGATAGATAACCAGAAGCCTAACGGGCCATCCGGATTGTTCATTAAGGTAAAGCTTCCGTACATTCCTAATGTTAGCGGTAAAATAGCAAACAAAGTGAACTGCTGTGTTTCAGTTTCATTGTCCACTGCAGAACCGATGGCTGCATACACCGAACTGTAGAAAATATATCCCAAAAGAAAGAAGACGATAAATACAAAGATGATCAATGGGAAATTAAGCTCAAGAAGGCTATGGGAGATCTGAGTAGCAAGCTGACCCATATCCAGTTTACTGGCAATCTCGTCATTTCCTCCGGGAATACCTTTCTGAAGCGGAGAGAAACCTGTATTCAGAACCAATGCCCCGATGACAGACATGGTGATCCAGATCACAAACTGAGTAAGCGCAACAAAAGTAACTCCTAAGATTTTTCCCATCATCAGTTCAAAAGGCTTTACGGAAGAAATGATAATTTCCACAACACGGTTGTTCTTTTCCTCAAGAACACTTCGCATCACTCTTACCCCGTAAATAATAATAAACATGAATGTTACATACATCAGCACCATACTAAGGCCTGATTTTACCCCGAAAGAAAGATCGGAATCTTCTTTGTTATTGTTGCTGACATTAATGGTTTTCAGGCTGAAGCTTTTATCAAGATCATTCAGCTGTGCTTCCTGAATTCCTAATTGCTTGATCTTTTCTTTTTTCACAACATCACTGATGTCAGAAACGATTCTTTGCTTGGTATCAAAACCTATTTTAGTATTGATGACCAGTCTTGTATCCTTTTCAAGCGCATCAAAATCCTGGTTTTTCAGTTCAGGCAGGATCAGGATACCATCCAGGGATTCATTGCCCTTTAAATTATTGATCTTTGATTTTTCATCAGCAGCAGAAACAAATACATAGTTCAGCTTGTCATTGGATTTCAGCTGGTTCGTGAAAAGCCCGCTTTTATCAACCACTTCTATGATACTGTGTGACTCATTGGCTTTGAACATTAATCCGATCACAGCACCGAAGGCAATGATCATAACAGGAGCCAGTAAAGTCAGTATGATGAAAGATTTTTTCTTCACCTGCGTAAGAAATTCTCTCTTTGTAATTAAAAAAATATTTTTCATAAATTAAGAATGGTTACTTACAGCATTAATAAACACCTCATTCATACTAGGAATTCTTTCATCGAATGATCTTACTTTTCCTACATGTACGAGATCAAGAAGAATGTTATTCTGGTCAGCTTCATTTTTCAGATCGAAAGAA
The DNA here is from genome assembly GCF_001684965.1 of Chryseobacterium arthrosphaerae. Classification (NCBI taxonomy): domain Bacteria; kingdom Pseudomonadati; phylum Bacteroidota; class Flavobacteriia; order Flavobacteriales; family Weeksellaceae; genus Chryseobacterium; species Chryseobacterium arthrosphaerae. Next base: position 2,623,993 of record NZ_MAYG01000001.1, on the reverse strand, counting down.
ACAAGGCTGTTCTCATGAGAAAAATTAAAGATTTCATATTTACCCTTAAAATTTTCCAACTGATCATGTCTGACATCAGAAAGCGTAACCCCGAAAATATTTTTCTTGAATTTTTCTCTTACATCAAAGACCCTACCGTCAATGATCTTCTTGGAATTATTGATCAGAGCAACATAGTCACACATCTCTTCCACACTTTCCATTCTGTGGGTAGAAAGAATGATCGTAGTACCGTTATTTTTAAGATCAATGATCTGATCTTTGATTAAGTTGGCGTTTACAGGATCAAAACCGGAGAATGGCTCATCGAGAATTAAAAGGTGAGGTCTGTGAAGTACGGTTACCACAAACTGGATCTTTTGGGCCATTCCTTTAGAAAGTTCAGACAGTTTTTTCTTCCACCACTGGTCAATATTCAGTTTATCAAACCATTTTTTGGCTTCATTCAGTGCATCATTTTTGCTCATTCCTTTCAATTCTCCGAAGTAAAGGATCTGATCTCCTACGCTCATATTTTTATAGAGCCCTCTTTCTTCGGGCATATAGCCAATATCTTTGATGTGGTTGGGATTCAGTTTTTCTCCGTTGATGAAGATATTCCCTGAATCAGCCTGGGTAATTTGGTTGATGATCCGGATGAAAGAAGTCTTTCCGGCTCCGTTGGGTCCTAAAAGGCCATAAATACTGCCTTTGGGAACATGGATGCTGAAATCATCCAGTGCGACCTTTTTTCCGGCATTATAGGTCTTTTTAATATGTTCAGCTCTTAGCATTAAGTTATTTTTTTACAATTAGTAGAAAAAGTCCTTAAAGTTACGGAAATATTAAAAGAGATGAAGGGAAAAGAAAAAATCCTGATGATTATCAGGATTTTAATTTATTGTTTTACGATCTGGGTAACTTTCTGCGTATTGTCGCTTAAAATATAACGGATCATATATTTTCCGGGCTTCAGTTTTTCAATATTGATCTCACCGGAGTTCATATTCACTGTATAATTAGCAACCTGCATACCCAAAATAGAATAGAAGGTCACGCTTTTGATTCTTAAAGAAGAATCTTTTGCCTTAATGATAAGGTAATCCTTTGCAGGATTCGGATAGGCAAGCAACACTCCATCATCCGCTTTCTGGGTGGTGGAACTCGGCTCTCTAAGCTGAGCTTTTAAATTGTTGGAAAATCCAACAAAAGTGCCTACAAATAAAATTAAAAGTAAAAGTTTTTTCATCAAATTTATAATTTCTCGAATATATATAACAAATGTAACAAATTCTATAATCTCATACAATAGTTTTTTATAGAACTTATATTAAATTTGTAGAAACTTATTCAAAAAGTATTCCAAAATGATACATTCAAGAAATAGAAGACTTAGAGTTAATGAATCTATCAGAAGTCTGGTAAGAGAAAATGTGCTTACAACTGATGATTTTGTAATGCCGATCTTCGTAATGGAGGGCGAAAACAAGCAGGAGGCAATCCCGTCTATGCCGGGAATTTTTAGGCGGAGTATAGATTTAACAGTGAAAGAATGTAAGGAATTATTTTCTTTGGGTGTAAAAGCTGTCAATTTGTACATGAAAGTGTCAGAACATCTGAAAGACAATACAGGAAAAGAAGCATGGAACAAGGACGGATTGATGCAGAATACGATAAAGGCTATCAAAGATGCCGTGCCGGGAATGGTCATCATGCCGGATGTAGCTTTAGATCCTTATTCGATCTATGGCCACGACGGAATCATTGAAAACGGAAAAGTTTTAAATGACGCCACCAATGATGCTTTGGCAAGAATGTCAGTTTCTCATGCAGAAGCAGGAGCAGACCTTGTGGCACCGAGTGATATGATGGATGGCAGGGTACAGGTGATCCGTGAAGCGCTGGAACAAAGCGGATTCACAGATGTAGGGATTGTAAGCTATGCAGCTAAATATGCAAGTTCTTTCTATGGGCCTTTCAGAAGCGCTTTAGACAGTGCTCCGAAAGATGATATGGAAATTCCGAAAGATAAAAAAACATACCAGATGGACTTCCACAATACCCGTGAAGCATTGAATGAAGTATTTAAGGATATTGATGAAGGAGCAGATGTGATCATGATCAAACCGGGACTTCCTTACCTGGATATTGTTTCCAAAGTGCGTGAAGCGATTGATCTTCCGATTGCTGTATACAACGTAAGTGGAGAATATGCCATGGTAAAAGCTGCTGCCCAGAATGGCTGGCTGGATAATGACAAGACGATCATTGAAAGTTTGACTTGCTTCAAAAGAGCTGGTGCAGACATGATTTTCACCTATTTTGCAAAAGAAGCTGCCATCCTGTTGAATAAATAATAAGCATCAAACTACAGAATCAGATACGAAAGATGCATTACAGAGTATTTGGTTTGTATCAACTGATGATTTCATTATAAAAAAGAAAAGGAGGTTGTCGTATTTTACAGACAACCTCTTTTTTTGTGATTAACCGTTCCCAAAGCATGCGGTGTAATGACGGTGTCCCTCATGAATAGGGTCTTGTCCGCCATTATCATCTACACAGATATTAGTAGGGCACAGATACCAGCCTGCCGGGCAGTTTCCATTAGCATCCGGGAACCTTAGACTTCCCCCATTAATGTTTTTCAGATCTTTTTTCGTTAATTTTCTCATGATACTTATTTTTATTTGGTTTAGTGAACCTAAAATAATAAAAAATATCACATAATGTTGAAATCCTTTCCTTTTGTGAATTTTGCTGCAAAAGGAGCTTGATTTCCAGAGTATTTTAAAATAAAATGTTTCCGGGTATCAGTATCGATTTTGGTATCCACTTCTACATCTTGGGTCTGAAAGCTGAGGTCTAATCCGGAGGCAGCATCTTTTTCCAGGAAAATTTCCACACTTTCGGCATAGAATAATGAGGTGCTCAGATAATTAAACTTAATATTCTTTCTGTACGTCTTAGATTTTGATTGGGTAAAAAGAGAATAATTTTTCAGAATTTCAATTCCGGGAGAATCAATATTTGTTATTCTCGATTTGGTTACATTGTTTACCCTTACGGAAAAACTTTTTGCATTTTTAATATCCCCGTTTACTCCGATGTTGAATAAAGAAGGAAGAGACAGACCGTATTCGATCATACTTTCCCGGGTAAATTCAAAATCAGGGATCAGGGCAGGATGTTTTGGAGTATTGATCAGTTGTTCCTTTACGGTATTTAAAGCACCGTCGGAAAAAAGATACCCGATAAGATTGTTTCCTGTAGTTCTCCAGTTTCGTCCGTTCCACTCAAAAATCTCACAAAGCAGGGTATCTGTGGAAGAATGGGGAAGGAGATCCATGTCCTGCCATTTGAATACCTCTTTTGCATAAGGTCTCCGGTTGGTAATACTCACTCCCAGGTCCAGGGCCAGAAGATCAGTAAGTTCCTGATTATTTTCCATAATAATTCTTTCTTGATTTGATGCTGATAAAATTATGGAATTAAAAATTCACAATACAAAAAAATTGTTTTTTTATAACCAGCCTTTTCTTCCGTAAACATAAGTGTCGTCAAACTGTTTATCACTCATAAAGAGGTACAGGATACCTTCAATAAAAGGGATAATGGAAGCTGCACCCAAAGTCACTACGTTCAGGATCAGCTGAATAAAGCCTTCTTTGGTATATCCCAGATAAAATTTATTCAAAGCCAGCCAGCCTACAAGAATTCCCAATAAAGCAGCCGGAAGTTTTTTCTCCGAACGGTATGGAATATTGTTTTGCTGATTTCCTGTATTTTCTGTTTTCGTATAGCCGTAATTTTCCATTTTCTTAGTATTTGTAATGAATTGGTTTGTTTCATAATAAGTAGATGGAAATCATGAAAAGTTACAATGATTTGGAGTGAATAAGTTTGCATATGGTGTAAACAAGTTTACATTAACATATAAGTGAAGTTTATATTTTTGATATATTTGCCCTATGATTTTACGAGGAGAAAACTTAATCAAAGAATACGGTCCTAAAAAAGTTGTAAAAGGCGTTTCTGTACAGGTTCAACAGGGAGAAATTGTAGGTTTGCTGGGTCCTAACGGAGCTGGAAAAACCACATCGTTTTATATGATCGTAGGGTTGGTTAAGCCCACTTCAGGGAAAATTTTCCTGGATAAACAGGAGATTACCACCGATGCAATGTACCGTAGAGCTCAGAAGGGAATCGGTTACCTGGCACAGGAGGCTTCCGTTTTCAGAAAGTTGTCTGTAGAAGAAAATATTATGGGAGTACTGCAGCTTACCAAGCTTTCCAAGCGTGAGCAGCAGATCAAATGTGATGAACTGATCGAAGAGTTTTCTTTACAGCACGTTCGTAAAAACAGAGGAGATCTTCTTTCCGGAGGGGAAAGACGTAGAACGGAAATTGCCCGCTGTCTTGCCACAAGCCCGAACTTTATCCTTTTGGATGAGCCGTTTGCCGGAGTAGACCCGATTGCCGTAGAAGATATCCAGAAAATCGTAAGAAGTCTGGTTGATAAAAATATCGGAATTCTGATCACCGACCACAACGTACAGCAGACCCTTGCCATCACCAACAAAACCTATATCATGTTTGAAGGAAAGATCCTGAAAGAAGGACTTCCGGAAGATCTTGCCAATGATCCGCAGGTAAGAGAAGCTTATCTTGGTGAAAACTTCGTTTATCAGAGTATTTTAGACAAACCAAAGAAGAAAAAGTATGCCTACAATATCTGGGCTGGGAATTTTGATTCAAAAACTCACCTGCAGGGATTTGTTGACGAAAACTTCAAGGAATATGATAATCTGAGGCTGATGCATGGTTTTGAAGATGTAAGTTTTGCTTCATTAGGAAACTCAGAGATCGAACATATCTTTAGTGAGGTAGTGGATAAAAATGCAAACAATTCATTTGTTTTCCAGAAAAAAGAAATCAATTCACAATATTCTCTGGAGCAGGCACAGGCAGAATCTAAAAAAGTAAGCCAGCCGGAACTGCATTATCTTACAACCTATATGTACGAAGGATAAAATTCAGTTTTTTTCAGAGAATAATAAAATAAATTCAGAATCTTTGAAATTACTATATTAGTGCCATAACATACATTGGTATTATGAGGTGTTTTCTACTTATTTTATCTTTTGTTTTTTCAATAAAGACATATGCTCAGAAAACCGATTCCATAAAGGCTCCGGTTATTAATCCTGATTTAGTGTTTGAAGAGAAACCTAGGCTGGCTCCTTACACCTATTTGATCAATGACCATTCTCTTGTTTATCAAAAAGACAGAAGAACCAGAAAGGTGATCAAAGCTGATACGAAATCATTTACATTTTCCAGGAACAGCAGTGAAGCAGGGATGGCTAAAAATAAAGACGGAGTCTTTGTGAATGGTGATTTTGTGAAAACAGATACATTAGGCTATCAATACCTTGGATTTACAAATGATGGTACTTTCTGGCGTACCCAAAAAGCCATTTATAAAAACCTTACTGAGCTTAAAAATTTTAAAGCTTCAGAATTTATCCCTCTTAAAGATTCTAAAGGTAATTTTGCCGATAAAGGATATTACCAGTATAATAACAAGGTATATTACTATGATCAGTTAACCAATATTGATATTCATACGGTTATACTTCAGGAATGGGAGCGGTGTTATGATAAAAACGGGATCTATGAACGGGGAGAGAAACTTCTTTTTGAAGGAGAGCCTCTGCAGTACCTCAGTCCTCATTTCCATAGGGTGAAGAATAAGCTTGTGATGAATGATTCTTACCATACAGTCATTCCGGATGGCGATGCCGACTCTTTTGTTCAGCTCGGAGAGCATTATTCCAAAGATAAAAACCATGTTTATTTTGATAAAAGGATTTTAAACGGTGCAGATATACCTTCATTTGGAAGTGTATCAGGTTATTTTGCCAAAGATAAGGATCATGTGTATCATGAGGATGATGTTTTAAAAGATGCAGATGCGGCTTCATTTGTGCATTTGGAAGGCCCGTATTTTAAAGATAAAAATCATATTTACTGCAGTGATAGTATTCTGCCTGTTGACATTGCAGATGCGGACAAATTGAAGATATGGAGTGCTGATGGTCATCATATAACCAGCCCTCTGATTACAGATGGTAAGAATATCTTTTTGTATAACACTTTATTGGAGGGCACTCAACTGGATATTCCGAGTTTTGGAGTGGTCAGTAAGCAACCGCTTTACTATGATAAAAATGGAATTTATGAAATACATTATACGCAGAGATCCGAGAGATATTTTCTTAAAAAGATTCCATTTCATTATACCGTCTCTCCGGATAACAGCAATGTGTTTATAAGTGATAAAATAAATGAGTACCTTTTCTATAATGATCAGGCATATAATAGAACTACAGGCTTTTTTGAAAACCTGACTCAGGAACAGATTGATCTGACCAGAAGGCGGGAGAAGGATCTTGTCAGAATTAATGGTGCTGTCCGGTTGAAAACGATTTACAGTATGTTGTTAGGGCAAACCGGTAACAAAATATATTGGGGAAATGAAGAAACGTCAGCAGATCCGGAAACCTTTGAAAAAATGACAGGCACCTATGCTTATTATAAAGATAAAAATAATGTATACCTCTATTCTTACGGTGACGGGCTGATTACTCTAAAAGGAGTAGATCCGGGATCTGTACGGTTGTTTAATGGGTTTTTAGCGGATAAGGATTATATTTATACCCATAACTTCAGAATCATCAAAAGTGAAAATGTAGAGCTTCTTGCCGTATATGAAGGCTCATGGCCAATGTGTGGCGTAGGGAATCCGGTTTCGTCAACAGCGTATCTTTTAAAAAACAGTGAAGGATACTGGCTGGCATTAATCTCAAATAAAAGTGTTGATGTGAATCAAATCAAAGCTACGGATCCGGCTCTTAAAAAGTTTTTAGGAATCAAATAAACCGGAAATTTTAGCCTGAAAATCATAATAAAAACGTACCTTTTTCTTTTGAAAACGGTACGTTTTTCAGTTTAAATAATTCCTATGGCAAAACCATTCAACAGAACCGTTACTTTATTCGGAATTTATAAACAGCTTGTCCCTTTCATCAGACCTTACCGATTAATGATCTATGGAACGCTGTTTCTTACTTTTTTAGGAGCACTTGCTGCCCAGGTGAACCCTATTGTATTGAAGTATACCGTAGATGAGGTGACCAAGCTTACCCATCTTCCGCATCCGATGACAGAAGGTATTCATATCCTGATTGTTATTTCCATTATTTTACTGGGAAAAGAATTGTTGAATATCTTTATCAATTTCGGACAGAAATTTTATGGGGAAAAGATCAGGATCAATGTAAGTTCAGTTTTGGCACAGTCTGCTATTGATAAGATTCTGACGTACAAAGTAGCTTATTTTAATGATGAAAATCATGAATCCGGAAAATTACAGATCAGAATAGACCGTGGGATTGAAAGCCTTACCAAGCTGGTCCAGAATTTTTTTATTGATATTCTGCCCCTGTTTTCCAATGCCATTATTGCCCTGATCATTATGTACATGCAGAATGTGTACGTGGGGGCTGTTTCTACGATTATTGTTCCTATTTATTTTTACATAAGCTCTTTGCAGGCCAAAAAACTGAGCGGAGTACGCAGACAGCTTAGAAATCAACGGGAGAAAAAAACTTCAGGGCTGTTGAATCTGATCAACTCTATTATGGTGATCAAGAGTTTTGTCCGTGAAAAATTTGAAGGTAAAAAACAGTATGACCTTCAGATGCAGCTGATGGAAAGCCAGATGTTCACCAGAAAGACCAATTTTATTTACGACGGATTAAAGACATTTATTGAACAGTTCGGAGTGGTTCTGATCATTCTTCTGACCGTTTATCTGGTGCTGGATCAGCAAATGACCATTGGAGCGATTATGCTTCATATTATGCTGTTCAACAATGTTTCGGCACCTATCCGCCAGCTGCACAGGATTTATGATGATATGAATGATGCGATGATCTATGCAGAAGGGTATTTTGATATTTTAAATGCTGATGATGAAACCGAGCCGAACGGGAATTTTGTAGAAAAAGCGATCAGGGGAACCTTTGAACTGAAAAATGTAGATTTTACCTATCCCAATGGTACAAAAGCGCTTCATCATGTTTCTATGAAAATTGAGAACGGAAAGACAACTGCTTTGGTAGGGCTGAGCGGAGCGGGTAAATCAACGGTGATTAATCTTTTATGTAAATTTTATCTTCCGGATTCCGGAGAAATTTTACTTGACGATGTGAATCTTAATGATTATAACAATACCTTTCTGAGAAGTGACTTGGGACTGGTGCTGCAGCGTAATCACATCTTTCAGGGAAGCATTGAAGATAATATCCGCTATGGAGATATGAATGCAGGTTTTGAGCAAATAGAGGAAGCCGCTAAAAAAGCCTATCTGCATGATCAGATCATGGACCTTCCTGATGGCTATAAACATGATGCAACCCAGCTTTCGGGTGGTCAGCAGCAGAGAATTGCCATCGCAAGACTGTTTTTGAAAGATCCGCCGATTATCTTTCTGGATGAGCCTACAGCGAGCCTGGACGCCATTGCCACAGAGCAGATCAAAAACTCTCTGGATGCTATAAAACAGGGGCGAACCGTTATCATTATTTCCCATTCTTTATCCCAGATCTTAGATTCGGATACCATCTATGTGATGAAAAAAGGAAGAGTAGTGGAAAACGGAACCCATGATGAGCTTTACAATAAAGACGGAACGTACCGTGAAATTTTTGATGCATCTGCCCGCAGTTTAAATCTGGATAAACTGGTGAATACCTATAAAGAAAATTGATTGAAAAAGCTTATATGATAAGGCATACCTCAAAAAAGAATTTTAGCTTTGTGAAGCAATATGAACGACCACTATCTTAAAAAATTGGACCGGGTAACGGCAATTCTTACCCAGCTTCAGTCTAAACCTGTTGTGAGGGCACAGGATCTGGCTGAAAAATTTGATGTGAGCATCAGAACCATTTACCGTGATGTGAAAACCCTGGAAAACGCAGGCATTCCTATTGTAGGAGAAGCAGGGAATGGTTATTCTTTAATGGATGGTTATAAACTTCCACCCATTATGTTTACCAAAGAAGAAGTACTGAGTTTCATTACTGCGGAAAAACTGATGCAGAAATTTTCGCATCAAAGTTTAGGAAACCATTATCAGGCGGCTATGGAGAAAGTCCGTTCAGTATTGAGGTATTCAGATAAAAATCTGATTCAGAATATCGAAAAACAGATTGATGTTTTCACCGCCCATTCCAGTCCGGGAGATTCTCTGAAAAATGTTATTCCCATTATCCTGGAAAGTATCGCAGAGAAAACCCAGCTGAATATAGAATACCAGACCGTAGATGGCAGAGTGACCAACAGAACCATAGAAGCGGTGGGAATTTTCTTTGAGTTCAATTTCTGGTATATTATGGCATATTGTATCCTGAGAAAAGATTTCAGGCAATTCAGGGTTGACAGAATTCAGCAGATCTCCAAAACGCAAACTCCTTTTTTACAGGAATACGGTCAGATCAATGATTATAGAAAATCACATGGAAATAAAGTTAAGGCTAAACTTCTGGTCGACAAAAAAATCATGGGGCACCTGGTAAACTCTAAAAGATATTATGGCCTGGTAGAAGAAGTGGAAACAGAACATGGCGTAGAGCTGACCTTTGAAACGGAATGGATGACAGACGGATTTCCGCGCTGGCTGATTACTTTTGCAGATTATGCCACAGTGCTGGAGCCGGAAAGTCTTCGCTCCAGACTCAATGAATTGCTTGTCAAAATGACGGAAAGACATCAATAAACCCCAACAGATTCCTGCTGAGGTTAAATTGACTGAGTTATGCAAATAGATGAAATGGTTTAAAGGCTAAGAGAAAAAGCTGATCAGTAAATTGATTCTCCTGGCTTCAGTTAAAATCTTTCCCAGAAGAAAGGCGGTTCAATTCCTAAAGCCCGCAGATACACATATCCCTGGCCACGGTGGTGGATCTCGTTGTCTATAAAATAAAGAACATTTTCATACACCGGGAATTCATACTGACCGAACAGGTTGAAAGTTTCCTGGAAACGCTCTTCAGAGATCTGATTAAAATAGTGATTGATTACTTCTGTTTCTTCATCCCACTTTTTTAAGATCTCTTCTTTTGTTTTCGGATTAAACCCTTCTTCGGTATATCCTTCCATATTTCCCTCTACAATTCCTTTTAATGCAGGACCGCCGATGCTGATCAGCTCTACTGCCAGTTTTGCAAAAGGTCTCATACCGCCCACTGAAAATTCAAATAATTCTTTCTCAGGAAAAGCTTCAATCACTCTTCTTGTCAAATTTCTGTGTCCCTGCCAGTCTTTTAATAATTGATCAGTGGTCATGAATTGTTTTGTAGCTGTTACTGTAGTTGTCATAATGTATTGTTTTTGTTTGTTGTTGATACAAAGGTAAGCGGGGGTTATGACAACAGCTTGTCAGTAGTATTTTGAGTATTGAAAAAAATATTTTTCCTTTGCTAAAATATACCTGACTACTTTTCCGTTAAAAGAAGGTATATTAATAAAAAGAAATGATCAATTAGAATTATGAAGAAGTACATTTTGCCCGCTATTACCACTCTTTTATTAGTATCGTGTAATAAAATTGAAGAAAAAATAGACCAGACTGTTCAGAAAACAACCGAAACAGTACAGCAAAAAGCCCAGCAGGCGGTAGAGGAAACAGTAAAGAAAACGGTCAATGAATCTATCAATTCTTTAACCAATTCCCAGGATGTGAAGTTCAATGAGGTTTTTCCCAATACAGGAAACCCCATAGTATCCGAAGAAAAGGGAAAGAAAATCAAAATTCCCGGAAGACCTGAAGGGTACGTATTCAAATACAAGGCTGATATTGCCGTATTGCTTCCTTTTCTGGAGGGACAGCCTACTTCAGATGAGAATAAATCTGATAAGAAAGCCCGTAAAATTGATGGGCAAAGTATTGTGGATAAACTAAGTTTTTTATCAAAATTCCTTCCTGACAATACCTTTGATACCAGTCTTCTGGAAGATATTAAGAATGATAAGAATATTGAATATTATAAACTGAAGAGATTTCCTAATAGCAGTACAATCATCTACAACCCAAAAAATCAGACCATCATACAGTACGTAGAGGTAAATAAATAATTTGGATATGGCCGGTTTTTACCGGCCATTTTTCTTTCCCAGGCATTTCCAGGCATTGCGGGCTACAGGCGAAGCAATCTTAACCCCGTTGAAAACTACTTATCAGAACGAATAAAATCATGTTTATTTCAGATGTTCACTAATTGATTTTTTTATACAAATGTGATGTTATTGATTTATTTTTTTTCATTTTATTAATAAATTAATTTACATTTTGTGTATCAATTATTATTTTAGTGAAATGGCGTAATTTTCGTAAATATGAAATTGAATTGATATTATATTTTTTATTTTTATATTTAATATTAATCTTTTTGCTAGATTTATTGAATAATTAATAAATGGTATGAAGAATAGTTTATTTAATGGAAAAATCTATGCATTAGTATTAAGCGGAGCTGGTGCAATGGGATATGCTCAGGACAGCATAAAACAGAATAAAATAGATGAAGTGGTGGTAACCACGGGTAGAACCAAACCCAGAACCATCATTACCTCAGCAATTCCTATTGATAATATTTCCGCCGTACAATTAAAATCCACAGGACAGGTTACTTTTGATAAAGCTTTAACCTATGCCGTTCCCTCTTTCAATTCATCACAGCAAACCGTTTCTGATGCAACGGCTCATTTTGATCCTGCTGATTTACGAGGATTAGGACCTTCCAGAACATTGGTTTTGGTGAACGGTAAAAGGAAAAATCAAAGTGCTTTAATTTATGTAAATGATACCCCTGGAAAAGGTGAAGTAGGTACGGATTTGAAAAGTATTCCTTCAGCAGCCTTACAAAACGTTGAGGTATTGAGGGATGGAGCATCTGCACAATATGGTTCTGATGCTATTGCAGGAGTTATTAATATTATTCTTAAGAACAGTGTTGGAAAAAGTACAGTTAACCTTTTTTCAGGTATTACTTCAAAAGGAGACGGCTTTAATATCGGAGCAGATTTTAATACCGGAATCAGAATAGCAAAAACCGGAAGTCTGAATCTTACATTAGGGTTTTCATCCCAAAATAAAACGAACCGTGCCGGATCCATTACAAAAGATGAACTTTTTGGTGTGGATAACGCCTGGACGCAGGCTAATCCGGGTTTAGGAATGATCATAGGGCAGCCGGAAACAAAAGTGGGCAATATGTTTGTCAATTTTGAGCTGCCAACAGGAGAAACAGGCAAATTTTATGCTTTTGGGGGTACAACTTACAGAAATGGGACTAGTTTTGCTTTGTATAGAACACCTTATTGGGTAACTTCAGATTTTGGCTTATTAACTCCAAAAGGACAACCTTACAACGGATTTCAACCGGAATTTAAAACAGATGTTTATGATTATAATTTAACTTCAGGGTGGAAAGGGATGTTTGGAAAATGGAGTTTTGATGGGAGTGCAACCTTTGGTTCTAATGCAGTAGATTATGCTGTAGCAAATACCATTAATACATCTTTAGGTACAAATTCCCCAACCCGTTTTAAAGCAGGTGGCCACCAGTTCAGTAATATTATAGGAAACATAGATATCAGCCGGGATTTTGGTGCACTTGTTTTAGGAGCCGGAGCTGAAGTGCGCAATGAAAATTATCAGGCAAGAGCAGGAGAGGAAGCGTCTTATATAGGAAGTGGTGCAGAATCATTTCCGGGACTGCAGCCTCAAAATGAAGTCAATAAAAATCGTCAGAATATCGGAGCTTATATGAATGCGGAATGGGATGTTACGAAAAACTTGTTACTTGGAGGAACTGTGAGGTATGAAAATTTCAGTGATTTTGGGAATAATGTTTCCTGGAAAGGAAATGCAAGGTATAAGCTGTTAGATGATAAATTGGTTTTCCGTGGATCTGTTTCTACAGGATTCCGTGCACCTTCATTACATCAGATTTATTATTCCAATGTACAAACCAAAATTACAGGAAACACGGTAGCCAATCAGGGTACTTTTAACAATGACTCTCAAATTATAAGATCTGATCTCGGGGTACCCAGATTAAATGCTGAAAAAGCCTTTAACATTACGGGAGGATTTGCCATAAAACCTTTTAAAAACCTGACTATAACAGCAGATTATTATAGAATAAAAATTAAAGACCGGGTACTTTTCTCAGGAGATATTGGGTACAAAACCGGTGCTCCGGGGAATCCGGATCTAACAAATCCAGTGGAAGTCATACTAAACAATAATAAAATAACCTCCCTGAAGTTTTTCACTAATGCTGTAAATACAGTTACGGAAGGAGTAGATTTTGTAGCTAATTATTATACTTCTGCTATTGGCAAAGGAAAACTGGGAATTATTGCTGCTTTTAATTATAACGAAACTAAAATAGTAGATAATATTGCCGTTCCACCTATTTTGGCTCAAAATGGCTACTCAGAAAACTTTTTTGACAGAAAAGAACAATCCAGAATTATCTCTGCAAGACCAAAAACAAAGACTATTCTTAGTCTTTCGTATGACATGTCAAAGTTTAACTTTAACCTTAATAATACTTATTTTGGTTCTGTTACATGGCAGCACGCCACTGATCCTGCCAAAGATCAGACATTTTCTGGCAAGGTAGTTACAGACATCGTTTTAACTTATAAAATCACGAATGATCTTAAAGTTTCCGGAGTTGTAAATAATTTATTTAATATTTATCCGGATGTAATAGACAGCAAAGGAGATGTGGTAACAGATCTTGGAGGAAGGTTCAAATATCCTTGGGAGGTTAATCAGTTTGGATTTAACGGAACAGTTTTTCAGTTAAATGTTAATTATACTTTTTAATTCATATCTAAAGGAATTGGGATTCGCTTTGTCATCCTTAACAAAGAACAGGCAAATCTCAAAAATTATAAAATCCCGTTATGCAAATATTAACTGACATTAGTTTCTAATGTCAGTTAATTATTTTCTGATAGAATAAGAAGCTATTACTACATTTTACTTTTTACATTGTTCAAAAAAAGGTATTTTAGTACTATGAAAATTTACACGAAAACAGGAGATAAAGGCCAGACGGCACTTTATGGCGGAACAAGAGTTTCCAAAGCCAGTGCCAGAGTAGAGAGCTATGGAAATATAGACGAACTGAATTCCTTCATAGGAATTGCAAAAAGCCATATTGAAGATGAAGAGGTGCTGAAGCAACTGAAAAAAATACAGTTCGATCTATTCACCGTAGGTTCAGAAGCTGCAACGCCGGTAGATAAACTGATGCTGGCCAACGGAAAATCACGTTTGCCCATCATTATTTCAGAAACAGAAATTGAAGAACTGGAGCAGTGGATGGATGCTTTTGATGAAAAACTGGAACCCCTTCAGTATTTTATTCTTCCCGGCGGTGGAAAATCTGCTACATTTTTGCACGCTGCCAGAACCATCTGCAGAAGAGCCGAGCGTTCGCTGGTGTTTTTGAATGAATCTGAAGAAGTACGTCCTGAGCTGATCAAATATCTGAACAGATTGTCAGATTATCTTTTCGTGCTGGCAAGATATGTTTCAAAACTAAATAACGAACAGGAAGATTACTGGAACCCGAATGAAAGATAAAGTATTACTTTTCATCAACGGAGACGCTCCAAAATCATTTCCGGATCTGGAAAAATACGGATTAATTGCCTGTACCGATGGTGCTTTTCATTATGTAAAAAGAATGAATTTCCCATTAGAGAAGCTGGATTTTATTTCCGGTGATTTTGATTCACATTCCGGTGCTGATGAAAATATTTATCATGAGAAATTTATCCATACACCGGATCAGGATCAGACAGATTTTTACAAAGCGTTAGATATTATTGCCGGAAAAGGATATAAGGAAGTAGATGTTTTTGGCGGAAGTGGGGGAGAACAGGATCATTTTTTAGGAAATCTTACGGTAGCTTATGCTTTTAAAGATAGAATGGATCTGAAATTTTATGATGAATTTTCTGAATATTATTTTGTTCCGAAAAATTTTAAACTCAAAGAAGTGAGGGATAAGATGGTGTCACTGTATCCGTTTCCTTCCGTAGAAAATATTACGACAAAAGGATTGAACTGGCCTTTAACGAATGGAAGTTTAAGCATTACCTCAAGAATCGGAACCCGGAACTTTGCCGTTGAAGATGAAGTTTCCATAGACTATGAAAAGGGAGATCTGCTGATTTTTATCGGGAAAAATTATTTGTAATTTAAATACTGATTATAAATTCATTTTTTGTGGAAATCATTCGGCATCTCTATCGATAGAAACGGGCTTTAGCCCGTTTAATAAAAAGAAAATAAATCCATTGGCTTTAGCCAAAAAACGTAATATAAAAACCTTCAGCAGACACTTTAGAAGAATATCAGAGATTCAAAAGCGTAAGTGTACTTTTTAAACGGTTTATCATAAACTAAAAGAATTTAAGGATTTAAAACTTTGTGCCTTTTGGTGTTAAATAAAAACTATTGAATAAGACAGTAAAAATATTATCGGTCACCCTTTCACTGTTCTGTATTTTTTCATGCAGGACTCAGCATTTTGAAACCCCGGAATATGGCAGAGGTGAAACTGAAAAAGTAACCGGTATCAGAAAAGTAGCCAATTTCCGGACAGTAGGAAATATCAAAAATACAGAAGGAAGAACTTTAAAAGAAGGCAAGTTGTACAGAAGTGCTCATCTTCATCAGCTGAAAAAGAAATCCTTTAATGATTTTGAGAAGCTGGGAATAAAGGAAATCATCGATCTCAGAAACTCAAAAGAAATAGCCGAGAAACCGGATCAGCTTCCGGATGGAGTCATCTATAAAAAATATTCAGCTTTTGAAGATGAAGGAGATCAGCTGGCCCAGGCAAAAAAACTGGTTCTCAAGGGAAAAGTAAATGCTTCGGATGCAGACAAAAGAATGGTGGACTTCTACCGTGAATATGTTACCGAAAATCCTGAAGTGATCAGGAAAATTATCACAGGAATTCTGGAGTCTGATCAGCCCGTGCTTTATCACTGCACAGCAGGTAAGGACCGGACAGGAATTACTACCGCTCTGATTCTGACCATCCTGAAATTTGACCGGGAAACCATCTACAACGAATATCTTCTATCCAATAATTATAGAAAAGAACTTGTTCAGAAAAGGCTGAGGCTGGCGAACAATCTGCATTTCCTGTATCCGAAAATGGATTTACAGGTGCTGGAAAAGCTGAGCTGGGTAGAAAAAAGATACCTTGATGCCGCTTTTGAGGAGATCCGTAAAAAGTATGGTTCCACAGATGCTTATATTCAGCAGGCATTGGGAATTTCAGACGCAAAAAGAAGCGAGTACATTCAGAAGTTTACCTATTGATTATCAGAGATCAATTGTCACAGAATATAATATTGGGTCTTTATTTAAAATTATAATAATTTTAACACCTAAAAATCAAACTTTTTTAGCAATTTTGCATTTCTTAATTCACTTGTTTAGAAATGAAAATAAAGTACTCGGAACTTATTGATCAGACATTATATTTTCCTACAGAGGAGTTTAATGTTTCTGAGAACAATTTGTTGTTTCACGATGTTCCTTTAATGGATGTTGTTGAACAATTTGGCACCCCGCTAAAGATTAGCTACCTGCCGAGAATTTCTCAAAATATTCAGAAAGCGAAAAGCTGGTTTAAAGAAGCTTTTGAGAAAACCGAATATAAAAAGAATTATACCTACTGCTACTGCACAAAATCCAGTCATTTCAATTTCGTGTTGGAAGAAGCTTTGAAGAATGATATTTCAATAGAAACGTCTTCGGCTTATGATATGGATATTGTGAAATCTCTTTATGAAAAAGAGAAAGTAGATAAAAACATTGAAGTGATCTGTAACGGATTCAAAACGGATGATTATCTGGCAAAGATTTCAGACATGATCAACAGTGGTTTTGAAAATATTACGCCGATTCTGGATAACTACCGCGAGTTGGATAAACTTACAGAAAGTATTGATTCTACATTCAATATCGGAATCAGAATCGCTTCAGAGGAAGAACCGAAGTTCGAATTCTATACCTCAAGACTGGGAATCGGATATAAAGATATTATCCCTTATTACAGCCAGAAAATTGCTGAACACCCGAATGCAAGACTGAAAATGCTTCACTTCTTCATCAATACGGGAATCAAGGATACTTCTTACTACTGGAACGAACTGTATAAATGTCTTCGTGTATACGCCCGTCTGAAGAAAATTGCTCCGGAAGTGGATTCACTGAACATTGGTGGCGGTTTCCCGATCAAAACTTCTCTGAACTTTGATTATGACTATCAGTATATGGTGGAAGAAATCGTTTCCCAGATCAAGAAGTTCTGTGAGGAAGAAGGAGTAGAAGAGCCTAACATCTATACTGAATTCGGAAGCTTTACCGTTGGAGAAAGTGGGGCCAATCTTTACAAAATCATTTCCCAGAAACGTCAGAATGACAGAGAAAAATGGAATATGATCGACTCTTCTTTCATGACAACTCTTCCTGATACATGGGCCATTTCAAGACACTTCATCATGCTTCCGCTTAACCGTTGGGAAGATACTTACGAAAGAGTATTCCTGGGTGGGTTGACTTGTGATTCGGATGATTATTATAATTCTGAGCAGCATACCAACGCCATCTATTTACCGGTTTTCAGTGATACGAAACCTTTGTATATCGGATTCTTCCATACAGGAGCCTATCAGGAAACCATCGGAGGTTACGGCGGAGTTCATCACTGTCTGATGCCTCAGCCAAGACACGTCCTTATTCAGAAGGATGAAAATGGAGAGCTGAAGTATGAGATTTTCCGTGAGAAACAGGAACCGGAAGATATATTGAAACTTCTTGGTTATAAATAATTTACCTATCAATAGAAACTATCAATAGGAACGGGCTTTACCCCGTTTAAAATAAATCCATTGGTTTAGCCAAAACTTATAATAAAAGCTCTCAGATTTTCTGAGAGCTTTTTTATTTAAAAATATTTTGAAATCTTATCCAGTTCGAGATCTTCATAATCGGAAATCACAGTATCCGCCAAAGTGTAATCCTGATTTTTCGAATGTGGGCTCCGGTAAGCGGCACAAAAGATTTTTGCCCTGTGAGCTGCGAGAATTCCATTGGTGGAATCTTCAATCACCATACAGTTTTCTCCGGGTTCACCCGCCATTTCAGCTGCCAGTAAGAACACTTCAGGATGAGGTTTGGATTCCTTTAAATCTGCTCCGCTGATCTTGCCGCTGAAATATTTCTCAAGCCCGAATTTCTCAAAAACCATATTGATTGTGGTCATCGTAGCTGAAGAAGCCAGTATAAGCTTGATGCCGTTTTCATGATAATGCTCAATCAGCTTTCTTACTCCGGGAATCAGATCAAATTCATCATCATTATAAAAATAATCTTTGAAATGAGATCTTTTGATGCCGGCGATGGCCTCATGGGTATGATTCAGACCAAACTGACTGATCAGCGTTTCACAAACCCTTTTGGTAGAAGCTCCTGTAAAAGAGGTATACAGATCTTCGGAAACTGCAATTTCCAATTCATCGAACGTTTTGAAATAAGCTTTTCTATGCAAGGGTTCCGTGTCTACAATTACCCCATCCATATCGAAAAGAACAGCTTTTAAAGACATATTTAAAGTTTTTACAAAAATAACTTTTAAAATTTAAACGGTAAAAGATTTACAATTTTAAACATCAGAATGAAGGTTAAAAATTCATAACAAATAATCTATCATCTATAACTCAGGGACTATTTTGTATCTTTGCGGAATCATTTAACTTTTTAATCATTTAATTTTTTAATTAATAATTATATATGAAAACATACGCAGGAATTCCCGAGGAAAATGCAACGTTAGAGAATTCGAAAGTAATGTTGGTAACAGTTCCTTATGACGGAACTTCAACATGGGGTAAAGGAGCTGATAAAGGTCCTGAATTATTCCTAGACGCTTCTGAAAACATGGAGCTTTATGATATCGAAACACAGACTGAGCCTTATCTTCAGGGAGTATATTTAGCCGGAGAAGTTTCTGAAAATTCTACTCCTGAAGCAATGACGGAAGCTGTTTATCAGAAAACGAAAGAGCTTTTGAAGAATGAAGGAAAAATATTTACTTTATTTGGAGGGGAGCACTCTGTTTCTATCGGTTCTATCCGTGCTGTAGGGGAGAAATTTGAAAACCTTACCGTTCTTCAGTTAGATGCCCACACAGATTTACGTCCTGAGTTCCACGGGTCCACTTCTAACCATGCCTGTGCGGTGTTTGAAGCCAACCAGAAACACAATCTGGTGCAGGTGGGAATCCGTTCTATGGATGCTGAAGAAGCTCAGTATCTGCCGGAAGGAAGAGTATTCTTTGCTCACGAAATTGCTCACAATGAGAACTGGGTGAATGATGTTCTTGAGAAAGTTTCAGGAAACGTATATATTACGATAGACCTTGATGCTTTTGATCCTTCTATTGCCCCTTCTACAGGAACTCCTGAACCAGGCGGATTACAGTGGTATCCTACATTGGAATTATTAAGAAAAGTATTCGAAAAATGTAACGTAGTGGCATTCGATATTGTAGAATTAATGGATTCTCCAATGGCTAAGCCTACCGCTTTCCTTGCAGCTAAGTTATATTATAAAATGCTTGCGTATAACGATATTTACAACAACAATAACTAATATTCCGCAAGAATCGGATTTTTTCTGCCGTATATTCTTTGGAAATTTGTGAGGTAAAAACAATACAAAATGTCCACACAAAATCAAATAGATTATAACAGAATTGCCAAAGCGATAGAATATATCCAGAGCAATTTCAGGCTTCAGCCAAGTTTGGAGGAAGTGGCGGAAAATATTCACCTAAGTCCGGCTCATTTTCAGAAGATCTTTACGGATTGGGCAGGAACAAGTCCGAAGAAATTTTTACAGTTCATCAGTCTTGAACATGCTAAGAATTTATTGAAGGAAGAAAAAGCAAGTTTATTCGATACCGCATATGAGACGGGACTTTCCAGTACAAGCAGACTTCATGATCTGTTTGTAAAAATAGAAGGAATGTCTCCGGCCGAATATAAAAACGGTGGAAAAAGCCTTGCCATTAATTATAGTTTTTCAGAAAGTCCGTTTGGAAATATCCTGGTAGCTTCTACAGAAAAAGGAATCTGCTATATGGCTTTTGAAAACGATAAAAATACAGCATTAGGGGATCTTAAGCATAAGTTCCCTAATGCTTCTTTTTTTGAAAAACAGGATGCTCTTCAAAAGAATGCACTGTCCATATTCGATAAAGACTGGACAAAGCTCAATACCATCAAACTTCATTTAAAAGGAACTGATTTCCAGTTAAAGGTTTGGGAAAGCCTATTAACGATTCCCATGGGGAAATTATCTACTTATGGCAGCCTTGCAGAAAAAATCGGAAATCCGAAAGCATCCAGAGCAGTTGGTACAGCCATAGGAAGTAATCCGGTTGCATTTCTCATTCCCTGTCACCGTGTGATTCAGTCTACGGGACACCTTGGCGGCTATCGCTGGGGAAGTGACAGAAAACAGATGATTGTAGGCTGGGAAGGTTCACAGATCTATTCATAAAGCTTATTGTATAGACATATTCATCTTATCTGTTTTTATTTATTGATAAAACGTTTAGGAAATTTATGTTTTATCTTATCTTTGATTAAGGGTATTGTATCTGATGAAATACCTTTTTAATACACCCATGAATTTTAAAACTACAGATGGCAAGGGATTAATTGCTCTTGAATATAATTTCAATAAACATAGTGAATGCCTGACAATAGGAAAGGAGCCGGCTCTTTTTTTATGGGATGACTGTGATGATCCGGGCGATGAAAATATGGTGCTTTTTTCCATAAAGGAGGACAATCATAACCGTATTAATAAGGCCCTTGAAGGCATTGATTTTACTATAGATTATACAGGTAAAGAAGAAGATCTGTTTCAGGCTTTACAGCCTCTGTTGGGAATAATGCAGAACGGAAACTATACATTAAGTTTTTCTGAAGATAAAACATGGTCTGTTTATAGCAATGCCGCTGTATTTGGAGAAGAAAGGCTGGATCAGAAAGAAGTGGAGGAAGAGATCAGGAAGTATGATGAGAAATTATCACAAAACCTCATCTATAGCTATGAACCTTATACCGTTTACGCAGATACCTGTCATTTCAATGTATATGAATATCCTTTTATAGCCTGGAAATCTGAAAAAGAAATTGACCCGGATCTTGTAAAACATTATACAGATCTTATCTTGTCAGGAGTCAGACCTTTTGCTGTTATTCTGAAAGGAAAATATGGAGAGAACGATTATTTCCATGACTATATTCTCGATGGACACCATAAACTTATTGCTTACAGAAACTTGAAAATAGAACCTCTGTTTGCCATTATTGAGTTTTTTCCGGAAGACAAATCAGAAATAAAAATGGATATGGACCGTATCTGCCAAATATTGTATCCCTGGCAGTTCAGCCATTACTACAATACCTGGAGTGCATACCGTAAACGGAAGTATTTACAAAACAACCCTGACAGTCTGCTCAAAAAGCATTTCAAAAACGGTTGTATTACCTTTCTTTATCCTGATGACAAAAAAAGGGCTGAAGTATTTTACATCAATGATGTGGAGGATGGTGAATATAAATACTGGTATAATAACGGTGATTTGCGTATTGTAGGGAATTATGCACTGGGGAAAAGGATCAATAAGTGGATATATTACTTTTCAACAAGTGAAATAAGTGAAAATGCTTCGGCCTCTACAGTAAAAGAAGGATGGATGGAATACGAGTATATTTATAAAGATGAATTTCCGTTGGTCCGTAAAAGATGGAATACCTCAGGAGAGATTGAATACATAGAATATACTTTTAAAAATCAGTTGATTAAATTTCCTTTGACTGAGGAAATGATTTTGAAATATTCTGCTGAAAGGTATGAAAACACAATAAAGGAAAAGAAAACAGAAGCTGAAAAAAAAAAATCTGAAAAGAAAAAGCTAGAGGCCAGGCTTGCTGAAATAAAGAGAGATGAAAGAATATATAAGCTACTGAAACTGCTGTTGCTTGCTGTAGTAATTGTACTTGTCATAATATATTTCAGTACGCTGTAAATTATTGCTATACAATTATATATGAATTAATTTAACAAAAAAATCGCTGATTATGCTAAGCCTGTTTGAAGATATATCCGATCATCCCTTAAACATTCTTCCACATGACGGAACCGTTCATTACTACGGAAAAGTTTTCTCAAAAGAGAAATCCGGTTTTTATTATGATTATTTACTCAATCAGATTCCATGGGAACATGATGAAGCAATGATTTTTGGAAAACTGATCCTGACCAAAAGAAAAGTGGCCTGGTTTGGAGAAAAACCCTTTGAGTATACCTATTCAAAGAGAACAAAGCTGGCAAAATTCTGGACTCCCGAATTATTGGAGCTGAAGAAAAAATGTGAAGAAGTTTCCGGTGAAACCTATAACTCATGCCTTCTTAATTTATACCATGATGGAAGCGAAGGAATGGCTTATCACAGCGATGGGGAAACCGACCTGAAAAAACATGGTGCTATAGCCTCTCTGACCTTCGGAGCGGAGAGAAAATTCCTGCTTAAGCATAAAAAGACAAAAGAAAAAGTAGAAATATTCCTTGAAAACGGCAGCCTGCTGATCATGAAAGGAACCACCCAGGACAACTGGCTTCACAGATTACCCCCTACAACAAAAGTGAAAACGCCAAGAGTAAACCTTACCTTCAGAACGATTGAAGAATAAAAAACAGCTGTAGATTAAAGTGGCTAAACTGTGCTTTTATCAATAAAAGTGGGCTTTAGCTCATTTCAAAATATAAATTAAATTCCTGCGGCTTTAACCAAAACCTATAAGCCGTGAGAATCAAAAAATAAAAAAGCTGTTCAGACGAACAGCTTTTTAGTTTATTTCAGGATTTCAGCTTCAATGGAACTGTCACCATATATTTTGATAAATGCTTTTGTATAATCTTCCTTAGATGCAAAATTCGGATTATCCATAAATTTCTGGGGATTCACGGCAAAAAGCGGGAACCAGGTACTGCTGATCTGGATCTGGATCTTATGCCCTTTCTTGAAAGTATGAACCACATCCTGCAGTCTGAAGTTGACCGCTGTTTTCTGACCGGGAACTAACGCTTCACCTTTCTCTCTTGTATTTCTGAATCTTGCAGGCATAATCTCGCTTCTTACCATCTGATGATAATTTCCGTATACCACACCGTCTTTCTTTTCTGCAGGTTTAAAATCTTCAGGATATACGTCGATCAGTTTTACCGCAAAATCAGCATCGGTAGAAGAAGAGGCAATGTTCAGTTTAGCCATGATCTCTCCGGCGAAAGTAATATCCTCCGTTAAAACATCTGTGGTGAATGTCAGAACATCAGGTCTTCCTTCCGCAAATCTCTGGTCTTCGGACATATAATTTTTAGGAGTGAAGCCATTGAAATCCTTTAAATGATCAGAGCTTACAACCGGGTTGTCAGGATCACTGTAGTATTCGGAATATCCTTGTCCGGAAGTCTTTTTCAGTGTTTTATCTGACAGGTAGAAATTTACTTTCTGCGCATTTTTTGGTGGGTAGGAAGCGAATTCTTTCCATACTTTGGCGCCTGTGTCATACATCAGTGCTTCAGGAAGTCCGGCGTCTTCTTTGGTATTTCCTTTCAGATAATGATTGAAGAATTTCGTCTCAACATTTTTCTGGTAATAGGTAGCAATGCTGTCACCGAAATAGGTTTCACTATGGAAATGCTTCCCCTGCTCCTGAGACC
Organism: Chryseobacterium arthrosphaerae; assembly: GCF_001684965.1. Classification (NCBI taxonomy): domain Bacteria; kingdom Pseudomonadati; phylum Bacteroidota; class Flavobacteriia; order Flavobacteriales; family Weeksellaceae; genus Chryseobacterium; species Chryseobacterium arthrosphaerae. Next base: position 2,600,037 of record NZ_MAYG01000001.1, on the reverse strand, counting down.
ATCCGCCATGAGAGAAAGGGCCCATTACAATGGTATTCTTTGCTTTAGGGCTTGTCTTTTCAATTGTTTTATAAATATTCAGAGGTCCGGAAAGGTCTTCCGCATCAAACCATCCGCCAACGGTCATTACAGCGTGGTTGATATTCTTAAGATGAGGAAGAAGTCCTCTTTTCTGCCAGAACACATCATAGTTGGTATGATTCATAATTTCCGTCATGAAGAAATTATTTTTATAATATTTTTCATAGCCATCTTTCAGGGTCCCCATCTCCCTGTAGAATTTTAAGCCGTCTTCAGAAGTTGGTTTGATGAAGGAATCCATATACCATGCTTTATCTTCCGGTTTAGTTTTCTGAACTCCAAAAACCGGGAAAGTCCTGAAGTATCCCAGCATAAATCTTCCGTTGTGAAGGAAATCATCATTCCAGAAATCAGAGATCGGAGCCTGTGGGGAAGAGGCAACCAGGGCCGGATGCTGTGCCAGTGTTCCTACAGCAGTATAAAATCCGGGATAAGAAGTTCCGAATTGCCCTATTTTACCATTATTGTCTTTTACGTTTTTCAATAGCCATTCAATCGTATCGTAGGTATCTGTGCTTTCATCAACATCTTTTTTGGTTTTGCGTTCCACCTGCGGAGTCATATTGGTAAATGTACCCTCACTCATATATCTTCCACGTACATCCTGATAGACGAAGATGTATTTGTCCTGCATCAGGTAAGAGTTGGGGCCAACCTTTGTTTTGTATTCATTTTCTCCATAGGGAGCAATGCTGTAGCAGGTTCTCTGCATCAGGAAAGGATATTTGTTCTTTTTCGAAATATCTTTCGGGATATAAACGGCAGTGAAAAGCTTCACTCCGTCACGCATCGGAATATAAAATTCTTTCTTGGTGAAATTGTCTTTAACGAAATTATCTTTCTGTTCCGCTTTTTGTGCTTTCCCAAGAATGAAACAAAGAATCAATAAAACTGAAATATGGATTTTCATAAAAAAAATTTGCAGCTAATTTAAACATAAAAATGCTGCTGAAGCATTTTATCAGAGAAATCTTATTTTAAAAACAGAATCAGCTGCGTTTTTCAGAATTGAATGTAAAAGCCGTAAAAAGAGTGCTGCCCAAATAAAAGACTATTTCTTCTTCATCTTTTTGCCATTGAATTTATTGAGTTTTAAACTGAGCGAAAACATAATATACCGTTTCAGGATCAGCTCTTCACGATCCTCAAAATAAGTATTGGTGATATTTCTGCTTACACTCTGATTCTGATTCAGCACATCATAGATCTTCACTTTTGCTGTAAGCTGCTTTTTGTAGAAGGAGTAGCCCAGACTGGTATTCCAGAAATAAAAATCTTTTTTGAATCCCGGGGCAATATTCGAATTGGTATTGTATTCGAAATCATTTCCGAAAACAAGGCTGCTGTGGAACAGATAATTGGTAAGCTCCAGCTTTAAAGACTGATTGGCGGTATTGATGTTGCTGATATCCGAATTGGAATATTTGGAGAAATTATATCCGAGCCTGTAGGAAGGCTTTATCGTAAATTTATCCTTGATTTCGAAACTTAAATTTACTGAAGGCGTTAAACTGTAAGTCCTGCTTTTGATCAGCTGCGCGTTTACGGAACTGTTGTTAAAATTATACACCATCCCGAACCTCGGACTGACGGAAAGTTTTTTATCCTCCCATTTGAAAGTTTTATTAAAAAAAGCATTAACGTTAAAAGTTTTGTTTCCGCTTATGTTATCATACGTGACGATCTGTTTTCCGGCATCATCATACCTGGTGTAATTGATGACATCATTATTCCTGTAGATAAAACCTACATTAATGTAATAATTGAAGTTCGATACAATATTATAGTTGTTGAAAGAAATAGTACTGCTGTTCATCCAGGAGTTTTTAAGATCAGGATTTCCGGTATAGGTAACCAGGGGATCCGATTCGTCTTTATATGGAATTAACCTTTCTGCTCCGGGAATACCAAAGCTTGAAGAATTGGCAAACATAAGCCTCTTACGTTCAGAAAAAGCGTATTGAAAATTCACCGAATAACTTGGAAGCACAAAGCTTTTCTGAAGCTCATACTGCTGACCTTTGAAGACAGAGTTGACCTTCATATCCGAAATCTCAAGATTGGCAGTACTCCAGACATTGAATTTCTTTTTAAAAATAGAGAAAGAAATTTCAGGAGTGATCTGACTGATATTTTGCTGCATGCTGTTTGAGAGCGCAATATTATAATTGGAATAATGTCCGGTAGCAGAATCATAATCGCTGATATCTCTGAAATCCCTGGACAGTTTTGAACTGTAGCTGATATCAAAACTTACCATCGCAGAATCGGAGACAGGCTCAGTATACCCTGCCCGGAAAGTATAATTATTGATCTGGTTCTGGTTCTTCTGCAGCTGATCCCGGTTATCTGTAATGATCCCGGATTTCCGGTAGAAGGTGTTCTGCGACTGGTTGACTGTATGGGTTTTGGATTCAGAAATGGTACTGTTGACCGTAGCAGAGATGGCACGCCCTTTCTTTTTCAGGTTCCTGGAAAAATAGATATTGGGACTGAAAGCATTGTTTTCTCCATTCATGCTGTTCAGAGATGTACTTTCATTCAGAAGCTTACCATCCTTTGAAGTGGAAGATACTGATCTGCCGGAACTGACACTTTCAGACCTTGAAAAAGAAGGCGAAAGGTAAATATTGGTCTTTGAATCCGGTTTAATGACCGTTGAATTATTAAAATTATAATCCTTCGAGTCATTTTCACCGCTATTTTCAGAATCGGTCTTCAGGGTAGAGTCACCCGGAAGAAGCGTACTTCTGGAAGCTTTGGAACGGGTTTCCCTGTTAGATTCCGAATATCTTAAGCTGAGGTTATCCAGACTTGCATCCGATGAAAATTTATCATTATAATTGATCCCAACAGTTGAAAATCTTTGAATGCCGCTTCCACTGCTTTGTGAACCGCCCCCTCTGCTGCCCATAGTATCAAAAACCTCATCGGCAGAAACACTTCTGGAGTTGATATTATTGGAAGAGGCTATCAGGCTGAGATTGGTATCTCCATTAAAATAGTTGGCCTGTATATTTCCCTCATATCTTTTATCAGAGCCGTATCCAGCCATTGCCTTTCCAAAAAAGCCTTTATTTTTCTTTTCGTCAATATTGAAATTGATGGTGGTATTCTGTGATCTTGCAGGTTTTTTGCTAAGCTCTTCCTCTTTTGTTTTGGTAGTCGTAAACTGAATATTTTTAATAATATCTGCCGGAAGATTCTGAAGGGCGATTTTACCGTCTTTATCAAAAAAAGCTTTGCCATTCACTGTAATCTGGTCTACTGTCTTACCATCCACCGTAATTTTATCATCATTGCTGATGTCTACTCCGGGGATCTGTTTCAGAAGCTCCTTGATATTGCTGTCAGGACGCACTTTGAGAGAAGAGGCATTGAATTCTACAGTATCATTTTTTATTTTTACCGGCGCAACGGAAATTTTTACCTCATCAATACTGATTACTTTTTTGGGCTCAGGTTCAATATCTCCCAGTGATAAAGGTTTGTCAATTTTTTCAAAAATTCTGGAATAAGACAATCTTTCATTATCGATTTTCAGAATAGATGGAGCATCCTGTTCATCTATTTTCAACGAGAATTTCCCTTCCTTGTTGGTTGCCGTATAATTGACAATAGATGAATCTTTTGCCTTCAGCAGATATACGGTAATATTTTCTACAGGTTTTTTCTCTGAATCGGATACTTTTCCGTTGATATACAGTTTTTGAGCATGTACAATAAAAATATTGCCTATCAGCACCCATAGCAGTAAGATTTTCTTCATTGAGTTTTTCAAAGGTGTAAAAATAAAAAAACATCCCTTTTTAGGGATGTTTCTATGATAAATTTGTGAAAATTTATTATTTATTTATAAAAATTATGCTCTTAAATATCTTGAATAAGCATAACCTTCCTGGCCGTCAGCAGTTTTTACTTTCCACCAGTCATCAGAAGTCTGCTCAATTAAAGTTACGGAAGAACCTTTGGCAGCTTTACCTACAACAGCAGCTTCAGTAGAAGGCTCCTGTCTGATATTCAGGTTAGACTCATCGGTTGCTACAGTTAAAGAGGCTCCCGAAGCAAGACCTGCCACCTGTACATCAATGTTAATATCTGAAGCAGAATAAGTAGAATCAATAGCTCCTAAAGCATTCCATACAGCATCTTTCGCCGCAGTATTGGAAGCATTTCCGGATACATAAAGAATCCCGTCCTGCTCCTGAACCTGAAGGTTTGAAATTCCTGCAGACTGTGCTGCTGAAACTACGCTTGAATATTTATCTTGTAATTCGCTCATTTTAAATTATTTTACAATTAGGTTGTTGTTATACTTTCCGATTTTCAAAGCATCCACAGATTCTTTGATCTTTCTCGCCTGCTGGCCGGAAACATTTCCTGTAAGAGTAAGCTGTCCGTTTACTACTTCCACTTTTACAGATGGGAAATCTTTTACAGCATCCTGAACTTTTTTCTGAACCGCAGGGTCTACAGCAGAAGTAGTTTCAACCGGTGCAGGCGCAGGTGCTGCTGCTATAGTAGACATATCCATTACGTCTTTTACTCCGTTGATTGCTTTTAACTGTGCAATCATCGCATCCTTAGACTGCTGGTCTGCGAAAGTTCCGCTTAAGTGTGCTACACCTTCTTTTACTTCAACAGAAGCATTGGGATTAGAAGTTACTACAGTTGTAGCCTGAGTCTGAAGATCGGCATCAGAAACTTTCTTTTTACAAGAAACTGCCCCGAAAGATACAGCTACAGCTAATGCAGCCATTGCGATAGTTTTTTTCATATTGTATATTTATTTTAATGTTGTTATACAATCAAATGTAATAATAAAATTTGTACCAAAAGAATAAAAAGTCAATAAATCTTTCTTAAATTTTTTACAATATTTTATAAACCAGGGTTTTAATTTTTAGAGATTAAAAACTTAATGTAAAGTTAATCCGTTTTGAAGAAAATCTTCTGCCAATTCAAAAACCATTATATTTGCGCAAATTGAACTATATATATGAAAGGACAGAATAAACTTTTTATAGCAATTATCATTGCGCTTATTCTAGGAGTGGGAATAGGAGGAATTGTACATGTGAAGTATCCGGAAAGTGCAGAACCTTTTTCCAAGAATATCAAGCTACTGGGAACCGTGTTTATCAGGCTGGTACAGATGATCATTGCGCCTTTGGTTTTTACTACACTGGTGGTGGGAATTGCTAAAATGAGTGATATCAAAATGATCGGAAGGGTAGGAACAAAGGCAATGCTTTGGTTTATTTCCGCTTCTCTGGTTTCCCTTTTCATAGGGTTGATGCTTGTGAACTGGCTTGAGCCGGGGCATGTAACCAAGCTGCCTATCCAGGATGTAGCTTCTGCGGAAGATCTTTTGAAAAGCAGCAAGAGCTTTTCTATGGAAGATTTCGTAAAGCATATGATTCCTAAAAGTTTATTTGAGGCCTTTGCGACCAATGAAGTACTGCAGATTGTGGTATTTGCCATTATGTTCGGAGTGGCTCTGGCTAACCTGGGAGAAGAATATTCCAAACCTGTAGTTAAGCTTTTTGATATTATTGCTCATGGTATCCTTAAAATGGTAGGTTATATCATGTGGTTTGCTCCATTTGGGGTATTGGGAGCGATTGCAGCTGTAGTGGCTACCAACGGTTTTGAAATATTTAAGGTATATGCTATCTATTTAAGGGATTTCTTCTTTGCACTGGGAGTGCTTTGGCTGGTCCTTTTACTGGTAGGATATTTTATCTTGGGGAACCGTCTTTTTGACCTTTTAAAAAGAATCAAAGAGCCGTTACTGATTGCGTTCTCTACAACCAGTTCAGAAGCCGTATTCCCGAAACTGGTGGAAGAGCTTGAGAAATTCGGATGCAACAGCAGAGTAGTCTCTTTCATCCTGCCGTTAGGATATTCTTTCAACCTTGACGGAAGTATGATGTATATGACTTTTGCTTCAATCTTTATTGCGCAGATCTATGGCATCGAAATGACGATCGGGCAGCAGATCACAATGCTTCTGGTACTGATGCTAACTTCCAAAGGTATCGCGGGAGTACCGAGAGCATCTCTGGTAATTATTGTTGCTACCTGTTCCATGTTCGGAATTCCGCCGGAAGGGATTGCCCTGATCTTACCGATAGACCACTTCTGTGATATGGGAAGAAGTATGACGAACGTATTAGGAAATACACTGGCAACTTCTGCAGTTTCTAAATGGGAAGGACAGTTGACAGAACCTATAGAAAAAATTTAAAAGATGAGTGTAAAAAACTTAGAAACTTATAAAAGCCATATTCTTGAATATGGCTTTACTGTTATTAATGATATTTTTTCCCGGGAAGAAATTGATGCCATAAGCAATGTTCTTCAGAATATAGATACTTCAAAAGAAAACTTCAGGAAGTCTGAGGACCTATTTGCCATAAGGCAGTTTTTAAAGGAAATCCCGGACATCAAGGATCTTGTTTTTAATGATACGATCCAAAAAGTGATCAACGAGATCTTTGGAGAAAAATATTTTGTAGTGAAAAGCATTTATTTTGATAAACCGGAGACTTCCAACTGGTATGTTGCCTATCATCAGGATCTCACTATTTCTGTTGACAAAAAGCTGGGTTTACCGGGTTTCGGACCTTGGACTACAAAACAGAATCAGTTTGCCGTACAGCCTCCACTGCAGGTTTTGGAAAATATATATACCATCAGGATCCATCTGGATGATACCGATGAAAACAATGGGGCACTAAAGGTGGTTCCGAAATCACATGCCAAAGGAATCTACAGACCTGAAACGATTGACTGGACCATAGAAACAGAACATATCTGTAACGTAGAAAAAGGAGGCATTATGATCATGAAACCTCTGACCCTTCATGGTTCCAACCGGACGACTAATGGACACAGAAGGAGAGTCATCCATATTGAATTTTCAGATATGGAACTTCCTGACGGGTTGAGATGGTCTGAAAGAATGAATTAAAAATGCTCTTCGAATTTTCGAAGAGCATTTTTTATGGTTGGAAGCCGCATGCCGGTTGTTTCCAGATCAATATCAATTTGTTTTATCGACTTTCTGAAATCTAAATTTTTACAAGCGGACTTCAGAAAAGTAATCTGTCAAGCAGTATCTTCCATCTTCGTGCTCTCATCTTCCTTACTTTGCAGAAATCTCATCAATAAAAATATAAGCTTCCCCTCCGGCTCCCTGATGCCACTCCGGAAGTTTCCCAAAATAGTAGGCTTTTACTTTGATGTATTGAGCTTCTGTCGGAAGAATTTCAGCAGAGAAATCTTTGATCTGCACCTTTTCATCTTTCGGATCAATATCATTATCGATGGTTTTCAGAAGAATGAAATCTTTACCGTTCATAGAGGCATAGTATTCCACTTTTTTAGGCATCAGGATCCATGCTTTACTGTCCTGAAGGTAGGCAGATGACAGTTTTGTAATGTGTTGGGGAGATTTAAAATCAATAATCGCTTCGAAATTCTGCCCCTGATAGCCGTGCCATTCCCCTTTTCTCCAGTTTACCTCACCTCTGATCCCGTCAATGAGGGCAAGTTTTCCGTTGGCGGTATATTGAGGGGTGGCTTTAGACAGGATATTGATATCCCAGTAATTCGGTCTTCTGTTGAATCGGGCCGTGGTTACAGAACTTTTCTCACCATTTCTTTCTGAATAGGCATGAACCTCTGTGGTTTTACTGATAGAAAAAGGCCCTTTATAAGCTGTGAAGGTTTTTCGTTTATTACGGTCACTTTCATCCATTGTCATATAATAGACTTTATCTCCCGGATTGAGCGGAGTGATCTCAACTTTGGTGTTGAAATCAAAGATGCGGTCTGCGGCAATAACCGGAGAAGCAGTAAGCTGCGCATATTTAAAATCTTTAACCGGCTTTATGTTTTCAAATCCCAGCTTTTTCAGCTCGGCTCTGCCTGTATTTTTAGTAATCGTTCTGGTAGTTCCGTCTTCAAGATGAATTTTAATTTCATCAAAATAAGGGGTGGTGGTTTCCCATTCAGGCAATCCCGGCGTTACGGAATAAATTCCCATAGCACTTAAAACATACCACGCACTCATCTGGCCGCAGTCCTCATTCCCAATCAGTCCGTCCGGAGTATTTTTATAGAAATTATCAAGGATATATTTAATCTTGGCGTCTGTTTTTTCAGGCTTGTCTACAAAATTGTACAGGTAAGCGATATGATGGCTTGGCTCATTTCCCTGGGCATATTGCCCCATTAATCCCGTAATATCCACCTGCTCCCTGCCCGTTGTTTTGTCCGGTGCGGCAAAAATGGCATCAATAAACTGTTCAAACTTTTCTTTCCCGCCATGTGCTGCGATCAGTCCCGGAATATCCTGCTGCACAGAGTAGGAATAATGCCATGAATTGCCTTCCGTATAATTGTTATTGACTTCTCTCGGATCAAAAGGCTCATACCAGTTACCGTTCTTTCTGGGCTGCATGAAGCCGCTTTTAGGATTATAAAGGTTTTTCCAGTTTTGAGAACGTTTCATAAAGTACTGGTAATCTTCTTTTTTACCTAAGATTTTGGCCATCTGGGCGATACACCAGTCGTCATAGGCATATTCCACTGTTTTGGAAACACTTTCATGCTCATCATCGATGCTGATATAATTATTCTGTTTATAAGCGTTCAGGCCAAAGATATCCAGCATAGCAGAGTTTTTCGAAGCCTGAAATGCTTTTTCATAGTCAAACCCTTTAATTCCTTTTGCCATAGCATCGGCAATTACAGAAACAGCGTGGTAGCCGATCATACATTCTGTTTCATTGGAAGCCAGTTCCCAGACCGGAAGTTTTCCCCCCTGTTCATATTGTCTGATGAAAGTATTGATAAAATCAGCCGTTCTTTTTCTGTCGATTAAAGTCATTAAGGGATGTGCCCCTCTGAATGTATCCCAAAGCGAAAATACAGTGTAATAATCAAATCCATTGGCTGTATAGAGTTTATTATCACGTCCTCTGTATCTTCCGTCTGCATCCATATTGATGTTGGGTTGGGTGAAAACATGGTACAAAGCCGTATAGAAAACAGACAGTTTGTTTCTGTCATCAGATTTTACTTCAATTTTTGAAAGCTCTCTGTCCCAATCTGCTTCGGCCTGTTTTTTTACAGTATCAAAATCATCGGATTTTGCCTCTGCCAGCATATTTTTCTCTGCACCTTCATATCCGGTGGGGGAGACAGATACTTTGATATTGATTTTTTCTCCTTTTTTAACGTCAGCAGAAAAAGCCAGAGCGAGTCTCGTTCCGGTAAAAAGATTGTTTTCCTGTTTTCCGTTGACGTCTTTTTTAGAGATTTTCATGGGTTTTGAAAACTCAATTCTGGCATAGATATATTGATTGGCAGCCCAGGCTTCACTTCTTCGGAATACTTCAATGGTTTTGTCATCTATGATTTTTACTTCTCCTTCCAGCAGCTTATCCCTGTGATTCAGATCCAGAATAATATGGGCATTTCCTGCATTATTGAATTTATATTCGTGATAGCCAACCCTTTTGGTACTGGTAAGGCGTACATCAATATTATTTTTATCCAGCTTTACAGAATAAAATCCAGCTGCTGCCTTTTCATTTTTATGCGAAAATTTTGAAGAATAATCTTTAGGGTTCAGCCCCGGATTTCCCATCCCGGGCATCAGCATGATATCTCCGTAGTCAGAAACTCCGGTTCCGTTCAGATGGGTGTGCGAAAAACCATAGATCACCGAATCGGAATAGTGATATCCGCTGCATCCGTCCCAGCTCCCGTCAATTCTGGTATCCGGAGAAAGCTGTACCATTCCGAAAGGTACAATAGCTCCCGGGAAAGTATGGCCATGGCCGCCGGTTCCTATCATCGGGTTGACGTATTGTGAATATTTTTGGGCAGAAATAATCTGGGTGATCAATAAAGAAAATACAAGAATTCCTTTTTTCATGTTCTGATTTTATAAAGCGAATATATTGAAAAACGGACAAACCGATGTAATAAAAGACCTTGATAGCTTGTCTTAAAAGAAACTATCAGAATTCATGAAGAAAACATTACTTTCTGTAATTATGCTGCTGCCTATGGCTGCATTCTCCCAAAGTATAACAGGTAAAATCACTCAAACCGGGAATACTGTTTCCTATGCTGAGGTGGTAGCAGTCAAAGACCAGAAGAAACAGACGGCCATTTCGGATGAAAAAGGAAACTATTCACTGAAGCTTTTTGAAAACGGGAAATATACAGTCAAACTGATCTATGACGGTGAAGAATTATCTACAGTGGATGTTGTGGTAAAAGGAGATGTGAAACAGGATTTTTTCATTGAGAAAAAAAAGGAAAAACAGATTGAAGGAGTTACTCTTACTGCCAGAAAAAAACTTATTGAGAGAAAAGCCGATCGTCTGATTTTTAATGTTGCCGGCTCTGTTGCCTCCCAGGGAATGGATGGCGCAGATGCTCTGGCAACAACTCCGCTGATCAAAGTAGATGATAACTCCGGGGTTTCAATTGCCGGGAAAAGCGGCGTGGCAGTCATGATTAATGAAAGAATGCTGAATCTTTCAGGGAGCGAACTGATCACCTATCTTAAAAGCCTGAGGTCTGAAAATATTGAAAAAATTGAAGTCATTACAGCGCCTCCTGCCAAATATGAAGCCCAGGGAAACAGCGGACTGATCAATATCGTTCTGAAGAAAAACCAGAACCTCGGATGGAATGGAAGTATTACCTCATCTCTTCAGCAGCAGACCTATACGGGGACTTCCAACAGCGCCACCCTCAATTATCAGAATGAAAAATTACGGTCTTCACTGAAATTAAGACACTATCAGTATGAAAAACATTCTTATGAAAACTACAGGATAGAAGGAGCGGATGGTCTTAAAAGCTCGGATGACAGAAGAGATTTCGGAAATGGGCTGGGAGCCAATCTGAGCCTTGATTATCAGCTGGCCCCAAAATCAAATATCGGGTTTATCTATGATTACGGATCCGGACATTCTAACATGGATATCATGAATACTTCAGATTATTTTCAGAATGATCATTATACGAATTCCTTATTAACTTCTGCAGAACACAGAGCAAACAGTGCACAACAAATGATAAGTGCCTACTACGATGTGAAGTTCGGAAAGAAGGATCATAAACTAAGTATCACAGGAAACTATTTTTCGAATATCCCGAAAACGACCATTGATTTTACAACAACGGAAAATTCCGGAGATCAGTTTATTGTAAAGTCACCTTCACTCGTAGATTATAAGATTTATTCGGGGCAGGCAGACCTTACGCTGCCCTATCAATTTGCCAAAACGGAAGCCGGGGTAAAGTTTACAAACTTTGATAATGATTCTGAAATTTCCTATCAGAACCTCGAAGGCGGAAATTATATTACAGATCCTGAAAAGAGTAACAGTTTCAGATATAATGAAAAGAACTATGCCGCCTACATCAGTTTCGAAAGATCTTTCAATGAACAGTGGTCTGCAAAAGCAGGATTGCGTTATGAATATTCTATGGTAAACGGAAATTCTCTGACTTCGGGACAGCAGACTGAGACTTCATACGGAAAATTCTTTCCTACCGCTTACATTTCCTATAAAAGCAATGAAAACCATACCTTCAGCCTCAATTATTCAAAAAGAATCAACAGACCGGGATTCCGTGCTATAAACCCGTACCGATGGTATATCAATATCAACTCTTATTTTACCGGAAATCCTTTTTTACAGCCTTCCATTAATCATAATTTTGAGTTTTCATATGTTTATAAAGGAAAGCTGTCTGCTTCTGCTTACTTTCAGAGAAAATTAAACGCATCTGATCAGATTGTTATTCTTGAAGGTGAAAACAAAACCAGTACTTTTGCCAATTTCTATAATGCCAGCAGCATGGGGCTGTCCCTGAATTATTCCGACACGTTTTTCAGACTGTGGGAAGCCAATTATTCCGGGGATATATCATATATGGAAACCCAGGTCTTTGCCACTGATGCGGCCTCCAGAAAAGGAAGCGGATATGAGTTTAATTTCCAGAATAACATTTCTTTAAACAAAAGCAAAACCGTGCAGCTGATCCTTAATTACTGGATGCGCCTGCCTTCCAATTCAGGAAATGTACGCTGGGATTATCTGGGAAACTTTACCACCGGTTTAAAGATGAATCTTATGGATAAAAATCTGCAGCTTAATGTATTTGTTTCGGATATCTTCAAACAGTCTAAGAGCAAAGGCCAGATCTATTATACCACAGGAACCCATTACTTTAATAATTATTATGATGCCAGAAGACTTAACCTTTCGGCTACCTATACTTTTGGAAATAAAAAGATAAAAGGTGCGGATCGTAATGTGAAATTTGATGAGAAGAACAGAGCAAATTAAAGCTCAGAAGCTGGAGGCTGCAACTTTTCTTTTTCATACTTCTCCTTCAAAAAGATCAGCCAGATAATTTTTTTTATCATCCTCATCCTTTGTTGTTCCCAGATACTTTTTCCATGCCCGGGATTCATGATACACAATGCCCATTTCCCATACGCAGTAAGTAGGGAGGTGGGTTTTATTTCTGTCCCATATTTCAAAATTTCCGGAACCGTCGTAGTAAACACTTTCCCACAATTCATTTTCACTTCGCCAGGTACATACCAGAAGAAGGTAATTTTTTCCGCAACGGTGCATGATGACAAATCCCAGATCTTCAATATCCTGAAAATTTTCTGTCGCATTTTCTATACAGCGCTGTGCATTATAAATATCCTGTGGCGTAATTTCTGCCGGATCAGTGGCCAGATCGTACCATTTGAATTTTGTTTTCCCGACTGTGAAAAGTCCTTTGGGAGCAGCATATTTGGATGGGTAGGTACCAGATTTCATAGCTTGTTTTTTTGTGATGGGGGGAGCTTTCACAATAAGAAATATAAAATTGCTTACAGAAAGCTCATGCCGGCAAATCTAATGATTTTCTGCCGATTACGAATCTGGAAATATGTTTTTGTTGCAGCTACGGAATACTACAAAAGTGTTATTGGGTATCAGTAATTTATTCGTTACATTTGATCATAAACTAATAAAAACTGACGATCATGAACCTTCAATTAATTGAAATTGCTATCGGGCTTATCTTCGTGTATCTTCTGCTCAGTATTTTTGCCATGACTTTAATGGAGATCATCTCAACATTTTTACGCATGAGGGGAGAATTGCTGAAAAGCACCATTGAGAAAATGCTTTTTAATAAGGATAAGAGTCCGGAAAAAATCAATGAATTTTACAATCAACCTCTTATTCTTTTCCTTGGAGATAACGTATCCACCTGGTCCTGGCTGGATCATCTTCTTGCCGGCAAATTCAAAAAACTGCCGAGCTATATCAAAAATGAGGACTTTTATACCATCCTTTTAGGGTTTATCAATGATCAGAAATATTCAGACTCACTTGCAGAAATCGAAGAAAAAATAGAACAGGCCCCTTTCTCAGAGAATACCCGGTTGCATCTTAAGTTTCTGATCCAGAAATCCCGGGGAAATATTGCCGGGTTTAAACAGGAGGTTATTCACTGGTTTGAGGAATGTATGGAGCGAGCCAATACATGGTATTCCAGAAGAGTACAGTATATCGTGCTGGTATTGGGTTTTATGATTGCTTTTGCAGTCAATGCCGATACACTGCGAATGGTGGATCAGATGAATAATGATGAAAAACTAAGAAAGGAACTCGTGCAGTCTGCATCGGAATATGTGAAAAACAATCCGCAGGGAAACAGCAGTGCTTCAAAAGATGCTTTAGATACAAAAGTGAAGGAAGAATATCACACGTTGCTTAATGAATCCCATAATATACTGGGTTGGAAAAATGTAGAACTGCAAAGGTGCGGCTGGTTTTTCAGAATAGTGGGATTTCTGCTGACTGCCTTTGCCATAAGCCTGGGTTCCAGTTTCTGGTTTGATATGTTGAAAAAGATCCTTAATATAAGAACGCTGGGTAAGCCGACACAAACACCTTAATGCCATGAAATCAATATTTTTTTACCTTTTACTGTTGGTGGCCGTTACTTTTATTATCTTTTACCTTAAGGATTATCTGTATGCTTCCAGAAAAGTAAAGATCTTCAAAGACAGCAGGGGAAATTATCCTTATTACTTTACTCCCAGAAGACCTGTGAAATGGTTTGATTTTACCGGGCTTATCAATAGTTTTAAAATGGTTGCGCTTTCTTCGGATATACTTTCCATCATTGATAAAAGAGAGGTGCAGACTGCTTTGGGAAAAGATTCCGGAGATGAATTGACGGATCATGATGCGGATGAATCAGAAAAGGAATTCTGGTTTGATTTCATTGCTGATACCGGAGATGGCTTTGATGCTACCACCACGGTTTTTTTCCATTTGACAAGAGATACGTATACCTATTCGTTTAAAAATGAATTTGACCGCGATGCCGGTTCAGAAGTTGAAATCAGGCTGAAGAAAGGAGCAGCCCTGGTGGTGGGCGGAGATCTGGTCTATCCTGTAGGCTCTGAAAATAGTTACAGAGACCGGTTCAAAGGGCCTTTACGATTTGTAGCTCCGGACAGAAGAGAACCGGGGCCTGTTCTTCTTGCAACACCGGGAAATCATGATTGGTATGACGGTTTAAGCGCTTTCTTCAGGCTGATGTGCCAGAAAAGTAAAATCGGGAATTACCGTACGGTTCAGAACAGAAGCTATTTTGCTTACTCATTAAGGAAAAATGTCCATCTTTTAGGGGTAGATAATCAGCTGCTCGGTGATATTGATATTCCTCAGATGGCTTTTTTTACTGAATATGTGGTAAAAATATCCAGAATGAATGCCAGGAACCATATCATTATGCTTATTGCAGAACCCTACTGGTATCATTATGACATCAAAGACAGATATCAGAGAAGGCAAAGGATGGACAGCCTGGAATATATTATCAAAGCCCTGAAAGTAGCGGTTAAAAACCTGGAAGTGGACAACGTGAAGTCGGAAATTATTTTTGATGTGGTACTTACTGGAGATATTCATCACTATTCACATTACAAACTGGACGAAAGCTTCGAAGGCTATGATCAGGAGATCAAACATTATATTACATCTGGCGGCGGAGGGGCTTTCGGGCATATCACCGATTTTTTAAAAGATGAAATTACGCTTCCCATCCTGCAGAATTCAAAGACCACAGAACTGAAATATCAGCTGAACGGTATTTATCCTTCCAAAGAAAAATCATGCAGGAAGACATTATGGAATCTTATTTTCTTTATCATTAATTATGAATTTACCTTCCTGTTACTGGTGGTTTCCTTAATTGTTACCTATACCTATGCTTATTCGGATTCTATTTTTAAATGGCTGATATTACTTCTGATTCCCGGCCTGTTTGTATTCATAATCACAAAAGTGACCAATGCAGAAGTTTCTGCCAAAGAGAAATGGACCAGCCTGATCTTCAGAGGACTTTTGTTCTTATCATCTTTCGCTCTTCAAATATTGATATTAGTCCACGAATTCACCTTTCTAAGTGATGATCATTTTCCTTTCAAAGGGCTTGATACGGTGAAGAATTTTTTAAAAATTCAGGGATCGGATTACTTTATTTCCCAATGGATCATTTCTGCCATTTTGCAGTCAGTACTTTTCGGGTGGTATATATTTTCAGGATATCATTTATTTAAATTCTATGTTACCGAAGTTTCATCAGCAAAAGTCAATACCGGGAATAAAAACTTTCTGAAATTTAAAATTACAGATTCGGAAATTGTCATCTACGTGGTCAGAATAAAAAAGACTTACCAATGGATGAAGCTGTTGAAAAAGAAACGGATCGATGATCTTCAGAAAGAAATGCTCGGGAAAGATCCGAAGAAATTTATAAGAGAACATTTTAAAACAGATCCTGACAAAAATGTAAAAATTATTGATAAAATAACCATTCCGTTATAATTTCAGCTTCAATACCATTCCGCTGAAAAAAATCCCTTCATGTACTTTTCCTCCGTTAAATATTCAATAAAAAAACGGATGAAAATACCTTTTCTATAGCGGTTTCCGATAAGAATATTCTGATGGATAAAACCCTGAAGCCCTGTGTTTACAAAAGAATTTATCTATGATTGTGTTTACTTATTCTAAATAGGTAAAAAATCCGTAAATTTGTAAACAATTTATATTTATATGTTGACGAAAGAAAAGGTTCAGGAATTCCTTAAAGAAATAGAAGTAGACGATTTAGTAAACAATCTTCAGATCATGGGTAATGACGTATATATTGATATGACCGCTCATTCACCTGCAATGCACGAAAAGAAAAAACTGGAAGCTGCCATGAAGCAGGCTTTTGCCAGTGAATTTGGAGAAGATATTCATCTGAAACTTAAGATTGTTTCTCCGGAACCTAGTGAAATTCAGCAAAGTCAGATCAAAGGAAAACAAATTCCGGGTATTCAGAATATTATCGCTATTGCTTCCGGTAAAGGAGGAGTAGGGAAGTCTACCGTTTCTGCAAATATGGCGGTAACGTTAGCTAAAATGGGCTTTAAAGTAGGATTGTTAGACGCTGATATCTACGGACCGTCAGTACCTACAATGTTTGATACTGAAGGTCAGAAACCGATTTCTGTAGAAGTGAACGGTAAAAACCTGATGAAACCTATTGAAAATTATGGAGTAAAAATGCTTTCGATAGGATATTTCTCAGGCGCTAACCAGGCAGTGGTGTGGAGAGGGCCAATGGCTTCCAAAGCACTGAACCAGATGATCAGAGATGCTGCATGGGGCGAACTTGATTTCTTATTGATTGACCTTCCTCCGGGTACAGGTGACATCCACTTATCCATCATTCAGGAAGTTCCGGTAACAGGTGCAGTGATCGTAAGTACCCCTCAGCACGTAGCTTTGGCAGACGTAAGAAAAGGGATTGCTATGTTCCAGATGGAAAGCATCAACATTCCGGTTCTTGGATTGATTGAAAATATGGCGTATTTTACTCCGGAAGAACTTCCTGACAATAAATATTATATCTTTGGAAACCAGGGAGCACAATATCTGGCAGAAGATCTGGGAATTCCTGTATTGGGAGAAATTCCACTGATCCAAAGCATCAGAGAAGCAGGAGACGTTGGAAGACCGGCAGCGTTACAGGAAGATTCTAAAATTGCAGAAATCTATACTGAAACAGCAAGAAAAATGGTTGAAAGCTTAGTGGAAAGAAATAAAAACCTGCCTCCTACTGAAGCGGTGAAGATCTCAACGATGGCAGGATGCTCTCCAAAAGCAAAAAAATAATTAATTTCAATTACATTTGAAAAAACCGAATTGAACTGAAAAAATATGGAAACAAACATAACGCACGAAGATACAGTAACAAGAGTAATGGAAGCTCTGGAAAGCATCAGACCGTTTTTGAATAAAGACGGTGGTGATATTGAGCTTATTGATGTGAAAGATAATCAGGTTTTTGTAAAGCTTTTAGGTAACTGTTCCGGATGTTCACTGAACTTTTCAACCCTGAAGTTAGGCGTTGAAAATACAATCAAACAGCATGCTCCGGAAATCGAAAAAGTAGTGAACGTAGAGTAAAAACTACGACTGAGATATTTTTAAAGACAGACTTTTTTTAAGGTCTGTCTTTTTTTGTTTCAAGAATGACTTCCTTTGCGTTAATCATCTGAAATATTACTGGATAGCGGTAAAAATAAACCTGACAGCTTTCTGAAACCTGTCAGGTTTTGGTATATAAAACAATATAATTAATAAACCTATGAATTCTGAGCTAGAAACTTTTTATAGTTCTCCTCATTTTCAAAATAAGCCACTTCCCCTCCGTCACTGATCATGACAATGTAAGCATCGGCTTTATCCACGGTTTTTCCGGTATACGGATCTACAGCTTCTCTCACTTTCTGATCCTTTGGAATACGTTCCACACACATTTCACAGCAGCCGTAATAGATTTTTCCGTTATGGGGTACTTCTATCTGCTTTTTACCCATATAAGCGTTGTTGACCATACAGACCGTTTCATTAGGAACCTGATCTCCTTTGGCAAATTTTCCGGAAGATACGGGCTTTATATTCTGGGTCACAGAAGTTTCCTGTCTGCTTTTTTCGTGCTTTTTATCAGTACATGCAGATAAAGCAATAGTACTGAAAGCTACAATGAACATGTTTCTGATTAATAATGTTGTCATCTTTTATATTATTTAATTAAACTTCCTTCCATAATTTCTTCATTTCCTTTTTTGATGATCTGGTCACCTTCAGAAAGATCACCGAAAACTTCAATAGTATCATTCAGGATCCGCCCTTTTTTTACAGAGACAAATTTTGCCTTTCCGGCCTCTTTTCTGATGATATAAATTCCCATATTGCTTTCCACCAGTGCAGACCGTGGTATAAAGAATGTAGCTTCCGTATTCTGTAAAGGAATCATGGATTCAGCTACCATAAAAGGTTTTAATTCCCTGGAATGATTGATGAAATCAGCCTCTATTTTTTCAGACCTGAGTTTTAAATCCAGTGAACCGGATTTTCTGGAGATCCTGGCCTTAAAACTTTTCTCAGGAAGAGCACTGATCCGGAACGCAATAGTATCTCCTATGGTCAGATAAGGAACACTGGCTTCAGGAACGGATAAGCTGAGACGGAGTCTGGAGGTATTTTGTATTACCATCAGCGGTGTATTACCCATTGGCCCTACATAAGCTCCCAGATCTACATTTCTTTCTGTGATCACTCCACTGAAAGGAGCACGGATCACCAGATACTGACTGATATCCTGAATTTCACGATAGGCAGATTTTGCTGCATTCAGCTGAGCTTCATCAGAAAGTTTACGGGCTGTGATCTGATCAAGGGCATCTCTGGCAATGGCTCCTTTCGTTTCATTGGCTCTGTATGTTCTGTCGTAATTGGATTTTGTTGCCGCATATATTGCTTCCTGGGCCTGCCATTTCGCCTTGGCACTTGACGCCTGGGACTGTATTTCCGGAGCTTCCAGAACCATGAGGACCTGTCCGGCACTGACGTAAGAACCGATATCAACATTGATCTTCTTCACATAGCTCTGTACTTTGGCGAATAAAGCAGTTTCCTGGTCCGGTACCAGCTCACCCGGAAGTTTAAGTTCTACTTTGGGATTGCTTTTTTTCAGTGTTACTGTTTCCATTGCGGGCATCATCATAGGAGCTGCTTTCTGAGTTTCCGGTTTTTCTTTACAGGAAGCCGGAATTATGATAAGGCTTAATGCAAGGGCGGTGTATATAATATTTTTCATACGATGTAAAAATTAAGAGTTGGGATTAGAATAATGAATACTTTCTTCATCTTCAGGATCTAATGAAGGTGAAACGGTGCCGGCATTGTTCTGCATCCATCCAAAAACAAGAGGAAGAATGATCAGTACGGAGAATGTAGAAAAAATAAGTCCTCCGATCACGGCACGGCCCAGTGGAGATACCTGATCACCACCTTCTCCGAAACCTATGGCCATAGGAAGCATTCCGGCTGCCATTGCCAATGTGGTCATAATGATAGGACGGATACGCAGTCTGGCCGCTTGAATACCTGCTTCCGGAGCGTTCCCTGTTGATTTTCTAAGCGTTTCTGCATTACTGATCAGTAAAACGGCATTAGCAATGGAGACCCCCACAGACATGATCAGCCCCATATATGATTGGAGATTAAGAGTAGAACCGGTTAACTTCAATAAAGCTAAAGACCCTACAACCACAAACGGAACTGTTGTCAGGATAACCAGTGAAACACGGAAAGACTGGAAAGTGGCCGCCAGCATCAGAAAAATAACGGCAGCGGCAATTAATAATCCCGAAGAAAGGCTGCTCAGGGTTTCATCCAGGACAGGAGCCATCCCGGCTACTTCAATATTGATTCCTTTGGGCAATTCCCCCAGTGATTCAATTGCTTTTTTTACATCTTTGGAAGCCTGTTCCAGGTCTGTTTTATGAATATTGGCTGTTACAGTTGTATACCCCATTGTTCCCAGGTTGTAGCTTTCCCCTAATTCTTTTGCAGGAGTAATCGTTGCCACATCTCCCAAAACAGGCCTGTCTGAATTTTTCGATAATGGAAGGCCGGCCAACTCTTCTTTACTGTTCAGAATATTCTGTGGAGTCTGCACCTGTACATCATAAGCGATCCCCATCATTCCTCCTACCCAGAAATTTTTATTCGTATACCGGCTGGAAGCGGTGGCTGTTACCAGTGATTTTGCAATATCCTGTGCATCCAGACCCAACTGGGCCGCCCGTGTTCTGTCGATATTGATCTGCAGGGCAGGGTAGCTCATTGATTGGGGAATCTGCTGATCACGCATATATTCTATTTCTTTCAGTTTTACCAGGAGTTTTTCTGCATACATCCGGTTCATTTTTTTCATCATTCCGGAAATACGGATTTCCACGGGAGTATTGGTTCCCTGGCTCAGAATTTTTTCTGTCAGCTCTATAGGCTCGAAAGAGATCTGCAACTCAGGCATCTTTTCTTTGTAATATTTTCGGAGCTCATCTTTAAACTCATCGGAGTTTCCTTTAAACTCTTTCAGGGCCACCTGCATCAAAGCTTCATGAGGCCCGGCATTGTACAGATAAATAGGGCTCACGGCAAACGTAGAAGGATGCTGCCCGATAAATACGGAAGAAATGGCGATATTATCTTTTCCTACCTTATTTTTGAGGTGCTCCAGAAATTTCTTGACTTTAATTTCCGTTACCTCTATACGGGTTCCTTCCGCTGCTTTGATACGCACCTGAAACTGACGTGAATTAACAGCAGGCAGAACATCTTTTCCTGTGATCCGGTAAAGTCCCGCTCCAATACCTACAACTGCAGCAAGGCTGATGCTTACAACAAGCTTTCTTTTTCTCATCAGTGAAGATAAAAATGCAGTAAAACGATCCCGGAAACGGGTAAAACGGTCAGGCTTATGATTTTCACAGGTCTTCGGATCATGCTTCATCATCCAGTTGGCCATTACAGGAACAAAGGTTTGAGATAAAATAAAAGATACGATCATTGAAAAACCGATTGCCATTGCCAGAGGCATGAACAATGATCCCGGAATACCGCTCATCATAAAAGCAGGAGCGAATACTGCCAGAATGCACAGCATGATCAGCAGCTTAGGAAATGCAATTTCCCGGCAGGCATCCCAGATGGCCTGAGCTCTGGTTTTACCCATAGCAAAATGCTGGTGTATATTTTCGATCGTTACTGTACTTTCATCCACCAGGATTCCGATGGCTAATGCAAGACCCGATAAAGACATGATATTGACCGACTGTCCGAATAACTTCAGGAACAGTACTCCGGAAATAATGGATATCGGAATGGTCATGATGACGATCAGCGCTGCACGGCGGTCATTTAAAAACAGCATTACCATCAGTCCGGTAAGAAGAGCACCAAGAATACCTTCTATCACCAAGCTTTTCAAAGCATTTGAAATATAGACCGACTGGTCAAATTCATAAGAGATCTTTACATCATCAGGCATATTTCTCTGGATCTTCGGCAGAGATTCCTTCAGCTTATTGACAACTTCCAGTGTGGAAGCATTGCTGGCTTTGGCAATATTGATATAAACAGACCTTTTCCCGTCTATCAGGGCATATCCGGTGGCTACATCTGCGCCGTCTTTTACCGTGGCTACATCCCGGATGTAAACATTGTCTGCCGTTCCTTTGAAAAGGGGAATATCGCCAAGCTCTTCAACCTTTTTTACCGTATTGTTGGTAGGAGTCAGATAATTGGTTTCGCCAATGTATACGTTTCCTGAAGGAGAGGTGATATTGTTACGGCTTATGGCTTCCACAACCTGTTCCGGAGACAGATGATGTGCCCTTAGCTTGAGAGGGTCAACATTAATTTCTATGGTACGGGGGCTTCCTCCGAATGGCGGAGCTGTTGTGAGCCCGGGAATTGCAATAAGAAAAGGACGGGCATTGAAGTTGGCAATATCCTGAAGTTCGTTATTGGTCTTTGTATTGCTTCGGAAAACGAGCTGTCCCACGGGTTGTGAAGAAGAGTCGAAGCGGATAATAAAAGGCGGTGGTGCCCCGGGAGGTAAAAAGACCTGTGAACGGGTAGACAGGGCATTGATCTGGGCAATGGCTTCTCCCATGTTGGTTCCTTCATAGAAATTCACTTTCATCAGGGTGAGGCCCTGCGTGTTTTTAGATTCGATGCTTTTTATTCCGTTGGTAAAGAGAAGCATATTCACATACATTTTCGTGAAATAGCCTTCCATTTGCTGAGGAGTATATCCGTTGAAAGAGTGGGCTACATATACTACCGGAAGATTCATTTCCGGAAGAATATCCACCTTCACATCTTTGGCGGCCCTGATTCCGAAAAACAGCAGCCCCAATACCAATACCATTACAGATATTGGTCTGCGTAATGCAAACTTTATAAGATTCATGTTGTAAATTTTGGGTTATTGGGTAATTGCCTGAGTCAGAATAGAAATATCACCTTTCGATGCGGCTATCAGTAAAACAGCCTGCCAGGAATTGTTCTGGGCAATTTCATAATTGATCTCGGCACGGTTCAGCAGATACAGGGCCTGGGTAAAGTCAACAATGGTTGTCAATCCGTTTTCATACAATGCTTTCTGCTGACGGAAGGCATCGTTGGCAGCCTGCATCTGAATCCGGGATTCTTTCACTTTGGCCAAAGCATTTTTATATTGGGATTCTGAAAGGCTTTGCTGGCTGGATAATTCCTGCTGCAGCTGATGATAATCAAAATCCAGTGCTTTTGTAATCAGCTTCTGTTCGCTGACCTTAAAGCCGGTTCTGTAAAAATCAGTAAGGTTCCAGCTGAGGTTGACCCCGACAATATAATTCATCCTGTCTACTCCAACTCCCTTCAGGTAAGATTGTGAAAAAGCCGTATTATCCTGAACATAATTCCACCCGAAACCGGATCCCCGGCCCTGGAATGCCCCAAAGAGAGAAACTGACGGCAATTTTAATGTATTTAAATGAGTTTCCTGTTGTTTGCTTTTATTGATCTTCTGTGCAACCCATAGAGCGCTTGGATGGTTTTCAACAGCTGAGGTTTTCATCACCAGAGACGGTGTGTTTTTACTGAAATAATGATCCAACTGATAATCTGTAAAGTTTTCTGCCAGCAGATCTGCCAGTTTTTTATTGTATTCCAGTACATGGTCATTGGCATTGATGGTTGCAGTTTGTGCGCCGGACATTTCCGCTTTGGCAAGCGAAGCATCCACTTCCGGGATCAGGCCGCTTTCTGCTCTTGCTTTGGCAATAGTATAGATAACTTCTGAGCGTTTGTAATTTTCGTACTGAACATTTTCCAGACGCTGGCTTACAAGAAGATTAAAATAAGCTGCCGCCGTTTTTACCTGATGCTGAAAAATTTCCTGGTTCAGATCTGCTTTCTGTACTTCTGTATCTGCTATCTCAATATTTTCTTTGGATTTAAGTTTTCCAAAGGTGTAGACATTCCAATTGATATTGGTGAGATACAGGCTTCCGAATGCTGAGTTCCAGTTCTGATCTGCAAGAGGCATTGAGGTTGAAGAGATGCCGGGACCACCCTGGCTGTACATAGGACCATTCTGTGCATTGATCGTTCCGAAGTTCTGCTGAGCCATTAAGGTCACTTCCGGAAGATAATAGGTTCTCTGATGTTTTAGCCTTTCCTGGGAAGCTTTTATATTGATTTCCTTTTTTTTGATAGACTGGTAATTTTTTTCTGCCCTTAGCAATACGTCCTCCAGACTTGTCAGTTGGGCAAAGGACAGGGCAGGGCAGCCCAGCCATAAGATGAGTGCTCTGAATGATAAATTCATAGAATATTTTTAGAATTAAAATTGAAAAATAGGAGTCCCCGAAGGGATCACGTTATGATCCAACAGATTCTAAATTCTATAAACGCAGTGAAGGATAAAAAGGGAAGGGTAGTTAAGATGGTATTTTGAAGGGTCAAAATAGAAAGCATGTTTTTCAGCAGCAAATGCTGATGAATTGTCAAATACCGTTCCTAAGGTATAATACGGAATGGAAGCAGATAAAAACTTTACCGGTGAGGTTTTGTAAGAGTGGGGAAGGTTATCTTCTTTACAGATCTTTTTGACCTCCAGTTTGCAACAGCCGTTGTGGTCTTTTTGTTTATTGGCTTTGCATTTCGGGCAATCCAGGTCAGAAAGTTTTTTCAGCCCTACATGTATTTCGCTTGAATTTTCTTTACAGACGTGTCTGCTGGTAGTAAATCCTGAGGAAACTACTATATAGAGGAGGAGAAACAGTATGTGGAAAACCCTTTTCATTTCGTGGGGTAAAATTAAATTGAATATTGCTCACGATGTTATAGAATTATGGAGGAAATTTATACTTAAAAGGATTTTTGGGAGGAAGTCAGAAGCTGAAAACTGGGAGGTAGTATTATAGGATAATGCACAGAAGCTGTTTGGTTTTGGCAAATCACAGGGGACTGGAGGATTGACAATATTGATTATTGGGAAATGATTGTAATAACTTCTATGGGTGCAGAAGATAAATAAACCTAACAGGTTTCTGAAACCTATTGGGTTTTACAGACCAGAGATTTCAATCTTAAATAAAAAATAAAGGCTCAGATGATCAATCCAAGCCTTTTTTATTTATTGTTTTACTACCTTATTTCCCACCCCTGTAAGTGAGGCATCCGGTTTTCCTGATTTTGTTCCAGAAGTTCTGTAGTATACGGTATTGCCACCACCTTCTATGGCAACTTTATCTACCCTGTCGATATAGACTTTATTGCCTGTTCCTGAAACGGAAACCTTTTTGGCACTTCCTTTCACGGTAACCGTATTATCCCCTCCTGAAACTTCTACCGTTCCTCCGTTAAGGGTATAGTTAAGTTTATGGCCTACGCCCTCCACTTCTACTTTTTTATTGCCATCGGATTGTGCTACGCCTTTTATGGATTCTACTTTGCTGGATTGAGCAAATGCAACTCCTGTTCCGGTCAGCAAGAAGGCAAGAACGCCTATCGTTTTAATATTTTTCATTGTGATTTGGTTTTGTTGGGGATAAATATAGACATAAAATAAATTAAGTACTGCCAATTAAAAGTTAAATCATCTTAAATATTGAACTTTACGAAGGCAGATTTTCAATCGTTTCCATAATAAAAAAGCTTCGGATATCCGAAGCTTAAAAAAATTAAATTATAAAATAACCTTACTGTACAATGATTCTCTTCAAATGTCCTTCTGAAGTTTTCACAAGGTAAACACCTGCAGAAAGAGCTGCAGTATTGATTGTTAAAGCATTTTTCTCTTTTCCGATCAGTTTTCCTGACATATCATACAATTCATAATCCTGCTTTCTGTTGAAATAAAGTGTATTTCCTTTGTTCACAGGATTAGGGAATATATTGAAGGTTGCTGTTTCTGATTTTGTTTCAACCGTTCCTAAAGTTGGTGGCATTGCCACTTCATACATTGATAATGTTCCGCTGATCTCATTGGCAATGATGACATAGCCTTTATTGGTTGTGGTATTTTCCGGAGCGATGTAAATAATTCCTTCCGGGCCGTTGTCTCCGCCGTACGCAGAGGTAGAACGGGAATGTTTATAATCTGTGAAGGTAGGGTTGTTAGGATCTGTAATATTGTAGACCATTACTCCTCCGGTCCGTTCAAGGGTAATGAAAGCGTAAGTCTGTCCGTTAATGGTTCCTAATGCCACTCCTTCAGGTTCCGGTCCTTTTGCACGGCTTCTGTTTTTAACGGCATTGGATTCATTGTCAACATTGAACAGCAAAGGATGGCTGGCTGCAATATATCTTTCGAACTGGTCCCCGCTGTCATATACAATCTGCCTGGTATCTGCATTGAAAATTGAGAATGATCGTGCTCCCAGTGCCGCCATTTCTTCAAAGTCTGTATCTCCGTCCGTATTTCCGGTAGCAGATGAAACCCTGAATCTTCCTAAATTATGAGAAGCTTTTAATAGTGCTGAATTAGGGAAAATTGCCGGATCTAAAATATAACTGTTAGCTCCTACAGTTGTTCTTTCGCTATATCCTGAAAGGTCTTTTTCATCACCTTCATTAGCCGTTACAATATATTGGGTATTCCCGACCTTGTAATTCTGTACGGCATCAGGAACGTAATAGGCCTTTACCGGCCAGTTGGCGATCAATATTTCTCCGTTATTGTCTGAAGCATCGAAGCCATTACCCGGAAGGCTCATATCTTTTTTGCCCAGTCCCCAGATTCCGGTGATTGTTTTCGTGGAAAGATTAACCTCAGCGATAGCATTGTTTTCCTGCAGGGTTACCCATGCTTTCTGGCTGTCTGCACTGATGGTTACGTATTCCGGCTCCAGATCCTGGGAAAGAGTATTGTTGGTTCTTACTTTTCTTAATCCTGTAGCCGTTAATGCTGCCACCTGGGAATCAAAATTATTGAAATTAAGAGTGGTCACATGAGACTGGGTAAGGTTTCCAATTCCTCCTGAAATATCGATGATACTGATGGTCCCTTCAGGATCTGTAGTGTAGGCATCATTGGGTTCCCCTTCATTGGCCGTAACTACTTTTGTACCGTCAGGTGTGAAGGTAACCATATCCGGAAGAGCCCCTACAGAAACCTGCTTCAGGAAGTTTCCGTTGATGTCAAAGAATACGACAGATCCGTTTTGTTGCGGATTGGTATTCGGGGAAGCGGCAGCGATGATTCCGTTTTTCACAGCAATACTTGTAATACCTCCATACGCAGCCATGTTGACTGTTTTTACAACTGATGGTGTGGAAGGTGTGCTGAAATCAATAATATCAAAAACATCCGTAAGTGAGCTGATTGTAAATAAACGCTGGGTTGCAGGATCATGAACAACAATCTCCGTAGAGCTGCTATTGTTGCCTGACGGATCAAAACTTCCTATATAATTCAGCTGGATCTGCTGGGAAGGTACAGGGGCCTGTTTATCATTATCCACAATATAAACCGTTGCTGAATTATCTCCGGAAATGGTCGCTCCGGACGGATTTTCAAGGCTTACCACGAAATATTCAGCCTGCTGCTCTTCCAGGCTGTCGTCAATAATAGGAATAGTAACGGTATAACTGTTGGTGGAAGGCGTGATATTGATCGTTTGATTCACTAATGTAAAGTCATTATTATCTGCCGTGCTGAAAGGAGCCGGCTTCACAACAAGATTGACTGTAGCAGCTGAAGGGTTTGCAATATTGATTTTAAATGCCAGGTTTCCTGCATTTTCATTGACTTTAATGAAATTTTTATCTAAAGAAATGGTGGTACCTGCTGTGGTAAAAGTACTGGACGTTACTGACGTTACTCCATTATCACTGAAATCCTCAACCATATTGGGTTTAAGTGCTACATAATAGGTCTGTCCCGGCACTAAGCCGGATGCAGGGATTAGGGTGATGGTGTTGTTGCTGAAAGCAGTGGTGAAGGGAACCTGTGTACCTGTAGCATTTCCCAGACGGAATTCTACTAGGCTTTGTGCATTAGAATCGTTGATTGCTGAATTATCTGTAAGTCTTACATTTTCGTTAAAAGCGATTGTCGGATTTACAGCGGTAGAGGCATTATTGGTATTATGGGCCGGAAGATAGGTAACAGTGGGCGGAGTGGTATCCGCACCTCCTGCTGGGCTTGCGTCTACTGTGAAATTATCAAAGCGGTTGTTACCCCCTGTTCCTCCTCCGGTAGCGGTAAATTCAACTTTTAGTTTGAAATTGGGATTATCGGAAGCTCCCGGAACGGCTGAAAAATCTAAAGTAACCAGCTGTGGATTGGCATCCTGAGGATTCACGGTCTGATACGGAACAAACGTAGTTCCGTCTGTTGAGTAAAACCATGTCTGTGTTCCTGCTCCCTGACCGGATCTCCGGGTAGAAAACTTCACAACAATGTTCTGGTATCCCGTTGTCGGAATAGTAAACTGCAGGGCTCCTCCGATAGGATTGTTGAATCTCAGGTGAGTTCCGGAAGGATCACTGTTTCTGGCATTCAGATTATCCACATTAAAGTTCTGTCCGGTACCGTTCGCAAAATCGATGATACTTGTGCCACCCGCTATGGCTGTAAGGGAACCATTGACAAGGGTAGAAGAAGGAGTTGTGACAGAGGCTTCGGAAGTATTGTTGTTAAAATTCCAGTAATGGATCAGCGTCTGTCCGGAAAGTGCGCTCTGAAAAAAGAATGCGGCAATGACAGACCCTTTTAATAGGTAGTTGTTGATCATTTTGTACTTCAATTAGATACATACAAAAATGAACTTTATGTTTCGCAACTATTTTAATGGAATTTTAAGAAATGTTTAAAAAATAGGTTTGTTTCTGATACAAGATAAAATAAAAGTTCAACAAATAAAATACAGAGTCAGTTATCTCACTGATTTTCCTGAAAAGTTTAAAATTTTTCCTGCCTTGCTGCCTTCCAGCGGATGTTTCTGCATATAGAAAAATCCTGAAATTGCAGTCAGAACCAAGAGTACAAAAATAACCAGAACAATTCTTTTTAACATGTCTCTCATATCGCTAAATTTTTAATATCTCTAATTTCTAAAGTTGCTGTAGGATATCCCTTTTGTGTGACACTGATCATTGCTCTTCCTACTTCGTGTAAAGTTAATGATTTTGTCGGTAAAAAAACAGGGAAAATCCAAATAAAAGGTTTGAAAAACCATTTTACATTCAATTGGCCGTCAACAGGTTTCATAAATCCGGGTCTGAAATTGTAAGCTCCTCTGAAGTTCATTTTTTTCAGAGCATTCTCTGTTCTTCCTTTTACCCTTGCCCACATCAGCTTTCCGCTTTCTGTGCTGTCTGTACCTGCTCCGGATACATAGCTGAAAACCATTTCCGGATTCTGATGAAGTACTGCTTCTGCAAAGCGGATAGTGGTATCATAAGTAATTTTAGTATATTCATCTTCATTCATCCCTACACTGCTGATCCCGGCACAGAAGAAACAGGCATCATAGCCTTTCAGATTTTCATCATGGATATTGATTGACAGAAAGTCAGGGATGAGATATTCCTTCAGCTTAGGATGCTTTTTTCCTGACGGTTTTCTGCTTATACTGAGTATTCCGGAAACATTGGGATTTTCAAGGCATTCCATTAAAACACCTTCACCTACCATTCCTGTAGCGCCGGTAAGAATTATTTTTATTGAGTCCATTGTTTTGCTATTGATAGTTGCATGACGGATGGAACGGGGGAATTACTTTAAAAAAATATAAGATATTGCAATTATTTATACGGATATCAGTTGGGGCGGGCTTTAGCCCGGCCAGATTAATTTAAAATATTCCACTGGCTTTAGCCAAAACCTGAAAAATATGATGTTTTGTATGAATTATTCCTGTTTACAGTGATGATTAGATTGCTTCGCTTTGCTCGCAATAACGGAAGGGTAGTAAAGTATGGGAATATCCAGCCCCGATTGCAGCGGCATCCTTTTTCTGTCTGGGTATCAGGAAGGGGAAAAAGATACAGCGGAAAGCGGGAAACAGCTCCTGAAAAATAAAACCGGCTCAATATTGGGCCGGTTTTACTATATTGTTGTATACCGTTATTTTCTGTGCTGTAACTGGCTGTAGATATTCTGGATCAATCCGTCTGCAACTGAAATTTTCGGGACAAAGATGCGGTTGATATCAGACCATGACATGATATTGTTGAAAATGTTCAGGGCATGAACCAAAACATCGGCTCTGTCTTCTCTGAGGCTGTATTTTGTCATTCTTTCTTCCACAGAAAGCTCATTGAACTCTTTGTGAACCTTCTTGAGATGTGATAAAGACATGGGTTTGCCGTCTTTCGTCTTGCTCATGGAGAATACCTTATTGATATTTCCTCCTGAACCGATGGCTACGATTGGTTTTTTGCTGTTGATATTTTTTCTGATCTCTTCCTTCATTTCTTTCCAGTTGTCTATTGTAACCAGGTTGTTCAGAAGGCGGATCGTTCCGATATTGAAGGATCTTTCGTATACCATTTTACCGTTTTCATAGAAAGTAAGCTCTGTGGAACCTCCTCCCACGTCAATATACAGGTAGGCAAATTCTTTGTCAAGACCTTCAGCTACGTGGTTTTCATAGATCAGGGTGGCCTCTTCGTCTCCAGAGATGATCTCAATATTGATTCCGGAAGTTTCCTTCACCTGGCTGATGATCTCGTTTCCATTGGCAGCGTCACGCATGGCACTGGTGGCACAGGCTCTGTAGTGGTCTACTTTATAGATTTTCATCAGGTCACTGAAAATCTTCATAGAATCAATGACCATTTTTTCTCTTTCCGGGCCTATTTTTCCGATGGTGAATACATCCATTCCCAGCCTCAGAGGGATTCTGAGAAGGTTAAGTTTGATGAATTCAGGTTTTCTGTTGTTGATCTTTACTTCATTGATAAGAAGTCGGGCTGCATTACTTCCTATGTCTATCGCTGCTATTTTCATTTTTTATTCGTTTTAGCTTTCAAATATTTATAGGTTTCTATTTGTGATCGGCATTCTTTTTTATCATTTCTTACATATTCATTGCTCAGCCTTTTGTCTAAGATCCTTGCTTTGACGTTATCTCTGAGCTGGATGTCCAGGATATCTTTCAATTCTTTTTTAAGGTTTTTGTCTGTGATCCTGGCAGCGGCTTCTATTCTGTAATCAAGGTTTCTGGTCATCCAGTCTGCGGAGGAAATATACATATCTTCTGCTCCTTTGTTATAGAAATACATTACCCGGGCATGTTCCAGATATTCGTCAACAATACTGATGGCTTTAATCTTCTCTTTAAATTCCTTCTGGTTTACGGCACAATAAATACCTCTTACGATCAGTCTTATGATAACCCCTGCTTTGGCTGCATCATATAATCTTTCAATCAGCAGCCTGTCACTTAAAGAGTTTACTTTTACAATGATTTCTGCCTTTCTTCCTGCTTTGGCTTCTTCAATTTCCTTGTCTATATGATGAAAAATCTTATCACGCATAAACTGCGGACAGACTAATAAGTTTTTGCATGTTTTTAAAACCGGAAGAAAATCGTCCTTTGGTTTTTTCAGCACATTGAATACCTTATTAATATCTGCCATGATGCCCCTGTCAGAAGTCATCAGCAAATGGTCTCCGTAGATGCGGGCCGTTTTTTCGTTGAAGTTTCCGGTGCTTACAAATCCGTATTGAATGGTTTTATTGTGCGATCTTTTTTTGATGACACACAATTTGGCATGTACTTTTTTGTTAGGAATTCCAATAAGAACAGTAATTCCTTCCGGTTCCAGCATATCTTTCCATTCCAGATTGGATTCTTCATCAAACCTGGCCTGAAGTTCAAGCATTACGGTAACCTCCTTACCATTTCTGGCCGCATAGATGAGTGCGTTGATGATTTTTGAGTTGCTTGCCAGACGGTAAGCGGTAATCTGTATAGATTTTACATCCGGATCCATTGCTGCCTCACGCAGAAGGTCAATCACCGGATTGTATTTATGATAAGGGAAGGTAAGAAGTACATCTTCCTTCATGATTACATCTGTAACTCTTTCCCCATGCTCAAAAGCCTGGTGGGTAAATGAAGTTCTTTCTACAGGTCTTTCATAGGTTTCAAAGACGTCCGGAAAGTCCATGAAATGTTTGAAATTATGGATTTTTCCTCCCGGAATAATGCTGTCTTTCTTGGTCAGATTCAGTTTTCTGATAAGAAGTTCCAGCAGGGCCTTGTCCATATCTTTATCAAAAACAAAACGGGTAGGTTTTCCTTTTCTCCTGTTTTTAAGTCCTTTTTCTATTTTTTCTGCAAAGTTGGTCCTGATATCGTTGTCCAGATCAAGCTCCGCGTCTTTGGTTACTTTAAAGGCATTGGCGGCAAACTCATCATATCCGAAATATGAGAAAATATGCGGAAGGTTAAAAGTGATCACATCTTCCAGCAGCATTACATTTTTCTCTTCCGGATCTTCCGTAGGAAGCAATACAAACCTTCCTACAAAACGGGACGGGATTTCAATGATGGCATAATTGCTGGAATATTGCCAGTCTTTTTTTCGCATGGCTACCCCAAGATAAAGGCTCTTATCTCTGAGATAAGGCATCGGCGTATTTTCATGAAGAAGAATAGGAATTACATTAGATTCCACCACTTCATCGAAATATTGTCTTACAAATTCTTTCTGTTTGGCGGTCAGGTTTTTCGAATTCTTGATAAAAACCTTATGGTCAGCCATTTCTGTCTGGATCTTTTTCCATGTTTTGTCAAAGTTTTGCTGTTGCCTCATGACAACCTCATTGATCCGCTGAAGAATTTTGGAAGGTGGCTGGTAAAAAGACTCGGCAATCACTTTTTCTTTAAAATCCATGGCGCGCTTTAATCCGGCAACACGTACCCTGAAGAATTCATCCAGATTGTTGGAAAAGATTCCGAGGAAACGTATTCTTAAATGCAAAGGAACTTTTTCATCCATGGCTTCCTGTAAAACCCTTTCATTAAAGGCAAGCCATGTAATATCTCGTGGATTAAAGTGTAATGACATTCTAAATGTGTATATTTTACCAAAAATAATAATTCGTACAGATTTTACCGTATTTTTTAGGTTAAACTTTGATTAATTTTAATCCCTCTGAACAGTATTCTTTGTAATGGAGAGTAAGCTTATTATTGATCGTAGTTCTGTAATAATTTTTTTATTTCTTCAATTTTTTTATACATTTTATTGAAAAAAATATATCGGGCTTTATTATTGGCAGAAAGTAATTCGGAGTTTTTGAGAATCAATTCAAGGCTTTTTTCATAGTTTCTACAAACCCTTTCGTCTAACGTGTAGTAATAACTCAGGATGTTGTAAGGTAAAAATAGCATTTTCTGATCTGAAAACCTGATGAAAACACTATTATTCATGATGAGAAGGTCGTTTTGGTATAGTTTGAAAGGCGTTTTCTGTTCGGTGATTATTTTTTCCTCAATCAGGTTTAGCATTTCCACGATCTCTTTGCAAATCTTTAAGGCACTGTCAGTTGTAATCAGCTCGAGCTGGTGAAAATAAATAATCTGTTCAAGGAGGGTATAAATGGTAACATTGCTCCAAATCTCAGTAGAGCTGACATCATTATAAGCTTCAGACAGCAGAATGGCTTTCCGGGTAATGTTTTCCGGGATTTCAAAATTTTCAAAGTTTATTCTCTGTGAGAAAAAAGCAACATCCATCAGTTTCAGCCACGCATAGATTTTAAACTTTCTGAGATTTTCAAACCTCATAAAATAAAATAGAGGAATATCCTTGGCTGCATAAATAAATTCAACATCCGGTTTATTCTTTACTTTCTGAAGATTCCTGATAGAAGATTCAAAATACATTTCCAGGTCATCCATATTATAGATATCATGCGTCTTGTTTAAAACAACATTATTCTGATGGGAAGAATGGATGAGGTCCAGTGATATTCCAAAATGCGACGCAAGGGAAATTCCTTCGTTCAAAGTAATATGGCTCTTCCCGCTGATTCTTCTGTAAGCTGTGTCATTAGAAAGTGCCAGCTTATCAATCATTACATCTACCAGATTCTTTTTTCCTCCGGATTCTTTTAATAACAGATCAAAGAGGTTTTTCTGATAATTTTTCATGTGAATTAGTGTTTTATTATCAAAAATATCTAAAAAAAATAAATAATAGTTATTTTTTAGATAATTAATCTGATGTGACCTTGCGGTTCAGGATGTATTGTCCTTTCGCAGCTGATTTGTTTTCTGGATTTTTGTATATACTAATAATCTAAACAAAACTTATGGGAAAATTTTTATCGTTATTTCTTTTCTTATTGGTTTCAATAGGAGGGATAAAGTCACAGACGCTCACATTTGAATATGAAAGTGGCGGAAATCAGATTGTAAGGAAGTATTGTGCAATGTGTGTCGCTCTTAAGAATGCAATGACCGAGCAACGGATCACCCAAAAAGAGTTTCCTCCCGAGGAATACCAGGTTAAAATTTATCCAAACCCTACAAAAGGTAAAGTAAATCTGGTCTGGTCTGCTGAATTAGGCAAAATGATTCAAAAAGTGGAATTTGTTGCCTATAATTTTACCCAGTACCGGGAGCTTCCTTTTGACAGGAGAGAGAATAAGATCTTATTGGATCTTTCAGAACATCCGATAGGAATGTACGTTGTGGTTTTTCATCTGAACAGCGGAGAAAAACTTACTTACAAGATCTTGAAACAATAACCAACATCACACAACATGAGAATCAGAATCTACTTTTTAATAACCTTGCTTTTTATATCAGGGTTATTCAACGGACAATCTGTAGGTCAGACACCTGGTGATTTGTCTGTTTCTTCATCGGGAGCTGCTAATTATACAATACCTATTGCCAATCTTCCGGGAATCAAAGATATGGTACCGGGGATTTCTTTAGCGTATTCCAGCCAGAGCGGCAATGGCCTTGCAGGATGGGGATGGAATATTGCAGGGATATCATCTATTACAAGAATACCATCTACAAAGTTTCATGACGGGATTATTGACGGGGTAGACTATAATGATAAGGACAGGTTTGCGTTTGACGGGCAGAGGCTTCTCTTAAAATCCGGAACTTATGGAGCAGACGGAGCAGAGTATCAGACGGAAACGTATTCCAATATTAAAATAGTTTCGCATGGTAATGTAGCCAATGGGCCGGAATATTTTATGGTATATTATCCAGACGGTAAAACCGCCAAATACGGAGGACCGAGTGGCTTTTTGGGAATGAACAGCTTTGAATGGAAAATCAATTATATAGAAGATGCCCAGCAAAACAGAATCCGGTTTACCTACGACAGTTTCAATAATTATATTTATGTTCAGACGATAGAATACGGGAATAATGCAGCCATTAATCCTAATGACAGTCCGAATAAAATAAAGTTTTACTATAAAGATGCTGCCAGAACAGACCAGGCTTATATTTTTGGTTCCCGGGATATTTATTCACACAGAAAACTGGACCGGATAGAGGTAACGGGCAACGGACAGCTTTTCAGAAAATACCAGCTTACCTATAATGTAACGTCTTTAAATTACGAAAGACTTGTATCTGTTCAGGAGTATAACGGGAGTAATGAAAGTATTAAACCTGTTATTTTAGAATATGACACTACAGATAACGGAATTACCAATAATTCAAAAACAATAACGAGCGTTTCTCCGGCTTACGACAGAAACAACTGGCAGTATACTTCGGGATATTTCGATAATGACAGTTCGATAGATTTTATGACTTATCCTAATTCCAGGGATCAGCTTTACAGATTCAATTCCAGTCAGTTGACCAATTCCAGTTCCAATGTAACGGGCACCCTGATTAATGTAGAAAAATTCACGAATATTTTTTCAACGAAATTAGTACTGCCCAATAATAAATTTTATAATCTGGATGCAGTAACTACGGTAATTGCTGACAATACGACCCCTGTTACTGATGATGAGATTATAAAAATAAACAATTATACTTCGAGCAGCAATACCAGCTCGCTTGAGCTGGTATTCACAAATTCTTACAGATTTCCGACTGCTTTGAATGAAAGATGTATTGTTATTAACGGAAGTAATACCTACAATACCAGAATCCCCAAGACTTATCTCACAGGAGATTTTGATGGAGACGGAGTATCTGATATTCTGGCTGTAGTTCGTCCTTACTCCGTATCCCAGACCTATTACTGTGGTCCTGCGAAACAAAGTACAGATGCCAACAGACCACCGCCGGATTGCTGTACACAGGGTACAACGATTGATATTTCCCAGGTTTTTTTACTGAAACTGGATCCTAATAATTCCAGTGTACAGACACCGGCTACTCTGGGATACAATTATGTCGTAAAATCAGATTCCAGAATTTACGTTGCCGATTTTGAAGGCGATGGTGTTGCTGATTTATATATCATCAATCCCGGCCAGCTCTATGTATATGGAATGAAAAACGGAGCGTTTGTTCAAAAAGCAACTTTTTCCAGCGGCCTTATTAAAAATGAATATCCATGTTATCTTGCTGATTTCAATGGAGATGGTAAAACTGATATGGTAACTCCTATAGAAAATGCAACTACCAACTGGTATTTTATAATCAACTCCGGAGAGACATTTATGGGAAATGTAAGGGATATAGGGACCAATTATTTTAAGCCTCAGGTAATCAACTCCTGTTATCCGGCTCCGTCAGGCGGTAATATCTGCGGATATATGCTTCAGCAGACTTACTATACTTTTACAGACATCAACGGAGATGCAAAAGCAGATTTGTTCTATCACGATATCCTGACTCCGCATAATGTGCCGGAAGCAGGACCCAACGCGAATGGTGCTTATCTCGCTTATGGAGATAATTACAGCATCAGAGATAAAGGAGGGGTGAAGTACAATATGGGAAGCAATGTCAATGGTATGCCTACTTTTTCAGCCTATATAGATGGCTGGCAGAATAATTTTACCTATGGAGGAGCCATCAATAAAGGGACACCGATATTTTTGAATAATCCTAATATTGCCAATCAGAACTTAGATTATGCTTTTTTTGGTGGGGATAAGATCAAATATGTTTCGTTCAAAAAAGATAACCGTATAGATGTTACTTTGAAAAGAATCAAAACCAATGATCTGGTAACGGAAATTACCTATGATACCGCAATAGATAACGGGAGCGGTTCAGGAACCTATACCGGAGATTCTTCCGAGTTGTATCCTTATATCAACCTGAATATTGCCCCGTCTATGAAGCTGGTAAGAAAAATTGAGAAAAGCTTTAACGGAGAAACCAAAATCCAGGAGTACAGATATAAAGGCGCTGTAATGAATTTGCAGGGGCTTGGCTTTATAGGATTTAAAGGAATAGCCAAATCTTCCGTGTATGGAGGAACTGTAACTCAGCCTTTATGGGCAGTTTCTTTACAGGACCCACAGAAAAGAGGTGCTGTTAAAGAGAGTTACATGAGCGAAACTCCAGACTTCAATTCTCCGGGTTCTTTTGTTTCAAAAACGATTAATACTTATACCACATCGCTGTTGCCTAATAAGGTTTTTGTCAATTTACAGTCACAGATCCAGCAAATTGATAATCTGACAGGGACGACGACCAATCAGTATGTAGACATTTACGATTCCTATAATAATCCTAAAAAAACAAGGATCGTAGCCAATGGTGGTGAAAAAATAAACCTGATTGACTATGAAGATAACCCAACCGGAACCGGTTCTCAGTATTATATAGGAAGACCTGTGAAAAAAGCTGAGACACAGACGTTAGGAACAGATGTTTTCTCTAAAGAAATGCTTTTCACTTATACCAACGGACTTGTTACACAAACCAAAAGGAAAGGAAATAATACAGATTATATTACCGAAGATCTGGAATATGACCAGTTTGGAAATAATACCCAGAAAACCCTTTCTGCACCTGGTATAGCTCCAAGAATAGAGAAGACTCAGTATGATACTTCCGGAAGATTTGTCATTAAAACCACAGATATTTTAGGAAACTCAACTTTGTTAGCTTATGAGTCTAATTTTGGAATCTTACTGTCCAAAACCAATCACCTGAATCAGACCGTATTGTTTGGGTACGATACCTGGCAGAGAAAAGCACAGGAAAAAGATATTTATAATAATGTTACCGAGTATTTCTATGAGTGGATTACTTCAGGAGATTTTATAAATGGTATCAGATCAAGAATCGTTGACGCTTCAGGAGCAACCAAAGAAACATTAGTGGATAACTGGGGCAGGAAACGTCTTGAACGTGGGCTTTCTATCAACAGTAAATGGATAGAAAAAAGAACGGAATATGATGTTTTGGACAGGGCTTACAAAGTAAGTGAACCCTACTTCTCTACGGTTTCTCCAAGCAAATGGACGATTACGGAATATGACCTGTACGGAAGACCTGTCAAAAATATATTCCCGACCGGAAAAATTATTACCACATCTTATAACGGTTTATCCGCAACTGTGGTAGATGGACAGCGAACGCAAACCATTACTAAAGATGAATGGGGAAATAAGGTTAAAATGTCAGATAATGGAGGGGTAATTAATTATACTTACTATGCCAATGGAGGTCTGAAATCTACAAACTATGCAGGGCACGTCATCAGTGTAGAACAGGACGGATGGGGACAGAAAACCAAAATGTCTGATCCTTCTGTAGGGGGTGATTATACCTATGTTTATGATAATTTAGGACAGCTTTTGAAAGAAGAGAACCCTAAAGGGAAAACAGTGTTTGTATACGATCAGTATGGAAGAACCGTCAAGAAAGAAGTTTCCGGAGCCAATACAGACATCAAGATTACTTATAATTATAACGCCCAGGGTCTTCTTGCTTCCGAAACAGGAACCTCTGACGGGGTAAACAACTCCTATACCTACAAGTATGATAATTTTTACAGAGTCGCAGAACGTGAAGAAAATAATGGCTCAGCAATCTTCAGAAATCATTATACTTATGATGCTTTGGGAAGGATCAATAAAGAAACCAAAGAAACCATTTTCGGCAACATTTCCAGTATTTTTATTATTGAAAATGTTTATGCTTCCTGCGGTTTACTGGTAGCCATCAACGACGGTAACGGGGATGCAATATGGAAATTAGGAAGTGTAAATGAAAAAGGGCAGGTGATCTCAGCATATTTCGGAAATGGAACGGATATCAACAATACCTATGACGACAATTATTTTATCGAAAAGATAAGACATAAGAACAGCACTTCAGGACTTATCCTGGAAAACGAATACAGCTTTGTAGGAAGTACAGGACTGTTGAAAGGCCGGAAGAATTTGGCTGTAGCCAATGGCTGGAATGAGGTTTTTGAATACGACACCTTACAAAGACTGGTTTCCTGGAGTAATCCTGCTGGAGTTCAGTCCCAGACCTATGATTCGTTTGGAAGAATTGATAACAACAGTACCGTAGGAGATTATAAATATGCAGATACTAACAGGTATAGA
Organism: Chryseobacterium arthrosphaerae; assembly: GCF_001684965.1. NCBI lineage: Bacteria > Pseudomonadati > Bacteroidota > Flavobacteriia > Flavobacteriales > Weeksellaceae > Chryseobacterium > Chryseobacterium arthrosphaerae. Next base: position 2,560,962 of record NZ_MAYG01000001.1, on the reverse strand, counting down.
AAAACAGAAATTAATCTGAACGCTGTGGGGGATGCATATTATAAAGTGAATCAGCTTCAGATGGTATCTTATAATGCCTTTAAAAATCCGGTCACTATTTCGCAGGATGGAAATGAAATGGCAAAATTCGGGTACAATATCCATCAGACAAGATCATCGTCAGATTATAACTACAATCTTGATTTCGCATACTATATGAGGCATAAGATCTACTCGGATAATACTTCAGTAGAAATTATTGAAAACTCCTTTATGGGAAAAACTCCTCCTCTTTTTGTACGGACAAGGATTGTAACATATATCGCAGGTGATCCATATTCTGCACCGGCTGCTTATATTGAAGATTTCGATCCTAATGACGAATCAATAAACAAGGGGCTGCATTACCTTCACAGGGATTACCAGGGAACCATTATGGCAATCTCAGACAGGTCAGGAAAAATTGAAGAAAGAAGACAGTTTGATCCATGGGGAAATCTGGTATATCTTGAAAAGAACGGGCTGAAAATAGATCTTAAAAAAGCAAATCCTGACCTGCTGATAGAGCGTGGATATACTGCTCACGAACATTTCTTCCAGGTAGGTCTTATTCATATGAACGGCAGGATGTATGATCCTAAACTGCATACCTTCCTGTCTGTAGATAATTTTATACAGGATCCTTTCAATACACAAAATTATAACAGATATGGATATGTGCTGAATAATCCTTTGATGTATACCGATCCCAGTGGTGAGATATTCTGGCTGGCGGTTCTTGCCGGTGCCATTATTGGAGCTGTTACCGGTGCCGCAAGTTATATAGGGCAGGCAATACAGACGGGTGACTGGAGTTGGGGTAAATTCGGAATGTCTATTTTGGGAGGTGCATTTACCGGGGCTGTTATGGGAGCTATCGCACCATATGCAATACCGGTCGGCACATTAGGTGGCTTTGCACTGGCAGGCTTTATGGGATCTTTTATGCCGAGCTTTAATGTCAATCTGGGTGGAGGATTCAGTATAGGAATATCCCCTAGTATAGCGCTGGGAAACAGTAGCAGTCTTGGACTTAATTTCAATATGTCCTATAAAAAAGGGAACTGGAATATTTCTGCAGGTTTCAGCATTGCCAATCAGTCTGAGGCAGCAGGCAGCGGAGCTTCATTCTGGGAAAAAAGATACTCCGGAGGTATTGGATATGATAATGGTAGACTGGGATTGTCCATCTATTCTACAACCTTTAGAGGCGGTGGATTTGATCAGAGAATAGGAGGATTAATGATAAGACATGGTGATTTTAGTTTCAGATATGAAAATGATGGGATGCCATTTTCTTTAAAGAAAGGTTTTCCTTATCTTGGTGATGGAAATGACAGCTATCGTACAGCTTCTGCTCATTTGGGATATAAACAGTTCGGAATCGGGTTTAACTTATTTACCGGATACAGAAGTGATTATAGCGGAGATAATGAGAAGATAGGGCAAGGAGTATATGGTGATAATGGGGAATTTTATCCAAACAATTTTGTGAAAGAAGAAGGACCTCAGTATAGAATGGGAGCTGTATATATGAATGTGGGAGCTATGCGTATGGGGCAGGATTCCGATTGGTTCAGACATGCCATTCAGGACCGCTGGGCCCATGATATGAATAACTTTTTGATAGACACCAGACAACCGGGCTTTAAAATGCTTAGTGGCGGATATACCAATTATATGCAGTATCAGACAATTAATCCTTTTTCATTATGGTAATTTTTAAAAGTATAGGGATCTTTCTTATGAGTTGGGCTTTTGGGCAAAGTACACCGGACAGATTGCTTGATGATGGTGTTACCAGAGTTCCTGTAAGCTTTGAGAAGATAAAAAAGAAGCAACAGCTCACCCGGAATTTTTTTTCAGAAGACAGTCTTTATGAACTGCAGTATCTTACAAAAGGAGATAAAGACTACAGTATTCCCGATGAAAAAAATATATGGACCTATGACACCAAAGAATACCTTTACTTTTATAAAAACGGAAACCTGAATTTATTTACCAACCTGAAAGGCAGTTTAAATCTTAACCCGGACTATAACGGAAGCAGAGGGTTTTACTATATTCAGGAAAATGGAGAGATTATCGTATTTATTTATCAGAAAAAAGGAGAATGGAATATGAAATGGAGCTACGGATACAATAAATATTTCGGTACACTAAAAGAAAACAGGCTTTACATGAGAAATAATGAGACCTATGCCGGAACAAAGCTATACAGAATCAGTATTTATAACAACACGGGCATCGGAAAGAATCATTATTCAGCATCATGGTAATTTAAAACCAGTATTTGGTTATTATTTATAAGAAAAAATGCCTTATAATTTTTATTTAAACCCCGACTTAATCGGGGTTTTTATTTTTATTGTGTCATTTTGTCACAATTTTTTGAATGGTACAGATATTGAGAAATTGAGAGTGTAAATTAAATTAAAAATAGAAAAAATATAAAATATTATGAGTAAAATAATTGGAATTGACTTAGGAACAACCAACTCTTGTGTTGCTGTAATGGAAGGTAAAGATCCTGTTGTTATCCCTAACGCAGAAGGTAAAAGAACAACCCCTTCTATTGTAGCATTTACAGAAGATGGTGAAAGAAAAGTAGGTGATCCTGCAAAAAGACAAGCGGTAACGAATCCAACTAAGACTGTTTACTCTATCAAAAGATTTATCGGAACACACTTTAAAGATGATGCTTCTGAAATCTCAAGAGTACCTTATAAAGTGGTTTCCGGACCTAACGATACTGTAAAAGTAAAAATCGACGATAGAGAATATACGCCACAGGAAATTTCTGCAATGACGCTTCAGAAAATGAAAAAAACGGCTGAAGATTATCTTGGTCAGGAAGTGACAAGAGCAGTAATTACTGTTCCTGCGTACTTCAACGATGCACAGAGACAGGCTACTAAAGAAGCTGGAGAAATCGCAGGTCTTAAAGTAGAAAGAATTATCAACGAACCTACAGCTGCAGCATTAGCTTACGGTCTTGATAAAAACCATAAAGATCAGAAAATTGCTGTATATGACCTTGGAGGTGGTACTTTTGATATCTCTATCCTTGATTTAGGTGATGGTGTATTCGAAGTATTGTCTACAAACGGTGATACACACTTAGGAGGTGATGACTTTGATGATGTGATCATCAACTGGATGGCTGATGAGTTCAAAGCTGAAGAAGGAGTAGACTTAAAAGCTGATGCAATCGCTCTTCAAAGATTGAAAGAAGCTGCTGAAAAAGCAAAAATCGAATTATCTTCTTCTCCACAGACTGAGATCAACTTACCATATATCACGGCTACAGCTACAGGTCCTAAACACTTAGTGAAGACTTTAACTAAAGCTAAATTCGAACAATTATCTGCTGATCTTGTAAGAAGATCAATGGAGCCGGTTGCCAAAGCATTAAAAGATGCAGGTTTATCAACTTCAGATATCGATGAGGTAATCCTGGTAGGAGGTTCTACAAGAATCCCGATCATCCAGGAAGAAGTAGAAAAATTCTTCGGTAAAAAACCATCTAAAGGAGTAAACCCGGATGAGGTTGTAGCTATTGGTGCAGCAATTCAGGGAGGTGTATTGACAGGTGATGTAAAAGACGTATTACTTCTTGACGTTACTCCACTTTCTTTAGGTATCGAAACAATGGGGTCTGTATTCACTAAATTAATTGAAGCGAACACTACAATCCCAACTAAAAAATCTGAAGTATTCTCTACAGCTTCTGACAACCAGCCGGCTGTAAGCATCAGAGTAGGACAGGGAGAAAGACCAATGTTCAACGATAACAAAGAAATCGGTAGATTCGACCTTACTGACATCCCGCCGGCACCAAGAGGAGTCCCTCAGATCGAAGTAACTTTCGATATTGATGCAAACGGTATCTTAAGTGTATCTGCTAAGGATAAAGGAACCGGTAAAGAGCAGTCGATCAAAATCCAGGCTTCTTCAGGTCTTTCTGACGAAGAAATCGAAAGAATGAAAAAAGAAGCTCAGGAAAACTCTGCAGCAGATGCTAAGAGAAAAGAAGAAGTTGAGATCTTCAACAAAGCTGACGGTTTGATCTTCCAGACTGAAAAACAACTGAAGGAATTCGGTGAGAAACTTTCTGCTGACAAAAAAGCAGCAATCGAAAGTGCAGCAGCTGAATTGAAAACAGCTTTCGAAGCTAAAAATGCTGATGACGTAAAAGCTAAGACTGAAGCTTTAGATGCAGCATGGATGGCAGCTTCTGAAGAATTATATGCAGCAGGTCAGCAGCCGGGTGCAGATGCAGGAGCTCAGCAGAATGCAGGGGCTAACAATGCAGGAGGTGAAGATGTACAGGATGCAGACTTCGAAGAAGTGAAATAATAAATGTAGAAAACACTAACATTTAATTATAAAACAACCCGGCGGTAAACGAAGTTTACCGCCGGGTTTGTATTACATCTGTAGTTTTACGAAGACATAACCCACTATTTTTTCAAAGTGGGTAACAATTCGTCCAGATTTTCCATGCACATGGTAAGACCTTCCCTGAATCCCATGGCAATCATTGTTTCAATATCTTCATAGCTGTCATGCTGAAGCGTGATGCTGACCAGCGTGATGCCGTTTTCTTCCGAAAAAATATTAGTCCAGTGTGAGCGGGGTTTTTCTGTATTTTCTTTTCCGTTTTCGTCACAGAAAGCATCCAGCCAGGTCACAGATTTCAGGATTTCTATTTTTTGATATTCTGCTTTACACCAGAGTTTTTCGTTTTCCGGGCTCACCATGGCATACAGCCACATTCCTCCTTCGGTAAAGTTTAGGGATTTGGTCTCCACATGGTAGGGTTTAGGTGCCCACCATTGATCCAGCAGTTCTGCTGTTGTCCATGCCTGCCAAACCAGTTCAAGGTTGGCATTGAATTCACGTTTTACAACAATGGTATTGTTTTCCTTGTTTACGGAAAAATCAAATAAGAGGTTGCTTTTCATTGTATTATTTTTTGATGGTTGCTAATAATTCGTCCAGTTGGCTGAACTTTGTTTCCCAGATTTTACGGAATTGCTCCAGCCAGTGATCTATTTCTTTCATTTTGTCTATTTCCAGCGAGTAGTAAATTTCCCTGCCCTGATGTCCCTGTTTTACCAGTTCACATTCTACTAAAATGCGGAGGTGTTTGGATACGGCCTGCCTGGTGGTATCAAAATGTTCTGCGATAGCATTAGGTGTCATTGCCTGTACTGCGATAAGCCCTATGATTGCCCTTCTGGTAGGATCAGCAATCGCCTGGAAAATATCTCGTCTTGTCATATCTTTTTATAAAACTTTATCACTGTAAATTTATATGAAACCAAACGGTTGCGCAAATTTTTATTATCTTTTTTTTGAAAAAAATGCTTCACATTTGTATTGATGGGCTTTGGAAGATGTTCGGTTGCGGATAAAGTTCAGAATGAAAAATTGAATTACATCTGCTATAATTCCTGTATTCAACGGCCGGATTGTACATTTTACTGTATATTTAGGCTGAAATTTTATTATAAAATATATGAAAAAGATCATCGGTATATTATGTTTGGCTGGAACGTTGGCAGGTTGTAATAAGTCGGAGACTGAAGTACGTACAAAAGATGAACTGAGAAAAGAGAAAACTTTATCTGAAGAAAAAGAACCGGCATCTTCAGGAACAGGAATTTCAAAAGAAGAAGCTGTAAAATTGGCCATGAAACAGTTTGAAGAGTATTTGCCAAATATCCTTAAAACTTATGACGGGGTTATTGATCTTCAGGAACCAAACGTTGGAGATTTTACAGGTGATGGGATAGATGATGTTGCTGTATATTGGGATATTGTACCTGAAGGTGGAAATGCCCTCATCGGACAGGGGCTGTCACTGTACAGAAATGACGGGCATAAAGTGAAGGTGATTGCCGGATATGAACCGGATTATCTGTTTGCTTTTGACACCATCAAAAATGGAAAAATCATTGTTGAAAAACTTGAGTACGCTGAAGAGGACGGAAGGTGCTGTCCTTCCATAAAGACCAAACATGCCTTAACGATCAAAGGAAATAAGGCTTATTAAAATTTAAAATGATTTTAATATTAATCGCTGAAAGCAAAAATGTACCAGGGCTCATAGCGGAGTAGTAATTATCACGGCATCATAGAAAAATATGGATGATGAAAAATGTTGAAAAAGTGTGAATCTGTAAAATAAGATATGAAAGAATTTTTTGTATCTTTTTTGCTGATTATCAGTATGAAATTTAAATAGTATTTTTCTTATCACACTAAATCTGTCTTATAATGAAACACCTGTCAATATTATTTGCATTATGTCTTCACTTAGCGGTGTATGGACAAAAAACACCTGAATCAAAACAGGAAACACAAATGCGGTCCGAAGAATTTACCCAACAGCTGATCACACTGATTGAGAAAAGAGATATTGAGGCTCTAAAGAAACTCACGACTCCGAAATTATACTGCTATGTATGTTTTGATGCCGCACCGGAAAAGCCCCCGATTGTTGATCAAAAGACTTTTTATACCAGATATTTAATTCCTGTTTTTAATAAAGACCTGCTGGAAAGACTGAAACGGAAAGAAATAAAGTTTTCCGTTGATAAATATAAGGCGAGAGAAGGCGGGAGAGATTATATTGTACTGTATACAATAGACAGACCCAATGAACTGGGAGACGGCCACGAAGGAGTACAGTTTATTTTCTGGCTGAAAGATGAAGAAGACGGTCTTAAACTTTCAGGATTAGAAACTGTACCTTAAAAAATTAGCTGTGGGAATTGATACCTTCCGAAAAGAAATTCAATGTATGCTCTTATCAAAGGACAAAAGAAAATATATTTGTAAACCAATAATACAGCCTGACTTTGAGGATAGTTCTATAAAAATAAAGTGGATGATAACGGAAAGACAATCAGTTGGCGTCTGTAAAGCTGAATGTTTATAATTAAAAAATGAAAGACAGATATCTAGCTATTCTGGCGGTTGCCGGTATAATATCTTTATTGAGCTATACTTCTAATGACCCTACGGGATATACCGTAGAAGAGCTGCGTACCCTTTACAGCAGTGGAGACCGGTCCAAGTGGCCTCTTCCTCATTTATTCAGTGAAGCTAAAGATGGGTTTGAGGATATAGGAGCTCTGCCTGAAATGAAATTTCCTGAAGATAATCCCTATTCCGAAGATAAAATGGAATTGGGGAAAATGCTGTTCTTTGATCCGATACTTTCGGGAAGCGGGCAGATCTCATGTGCCAGCTGCCATAACCCTGAAACAGGATGGTCAGACGGAAGCAGGGTTTCCTCCGGTCACAACAGGCAGACAGGAACCCGGAATGCCCCTACCTTGCTGAATATAGGATACGCAAAGACGTTTTTCTGGGACGGACGTGTGACAACACTGGAAGAACAGGTAAAAGCCCCGATAGAAAACCCGGTGGAAATGAACCTTCATATGTCGCTGGCTGTAAAGAATATCGGAAAAATTAAAGACTATAAACCTTTCTTTGTGAAAGCTTTCGGAAACGGGGAAATTACCGAAGATAAAATTTCAAAAGCAATTGCTACATTTGAACGTTCCCTGATAAGCTCACCTTCAAAATTTGATCAGTTTATTTCCGGAAAAAAAGATGCCCTGACGGATTCTGAAGTAAACGGCCTGCACTTATTCCGGACCAAAGCGAACTGTATCAATTGTCACAATAGCCCTTATTTTTCTGACCAGAAATTCCATAATCTGGGTCTTACCTATTATGGCGAAAAATATGAAGACCTGGGCAGATATAGTGTGACCAATAAAAATGAAGATGTCGGGAAATTCAAAACTCCAACCCTGAGAGAAGTTTCTGAGAATAAACCTTATATGCACAATGGGCTTTTCCCTGAGCTGGCGAATGTCGTTATGATGTACAATGCCGGAATGGGCAGCGAAACCCCAAAAGAAGAACAGATCAATGATCCCCGATTTCCACACAAGTCTGAAATGATCAGAAAACTGAATCTGACCGATGAGGAAATATTTGATATTGTGGCATTTTTAAAAACCCTGAACAGCTACAAATACAAAATGCGTCCGCCGGAATTACCAAAATAAAGGGGATGGCATTTATTCAAAATCTTTATAGATAAGCAATTTGAAGTGTTCGGTAGAATTCAAATATATCTTTGACTATTAATAGCTGTAATAAAGAACAGGAAAGTATCCTGAATCCCTAAAAGGTATTCTTTATTACAGCTTGTTGTGATATGGGAAATATCTAAAGAATTTCCACTTCTTCCGGTACAACGAAAAGAATGATACAGCCATGCTCAGACTTCACAGAATGTTTGAAATTGGGGGGTGTATACAGGTAGTCTCCTTTTTCCAGGTGAGCTCCTGCAATGACAGCATCCCCTTCCATGACAAACAGTTCTTCTCCGGCTGGATGATTGTGATAAGGGTAGCCTGCTCCCGGTTCAAACTTTAAAAGAATAGTAGTGGAGCGGTTCTTGTCCGGATCAAACTTTAATGATTTTACGGATATACCTTCATAATGAATGCCTTTCTCAATAAGTGGCTGCCATTCTTTCTGTTCTGTTTTTACGATATAATCGTGGATGTTGGTATTCATGATCTTGAATTTTTAAATTATGATTGATGTAAAAGTTGTTCTAACGTCCATTTATAATGAGGAAATGTACTCAACAGAAATCCGCCGGCACTGAATACAAATACCGAATAATCCAAAGGTTCTTTAATCCCAAAGGAAATACTCATGGCGATGGCAAATAATAAAGTCAGAATAGAAGCGCACCATGCGGCCCTTTTTACCTGATACCCTACAAGAAGTAATATTCCGGTGGACAGTTCGGTAATGGTTGATAGTACAGTAATCGCAGAAGCCCATGATTGTGGTAAAAACGAATTGGTTTCTGCGGTATAATGTACAAAGTTTTGCCAGCCTGAAGAATGACTTCCCCAAAGGTTCAGCCTGCTTGCTACTGCTGATAGAAATCCTGCTGCCAGTGTTATTCTCAATAAGAAAACGGCTGTGTCCTGCTGAGTTTTCATTTTTTTATGTTTTGATTACAGGGACAAAGTTCCGGGAAAAGTGCGGTCCGGAGAATAGACAATGTTGAGAAAAGCATGTAATATTTTAAAACCGGAAAAAGAAGCGGGCCCCGGTTTACCAATTTATGAGGAAGTGATTATCGCTTTCTGATAATCTTTAGGGGATTTTGAAGTATGTTTTTTAAAAAAATTGGAAAAATAAAAAGGATCATTGAACCCAAGCCGGTACGCAATTTCCTTTACAGTCAGTTTTTCATAAAGAAGCAGTCTTTTGGCTTCGGAAACTGTAAGACTGTAGATGACATTCTGCGCAGTTTTATTGGTGTGCAGCTTGGAAACTTCATTCAGTTTAGCTTCCGTAGTTCCCAGGAGATCCGCAAAATGTGAGAGCTGATAATTGTGTGAAAAATGATCCCGCACACTTTCCAGGAATTGTAAAAACAAAGCATCCGGTTTCCAGATTTCATCACCATTTGCAATTTTACTGCGGTTGATTTCCACCAACAGCAATTCCACCAGAGCATGGGTGGATATCAGATATTGATAAGGCTTTTCATGAATTTCTTTTTCAATACGGCTCAGAATTTCCGAAAATAAGGAAGAATTGTGAACCCTGATCATTTCATTCATTCCGAAATGACAAAACAGCCCGTTGTGAAAGATCAGCTCAATATCACTGTCGCTTTTACTGAAGAAATCTAAAGTAAATTCAAGAGCGGTAAGTTCCCCCTCCACAGATCTCAACTGATGAAACTGCCCCGAAGTAATGGTCACTGCATGTCCGGTTTTCAACATGAAAATATTTTCATCAATCAGAATTTCAGCACTCCCGTTGTGGCACCAGAACAACGTATATTTTATAACCCGTCTTGGCTCAGGATGCACTTCCTGATTCGAGTATTTCCTTATTTCAATCATGGTGAGAAATTGAGTCTGTTCAACAGTTAAAATTAACTAAAATTCTATAAATATTGTTCCTGGAAACAAAAAAGAGCAGATTTTAATCTGCTCTTTTTACTTATACATTGAATTGTTCTTTGCTTTCTCAGCCTTCAACGCTGTAGTTTGTTGAAAACTTACTTCCCGAAATACATCTGATCCTGCTTCTGCTGTTCATTATAAATGATCTGAAAGCTCACAGGCATGTATTGGTAAAGGAGTTTCCAATGCTGGATCTTGGCGTGTTTTTTAAAACTTTCGAAAGATCTTACGAAAAGGTTTTCGATCATCGTTCTTACATACGAATTCCCGTTTCTGTAAATCCAGTCCATCAGTTTGATGTGATGGGCAATGATATTGATCTTCGATTCCTGAAGAAGATTTTTCAGATAATTGACCGTAGCCTGCATAATCCCGGCGAAATTATCCTGTACAGATAACTGTGTGATCTCATTGCGAAGTGGCGGATAGAAAAATTTTAAGTATTCAACAGCTATTTTTTGATTAATAGTTTGCATTTGTACTTTCATCATAATTAAGAATTTTTCAAACACTTAGTATTGCAGCGAAATGTATACCAAAATTTAAATACAGGCCGCAAAAATAAATACTCCTATGATCACCGCAATGTGAGTGAGCAATATCTCTGTATTGTGTCTGCTGGTCGTGGTTTTCCAGGTTTTCCAGTCCGAAATTTTTCTGATTTTATTTTTCATAATCTATTGATTGTGAGTTATTTTTAATTTTGTTTAATTTAAACACTTTGTAATGAAACGGATAAAAAATGTAACAAAAGCTTTATATCCCGTGACTGTAAATTTGTCTGGAATAGATCTTCTGAAGGTCAGGAGAAATATGACTAAAGATCATTTTTCTGTACTCTGCGCTGCAAAATGCTGTAAAATTGTCCAGAGAATAGATAAAAGTGGTCTCAATTGCATTTTTTAAGACAGCGTCTCCGTCAGTGTAAATTTTGTCCATTTTTTGTAAGCTTCTGAACAGCAGATTACTGTCATTCTGGCGGATCATATTTTTTATACGTTCTGTGAATGTCCGGATGATGCTGTATGAGTTCTGGATGGTGATATCTTTCACTTCATTTTCAAAACCGGGAACCACTTCAGTGATTTCCTTTACCGCTTGTAAATAGTTCATAGTATTATATTTTAATTGTGATTTTGTTCCAGCAGTTTCATGAATGCTCCAAAGATGAAAACGACCAGGAAAGCGAAGAAGAGCATATGGTAAGGCTTCAGCCATGCCGGAGTTTTGGGACCTCTGCTTTTTAATCTTCTCAGTGTATCAATTCTGTTTAATGTTTTTAAGTCCATTTTCTGATGTTTTCAAATCATGATGCCAATGGTATTCCGTTGAAACTGAATTCTATTTAAAATATTGATAATGATTATGTTGTGGTTTTTATATGTGAATTTTTTAGACAGAGAAGCATGTCAAAATGATAAGGTTATTATCAAATTGGAAAAAACCGGAAGTTCTTTATCTTCAGAGTTTCATGATTAGCCGTATTTGTTTAGTAACAAAAGTATTATAACACTTAAGTTATTTGAAGTAACAGGCTTTATGGAGAAGAAGGGCACTGAAGTTTTTGAAAATCTTTGATTTTCTTAATTGTATTTTTTAAAGCATTATTTTCAATTTTCTGAAGTGAATTGAAGTGTTTAAAATAAAAGCTTTTATGCCTTTTATGGTTAAGAATCCACTGTAACCCAGGATAAGATCAATCCTATTTTTCAGTTTCATGTGAAGGATAGAATGAATATCTTTGCAGTCCAAATATTCAGAAAAATGTTTTCAAAAATAGTAGTACACAGAGTAGGAAATAAGATCAACGGAGATTCCCTGACACTTTCACAAGAGGAATTGAAGCTGGAAGAAGGAATGGCAGAATTGCTGGAAGATTACTTCTTAGGATCATTCAAATCGGAAGAAACCTTCCATTTTTACAGTGATACCTATCTGGTAAATAATCCGGTTTACAGTGCGGTATCAGAAATTTTTGATGATAAATCCAAATTCCTTTGGGAGTCTGAAAATATTGCAAAACACCTTTTCGAAGCGGCAGAGAACCCAAGGGTTCAGAGCGGAGAATTGTTTATCGTCCTTTTTGAAGACGAGAGCGACCGTCCTGATAAAGTAGACAAGATCGGGATCTTTAAAACAGAGAAGAGAGAATCTTTCCTGAAAATCAATCCTGCAGAAGAAACATTTGATATTGAAAAAGATCAGGGAATCGGTTTGTCTAAAATTGATAAGGCAGCTTTGATCTACAATAATAATAAGGATACAGGGTATGTACTTTCCGTTGTTGACAACAACAAAAACGGGGATATGTATTACTGGTTCGAGGATTTCTTAAAAGTAAAACAGCGTGATGACGAATATTTCCACACGCAGGAAGCTTTGATGGTTTACAAAGATTATATTACCAAGCAGCTTCCACAGGAATTTGAGGTTTCAAAAGCTGATCAGGCGGATTTCCTGAATAAATCGATTAACTTCTTCAAAGAAAAAGAAGAGTTTAAGTTGGATGAATTTGCGAATGAAGTATTGGGAGATGAGCATGTGATTGAAAGTTTCGTAAATTTTAAAACAGATTACGAACAGGATATGCAGGTGAATATTGCTGAGGAATTCCCGATCAGTGAAGCCGCAGTAAAAAAGACGCAGAGACACTTTAAAAGTATTATTAAATTAGATAAAAACTTCCATATCTACATCCACGGAGACCGGCAGAAAATAGAAATGGGTGAGGATGATAAAGGAAAATACTACCGGCTTTATTTCGAAAAAGAAGTATAAAAAGAGATCTCCGGTTCCATAATAATATCATAACTTTATTGCTGATTACAAAATAGCAGCTATGAAATTTCTGATTATTTTCTGGGGAGCTTTTTTCATTTTTTTCTGCGCTCCTTTTCCTATTTTATTATATATGCTGACTGAGGAGCTGGCAACAGAACCGAGAAATTCATTAGCGGTGAGCTATGGATATCTCGGTTTTTCTTTATTGATATGGGGATACATAATCATTTTCTTTATCAATAAGCTTTTCATTACCACTTTTAAAGAGAAAAATACGATAAAATCTATTCTTCGGAACGGAATTCCAAGAGAAGCCGAAATTATTGATTATAAACTGCTCAAGTATTTTCCTGAAAAGAATATGAATCTCATTCAGGTTATGCTTTCATTCCCCAATCTCAGCAATACGGTGATAGAACATAAAATGATGTTTCATGATTCCAGGCCACAGGAAAAAAGATTTGACGTCGGAAACAAGGTCAAAATATTGCTGAATCCTCAGGTATCAAAGGAACCTTACTTTATTTTAAGTGATCAGAAAGTAGGATTGAACACATCAGGGATGATGCTGAGAATTATTTTTACCGGATTGCTGATAGGGTATGTCATTGGCTTATACTGCTATTTTTATATGAGGGAATCCTTTGATTTTGGCTGGAGGTTTCTGACATTCATGCATCCGATTATTTTCAGTGGAGTCATGACGATTATCTACGTATTGGTTTTTCAGTTGATTTTCGGCAGGTTTTTTAAAAATACAAAAGAAGAACGCATTCTTTTTTCAGGGAGAAATGCTGAAGCCCAGATCATCAGTGTAAGTGAAACAGGCCTCACAGTGAATGATCAGCCTCAAATCATGTTTCAGTTAAGTTTTAAAGATTTCAGAGGAACCGAACATATTGCTGTATATAAGAAAATTGTCAGCCGTCTGAACCTGTCATCCGTTCCAAAAAAGGGAACCGTAGAAATCATGTATGATCAGAATGACCCGAAGAAGATTATGATCCCCAGAGGCTTTTAAGGTTACAAGGCTGAAGCTGAAAGTTCAAAAACCATACACACGCTCAACTTAACTTTAGCTATGAAAATTTCTGTTCGGGATTCATTATTTAACCTATACAAAAATAATCAAAAGCATTTTTTTAACAACTGCTTTTTTGTTTAAGTAATATCATCAAATCAGTTCAGTTTTACACGAAAAATTTTCAAGTAAAAAGTATGTTTTTCCAGATAAACAACTGCTTAACATAATAAAAAACATCGTATGGATATGAATTAGTTGTATATATTTGAGACTTAATTAAAAAACATATTGTATGAAAAAAATTAAAAAAATGACTCGTGAAGACCTTAAAACTGTAAAAGGAGGAACTAAACAAGTTTGGATTGCAGAATTTTGTGGTCAGACTGCTACTACAACCCAAGATTGGACTCCTCAACAAGCTAATCAGTGGCTTGCTAATCTTGAAGCAAATTATTGTAATTAATATTTGTTTCATATTAATTATTTGCACTTATAACTTTTATTATTGGGTTATAAGTGTTTCTTTTTTTTGCATTCAAAAATAATTCTATGTTTTACAATAAAAAACTACTTCAATTATTAACCTTATTTTTTAGTGTTTTATTTTTTTCTCAATTACATAAAAAAGATACTCTGAGGGGGGAGTTTACCTATTTATTAAAAGCTAAATTAAATACATTAACTCCTGATTATACACATGAAGAATTTTTTTCATTACAGATAGGCGATCAACGTGCTTTTTTTGTGAGTATTCAATCACTGAAAAGAGATTCCGTATTCCAAGCACTTCCAATAAAAACTTTGGAAAATGGAGCAAAACTGTTAAGCTCGAAAGGAGTATCCATCCCAAAAACAAAATTTTCCTTTACCATAATACAATCAAATGAAAATATACAGTATTTTAACTTAGTTGGAATGTCCATACTCACCTATAAAGAACCGATCATTAAAGATTGGAAACTGAGTAGCGACACAAAAATAATAAACACAATTAATTGTAAAAAAGCAGAAGTTACCTTTAAGGGACGAAATTGGATCGCCTGGTATTCTCCCGAAATTCCTTTACCCTATGGGCCATATAAATTTAGCGGGTTGCCTGGATTGATTGTTAAAATAACGGATGATAAAGAAGAGTATGATTTTGAGCTTGTAAACTCTATAAATGCATCTAAATTAAAAGGTAAATTAATTAAGATAAACGAAAACCGATATAATAAAGCTATTGAAACAACTCAAGCGAAATTTGAAAAAGCGTTAAAAGATGCTAATGCAAATTTAATTGGTATCCTTCAAAGTTCTGAAACCACTATTATAAAAGGTCAGGAAATGATAAGGCAAAGACAAAAAGAAAGAGAAGAAAATAGAAAATATGAAAACCCGATAGAGTTAGAATAAAGTGGGCAATAAGAAACTGAAATTTTATTTTATTAAAAATCTGATGACTCCAATCCCAGATAAAGAAGCTTACATCTGTTCGTATTTTTGCCTTATTCACTATCTTTGTTTTCTTAGCTGAATCATATGAAAACAACAATTGTCGATCTTACAAAACCCATTCAGTACAATGCAGGAGACCCCTGGTTCATGAGAGTAAAGATCAAACATAAACCTCACAGAAAATCACATTGGCTGATCCGGCTTGCCCTGAACCTTCCCTTCAGACTTTTTCCCAAAAACTGGACAGGCTGGGCAGATGACACAATTAAAAATATGGGCCTTCATGCTACCACTCACATTGATGCTCCATGGCATTACGGGCCGGTAGTAGAGGGAGAACCTGCCAAAACGATAGACCAGATTCCGCTGGAGTGGTGCTATGGAGATGGTATTGTGATCGACTGTACCCATAAGGAAGACTTTGTTGCCATCACTATAGATGATCTGAAGAAAGATCTGGATAAAAACGGAATCACCATACAGGAAGGAAATATTGTACTGATCAGAACCGATCGCGACAAACTGATGGGAACTTCAGATTTTGTAGAAAAAGGAACAGGAATGAGTAAAGAAGCTACAGAATGGCTCATCGATCAGGGCGTAAAAGTAATGGGAATTGATCAATGGGGTTGGGATCTTCCTTTGAAATATATGGCCAAAAAAGCCAGAGAGCTCAACGATCCCGAATATTTCTGGGAAGGCCACCGTATAGGAATTGAAAAAGAATATTTACACATCGAGCAACTGACCAATCTCGGTGCATTACCGCCTTCAGGATTCAAAATCTGTGTATTTCCCCTGAAAATTGTGGGCGGCTCCGCAGCTCCGGCAAGGGTTGTGGCCATCATGAACGGGTAAACAAGAACGGAAGGTTGAAAAAGCAAAAAAGACAAATTCACTTATGGGTAAATTTGTCTTTTTATATATTGGATTAATTTCAACTTTATAAAGACTGTATAGAAATCTATGAAGTTGATTTTTAAAAGATTAAAAGCCTTTATGCTGAATTATTTCTTTTTGAAAAACAACGCTCTGTTGTATTCATAATTCATCCGCGCAATATTCAGAACAGAAATACCCTGTGGGCATTCCACTTCGCAGGCTTCCGTATTGGAGCAGTGACCGAAAAGTTCGCTATCCATCTGGGCAACCATATCCAGCACACGTTTGCTTCTTTCCTCCT
The DNA here is from genome assembly GCF_001684965.1 of Chryseobacterium arthrosphaerae. Classification (NCBI taxonomy): domain Bacteria; kingdom Pseudomonadati; phylum Bacteroidota; class Flavobacteriia; order Flavobacteriales; family Weeksellaceae; genus Chryseobacterium; species Chryseobacterium arthrosphaerae. The sequence continues at coordinate 2,544,485 of NZ_MAYG01000001.1, read as the reverse complement.
TCCCTTGTGGCAGGAGTGCCATATGCGTGATCTTTGCAGAAGTAAATAAGGCTGCACTTCCGTTTTTACAGGTAGCCACACAGGCCCCGCATCCGATACATGCTGCAGAATCGAAAGCTTCTTCAGCCGTTTGATGGGTAACAGGGATAGCTGTAGCATCAGGTGCCTGCCCGGTATTCACAGAAACGAAACCTCCCGAAGAGATGATTCTGTCGAAGGCAGATCTGTCTACTTTAAGGTCTTTTTTTACCGGGAATGCTTCTGCCCGGAAAGGTTCTATCAGAATCGTTTCACCATCTTTAAAAGACCTTAGGTGCAACTGACAGGTGGTTGTATTCTTTAAAGGGCCATGAGCAATGCCGTTGATCATCATTCCGCATTGTCCACAGATTCCTTCACGGCAGTCATGATCAAATTCTACGGGTTCATCGCCTTCGGTGATCAGTTTTTCATTCAGACTATCCAGCATTTCCAGGAAAGACATATGAGGATTCAGGTCTGTAAGGTCGTAGCTGACCAGTTTTCCTTCACTTTTTCTGTCTTTCTGTCTCCATATCTTAAGATGTAAATTCATAATTTCTGTTTTTTTATTTGTAACTTCTTACCGTTGGCTGAATTTCTTCAAAGATTAAAGGTTCTCTGATCAGTTCAGGCTCATTATTTTCACCGGTCCATGCCCAGGCAGAAATAAACTGATATTCTGCATCATTTCTCATGGCTTCTCCGTCAGGAGTCTGGAATTCTTCCCGGAAGTGCGCTCCGCACGATTCATTACGGGTTAAAGCATCATAGCACATCAGTTCCCCGATTTCAAAATAATCGGCAACACGGCCTGCTTTTTCCAGCTCAGCATTCATTTGATCTCCCTGGCCTGATACCCTTACGTCTTTATAGAATTCCTGTTTCAGTTTTCTGATTTCCCGGATGGCGTATTGTAATCCATCTTTATTTCTGGCCAGCCCGCAATAATCGTAAAGCAGTTTTCCCAATGTCTTATGGAAATAATCGACGGTTTTGGTTCCTTTGATATTTATTAAACCTTGAATCTGGTTTTTAACGGCATTTTCAGCCTGCTCAAACTCAGGAGTATCGGATGTAATTTTCCCGGTATGAATTTCGTCTGCCAAATAATTCGCAATCGTATAAGGGGCGATGAAATATCCATCCACAGAAGCCTGCAAAAGTGAGTTGGCTCCCAGCCTGTTGGCCCCGTGATCTGCAAAATTGGCTTCACCCAGCGCAAACAGTCCCGGAACGGTAGTCATCAGCTCATAATCTACCCAAAGGCCACCCATTGAGAAGTGGGCTGAAGGAGAGATCATCATGGGTTCCTGATAGGCATCATATCCTGTAATTTTAAGATACATATCGAATAAATTTCCATATTTCTCTTTGATCCTGTCTTTTCCCTGTTCTTTTATCGCTTTAGAAAAATCAAGATATACCGCATTTTTCAACGGACCGATTCCGAAGCCTGCATCGATTCTTTCTTTGGCAGCACGGGATGAAATATCTCTTGGGGCCAGGTTTCCAAAAGCAGGATATCTTCTTTCCAGGTAATAATCCCTTTCATTTTCAGGAATATCATTGGGTTTTCTCTTTTCATCCGGTTGTAAAGGGACCCAGATTCTTCCGTCATTACGCAATGATTCAGACATCAGAGTGAGCTTAGACTGATAATCTCCGGATTGCGGAAGGGAAGTGGGATGCACCTGGATCCAGCTTGGAGAGGCCATTAAAGCTCCTTTTTTGTGTGCTCTCCAGATGGCAGAACCATTACAACCCATCGCTAAGGTTGAAAGATAATAGATCTTTCCGTAACCTCCCGTTGCCAGTACTACTGCATGGGCAGCGTGCCTTTCAATTTCTCCTGTGTCTAAATTCCTTACGATAATTCCTCTGGCTTTACCGTCTACAGTGACAAGGTCAAGCATTTCATGTCTTGAAAACAGCTGTACGGAACCTTTTCCTACCTGGCGCATCAAACCCTGGTAAGCACCCAGAAGCAGCTGCTGTCCGGTTTGTCCTCTTGCATAGAATGTCCGGCTTACCTGAACGCCTCCGAATGAACGGTTATTGAGGTAACCACCATATTCCCGCCCGAAAGGAACTCCCTGCGCAACGGCCTGATCGATGAGGTTTAAAGAACATTCCGCCATACGGTATACATTGGCTTCACGGGCTCTGAAGTCACCGCCTTTCAGGGTATCTACAAACATTCTGTAGACACTGTCGCCATCGTTTTTATAATTTTTAGCCGCATTTACACCTCCCTGTGCTGCTACGGAGTGGGCTCTCCTCGGGCTGTCCTGGAAACAGAATGCTTTCACATTGTATCCCATTTCACCCAGTGAAGCTGCAATAGAACTTCCTGCAAGACCTGTTCCTACAACAATTACATCCAGTTTTTTACGGTTGGCAGGATTCACGAGTTTTGCTTTCTTTTTATAATTTTCCCACTTGTGTTCCAGTGGACCTTGTGGTATTTTTGAATCTAAAATCATGATAGATCTGTTTAATGATAGGTAAAGAATACATAAATAGGCATCAGTGCAAAGCCTAAGCTGATGATAACAGAATAGGCTGTTCCAATGATTTTAACCCATTTCACGAACTTAGGATGGTACAGCCCAAGTGTTCTTACGGAGCTGTACAACCCGTGGATCAGGTGATAGCAAAGAGCAACCATGGAAAGTACATAAATAAGGACGTACCACCATTCCTTGAAAACCGTTACCACCAGAATGTATAAATCTTTATTTCCGTTTTCGTCCAAAGGAGGGTTCCCGAATTTGTAGATATACCAGAAATTCTGAAAATGAATGACGAGGAAGATCAGGATTAATGTTCCCAGGATTCCCATATTTCTTGAAGCCCATTTACTGGCTCTTCCACGTCTGTCAGCCTGATAGCCGCCTCCGGATTTTTTATTTTTTAAAGTAATGATCAGCCCATCCACTGCATGCAGGATAATACTTGCATACAAAATATAAGAGACTATTTTGATGATGATATTTCCTGATAAAAAATGTGAATAAGCATTGAACTGCAGGTGAGCCTGCTCCTGTGGAAGAAAAAGCTGAAGATTTCCGAGGAAATGGATCAACAGGAAGAATCCCAGAAAAAGTCCTGTAAGACACATCAGCATTTTTCTTGACAATGTTGATAACATATGTTTGATTTAATAATTAATAATATCCTAAAACTTTCATCCATAATCCACCTACAGCCATGTAGATGATCAATAAGACGATACCTATTTCAAGACCTCTGAGCCACCAGGCTTTCAGGTCAACATAACCGCTTCCGAAGAATACAGGAGCCGGACCGTGGCCATAGTGGGTAAGTACTCCGTAAATTGAACCCATGAATCCCAGCATCATGGCCAGTAGCATAGGCGGAATTCCTAAAGAAACCCCTACACCCAGCAATGCAGCATACATAGCTGCTACGTGAGCTGTAGCACTCGCAAATATATAGTGGCTGAAGAAATAGACTATGATAATCACAGGGAAAGCTACCTGCCAGCTCAGACCTCCGATCTGAACTTTAATAAGGTTACTGAACCAGCCAATGAAGCCCAGCTCATTCAGAGAGCTTGCCATCATTACCAGAACAGCGAACCAAACGATGGTATCCCATGCTCCTTTTTCACCTTTTACATCTTCCCAGGTCAATACTGAGGTCAATAGCAACAAGGTTAATCCGATGAAGGCTGTTGTAGTGGCATCAATAGAAAGGGCACCGCCAAAGATCCAAAGTCCGAGCAGAATAAAGAATGCCAGTAACATCAGCCATTCATTTCTGGAAATAGGTCCCATTTCTTTTAATTTCTGGGCAGCCATTTTCGGAGCATCACCTGTTTTTTTCAATTCCGGCGGATACAATTTATATAATACCAAAGGGACAATAAAGAAGGCCACAACTCCTGGTAAAAAACCTGCAGCTGCCCATGACATCCAGGTAATATCAATACCAAGATTGGCCGCAAACTTCTGACACATCGGATTACTCGCTGTCCCCGTAAGGAACATGGAAGAAGCGATGAGGTTCATATAATAACTGTTCAACGTCAGGAATGATCCTAATTTTCTGTGGGTTTCCGGTTTTTCCGGTACAGAATCAAAGCTGATGGCCATAGATTTCATGATAGGGTAGATGATTCCACCGCCTCTTGCCGTATTACTCGGAATGGCAGGAGCCAGACAAACGTCTGCCAGCCCAAGCCCATAGGCTAATCCCAGTGAGCTTTTACCAAAAACTCTTATGAACAGGAAAGCAATACGGTTTCCTAATCCTGTTTTGATAAATCCTCTGGCAATAAAGAATGAAATCCCGATCAGCCATATTACTTTATCTCCAAAGCCTGAAAGAGCCTTTGTAATTGATTTTCCCGCATCTCCGGGAGCAACAACCTGTGTCAGGGCTGTAAAGGCAATCGCCATCATACACATGGTGCCCATTGGAGCAGCCTTAAGAATGATTCCTAAAATGGTTGCAGCAAAAATGGCAAACAGATGCCAGGCATTTTCCGCCACTCCCTCCGGAGCAGGAATGAACCATATGATCAACGCAACGGCAAAAGTGATCGCTACGTTTCTGATATTTATTTCTTTCATGATAATAACTATTTAAGGATTAGAACCTACTTTGTACCTGTACAATGAATAGATTATTGTTGTATTGTGAGGTGTTTTCCACCTGATATTTGTATCGGTCAAACTGTACACCGAGCTGGATTCTGGCTCCGTAATTCTTCAGGAACTCTAAGCCGAACATTGGAGTAATGGTCTGTCTTGGGTTGGAAGCCATCCTGAAGTTGGTATCAAGATATTCGTAACGGCAGGATAATTCGAAGGCGCTGAGGTTTTTGTGGTTGATTTCATATCTTACATTCGGAAGAAAATAGACCCCACGTACGAGGTATTGGTCGGGATTATCAGGTCTTAGTTCAGGAGCGATGGAATTGTAAAGTACGTGGTTCGTAGCCTGTTTAGCTTCCAGCTGCATATCCAGACTCCATTTCGGGTCGAATTTGATCAGTGAACTGAGATCAATACCCAGGGCATATACTTTTTTACTGAATACTTCCCCGATCCCTCCGTTCAGACCAACATTGAAGTTGTATTTCTGAGACAGTCCGAAAACCATACGGGTAGAATACTGTTTTCCGTTATCATTATCATTGATCTGGTTTTTACCATTTCCATTCACTACGGAAACTGCATATTGGAATGGAATTTTTCCTAACTGAAGTTGCCCTGTGGCAGACATCCCGATCTGGAAACTCGTCCAGCCCAGTTTTCCAAACTCAGAGTACTGGTTAGACCAGTCTAATGATTTGATAATGTCAATAGGATAGGTTTCCTCAATACCGAACCAGGGTCTGAACTGCCCAACGGTGAATGCCAACTTGGGACTGAAGGAATATTTTAAATAAGCATTTTCCAGCACCCTGCTTTTCGGATCATTTTTAAAATCGGCAAGATTAGCCAGGGCTACCACTTCCGTGCGTTTGCTGATCTGTGCCCGTACCTGTACTCTCATGTACTTGAGCATGAAGTTATTGTCAGTCCCGGAGCCATCGGTATGATGAAGTCCGTTTACATCTACATCCCTGGACATTCCTACGAGATAGCGTGCCTGGAAAAGCCCTTTAATCTGCAGCTGCGGATATTTTACATTGTCTTCTTCCTGTTGAGGAGGCTGGGTCTTCAGAGAATCCTGGATCTGTGCATTCGCTGCCAATCCACAGGCCAGCATACAGAGGACCAGACTTTTCTTTTTGATTGAAAAAAAGGCCATATCTTTTTGTTTGTTTTTTTGTTTATTTAACCATCCTGTCAAAATCAAAGATGTGACAGTCCCAAGGAGGGAGATGGTTGCAGATTCAGTGATTATTCACGTCTCTGTCCGTTCATATGCGGAGGGCAGATGATTATGAATTACGCTGTATCGTCTTTATTGCTGAAATGTCTAGTTTAATCCCAGGAACTTGAACGGTGCCGATTCTTTAAAATTTGCATTTGATTTGCCGTTGTAAGTCTGGTTGTTGCTCAGATCCAGTTTCATAACTTTTCCTTTTGCACTCAGGTCAAAATCTTTAAGATCTACCCAGAAGGTATTCGGAGTGAAAACCGTTTCAAAATAATACACAAGGTTCTTCTGGTCTGAAACAGAACGCCATCTTGTAGAAGAAATATTAGGTTCTGTGGGGGAAGTGATTCCGTAAGGTACAGAACAGTTTCTGATCACACTGAAAACGCTGGCTACAGCAGTACGGGTATCGGCAGTCTGCGGAATGGCATTGATATAGTAAGAAGCTCTTACGAAACGGTCTGCGGCACGGTTGGTTCCCGGCAGCATTACCGTTCCCGGAATACCTTTCCAGTAATTGTTGAGCGCCAGCTGTTCCTCAAAAACAGGAGAGTTGGTCATTACCGTATAAGACGGATCATGGTGAATGACAAGTTTACCGTTGATGTATTCAAATACGGCATTGTCTCCGGAAGCATCGGAAATAGAAAGATGGATTGTGGTAAATCTTTCCGTTCCCGGAATATAATCACTTACTACCACAAATGGTTCTTTTCTTGAAAAGTCAACCGCTTCCTTCACTGTTGCAAAATTATCAAGATAATACTGTGCCCATAATGAGATGGCAAGTCCCTTTTTACTTCCTTTAGGATCGAATTTCGGATATTGCGATTCTCCCAGCCAAAGCAAATTGGCTACCAGTCCTTTTTCGTTCATTCCATCTGCTGAAGCAATGTCCCATGAAGAACTGATAAGGCTACCGTATTTAGAGGTCCATTTTATAGATTTAGGGCCGGTCTGGCCAGTGCGGTCAATGCCTTTGGGCAATACCCAGAGATTCGCCGGGATCTCATCACGCCAGTCCATGGAACGGGCAGTAAGAACGGTATTCTGAGGGCCTTTATAGACCACTCTTGTACATGCTTCTGATGGATTCCATAATCCTACTGATAGAATCAGGGAAAATAAAATTAATGGGAACTTTTTCATAATAGTATTATTTGAATTTAAAATTTATATTGAAATTATTGTGAATAATTCAATGAATTTTTCTCATATTCATTATTTGGTGATATAAATTTAGCTAAATTTGTTTAGATAACATAATTATTTTAGCTGATAATGTGTAATTCATGTTATGAATCATGCCTAAAGCATAAAATATTTGATTACTGGATTTTTTTTTGTAACTTTTAGAAATATCGTATTAAAAAGTGGTAAAAAAAGAAAATTTTTTAATGCAATAATCCTGATGGTCAGAAGCTTGAAACCGGCGGTGTCCCTCTATTGATGCCTGCTTTGAAATTAGCTACCACAAAAGAGAGAGCTGATCGAAAAAAGCGCTATATTTGATAGATAGACTGAAAAGAGATATGAATTTTGTAGAATGTCATGAAGAACCTATCCATATTCCGGGTTCCATACAGAGTTTTGGTTATTTGATTGGCATTGATGCAGAGTCCCAAACCATTACTTTCTTCAGCAGGAATATTGCGGATATATTTAAAATCGAACGTTTGGATGAGCTGTTCGGAAGAGAGATTTCTGACTTCCCGGAAAGTTTTCAGAGCATTATCGATTCCGAGATCTATACGTCATTGGAACAGTTTACCAGACGTAAAAATGAAACGTATTTTGATAAGATTTTCATTGACGGTAAAGACTATCATTTTTCAGTATATCGAAGTGACGCCTATATTTTCCTTGAGTTTGAAGAGGTGATCATCAATCCGGATAAAAGGATTTCCAACAAATACGATAATTTTTATATCATTGACAATGAGCAGGAGCTTTGGGATCATCTCCTTGAGACACTTTCAAAGGTAGTCAACTATGACCGGATGATGATCTATAAATTCATGATGGACGGATCCGGAAAAGTGATCGCTGAAAAAAAGAATGAAGATATGGAAAGTTTTCTCGGTCTTCATTACCCTGAGTCTGATATTCCCAAACAGGCCCGGCAGCTTTATCTTAAAAAAAGAAAAAGAATCTTCAGCAATGTATATGCTGATACCGTCCCTATTCTCAGTAAAAAAGAAGAAAATATTGACCTTACGTTTTCTGCATCCAGAGCAATGTCTCCTGTGCATGCACAATATCTTAAAAATTCAGGAGTAGCATCAAGCTTCAGCGTATCGATCATCATTGATGATCATCTCTGGGGACTGGTGACCTGTCAGAATATAAAGCCCAAGCATATTGATCTTGAGGACAGAGTACAGGCAGGGATTTTTACGGCCCTGGCAGCAAATGCCTATTCTTCATTTAAATCAAAAAGTGAACTGAATTATCGTCTGGAGCTCAACGAAAAGCTGTCTCAGCTGAAAACAAAATTTTTAAAACACAACCATTTATCCGACTCTCTGATCGAAAGTAAAACAGAGCTTAAAAACCTACCGGAGGCTGATGGTCTTGCCATTGTTTCTGATGAAAGTATTGTAACAGCAGGAACTACTCCCGATTCAGGAAGTATAGACAGGATTATAAAATGGGCACTTGCCAATACGAAAGACCGTATCTATGTGAGCCGGAATTTTCTTAAGGATCATGGTAAGGAATTGAATCTTTCTGACGATGCGGCCGGCATTATCATTTACTTTATTGAACGTGATAAAAATGAAATGCTGATCTGGTTCCGGAAAGAATTTGATGAGCACATCAACTGGGCCGGAAGTCCGGAAAAAACAGTAAGTGTGTTCTCTCAGAACGGAGAAGAAAGACAGATGGTATCGCCAAGAACTTCTTTCCGCATTTTTACAGAAAATATCAAAGGACATTCCAGAAGATGGAATTCAAGAAATATCAGTGCCGTTCAGGCAGTAAGGGATCTGATTTTAGAGACCTCCCATAAAAATTATAATGCGATCAAAAGGCTTAATGATGAGCTTAAAAAGGTGAACGAAGAGCTTGACAGCTTTTCTTACACAATTTCACATGACCTTGGAACTCCTTTAACGGTAATGAAGCTTAATGCACAGATGCTTTTAAATAATCTTAAAGATGATTCCGAAAAGAGCAAAACCAAGATCAATACCATTATTGAAGAGATTGATAATATGGCCGAAATGATGCATGATGTGCTGCAGCTAAGCCGTGCCAAATACAGTGAGATACAGCTTGAAAGTCTGAAAACAATTCCTACCATCCGGAAAATTTCAGAAAATGCAAAAATGACCTATGGCAGTCCTACGAGCGAGATTATCATTAAGGAATGCCCGGATGTAATGGCTGATAAAACCATGCTGCACCAGGTATTTCTTAATATCATCAACAATGCTGTGAAATATTCTTCCCACAAAGATTATCCTAAAGTTGAAATTGAAGGCACGGAAGACGGACAAACCATTATTTACCGTATTTCTGACAACGGAATCGGTATTCCGGAAGAGGAAAAGCATAAAATGTTTAAAATTTTCAACAGAATGGATAATGCGAAGAAGTTTAAAGGAAATGGAGTAGGGTTGTCTATTGTACACCGTATCATGAAAAGGATAGGGGGAAATGTGGATTATGAGAGTAATAAAGAGGGAACTTCTTTCATTTTAACGTTCAAAAAGCCTTACATTTGAGAAACTTTTAAAACGTTATTATGGTATCAGAATATCTTAAGCAAAATACGGCAGACTATCACGATGCAGCAGAAAAACTCTTTAATTCTGAGAAGATTTTCAATAAAACTTTCACCCTGGAAGATTATAAAAAAATCATCCATACCAATTATCTGATGCTTCTTCACAGTGAAGATAAAATATTCAGCAGCCTGGCGGATAAATTTGGCGAAAAACTTCAGCTTGATGAAAGAAAGAAGCTTTCACTTATTGAAAAAGACCTTACCAGCCTTTCTCTGAAAAACCAGACTGCCTCTTATGACCTTGAATTTGATAATGAGCATGAAGCACTGGGAGCGATGTATGTGATTGAAGGTTCAACTCTCGGTGGAAATGTAATTGCCAAACAACTTTCCAAAACGGAAGGTTTTGATGAGGTTACCTTCAACTTTTTCGGATGTTATCAGGAGAATACGGGACCGATGTGGAAGAATTTTAAGGAAGTTCTGGATACGGAAGTGGCGGAAGAAAACTACAGTAAAGTCCTTTCCGGAGCGAAAAAACTATACACGTTTTTACTGAACGTCAACTAATTTATTTTAATTCTAATTAAATTCCTGAAAAATTGCGCATTTTTTCAGGAATTGTTAAATTTGGGGAGTTTCAAATTTAAACTTAACTAACAAAAAATAATTTAAAAAGTAACAATATGAAAGTAACTGTAGTAGGTGCAGGCGCTGTAGGAGCAAGCTGTGCAGAATACATCGCAATGAAGAACTTCTGTTCAGAAGTAGTTTTGGTAGACATTAAAGAAGGGTTTGCTGAAGGTAAAGCAATGGATTTGATGCAGACAGCATCTCTTAACGGATTTGATACAAAAATTACCGGAACAACAGGAGACTATAGCAAAACTGCAGGTTCTCATGTAGCTGTAATCACTTCAGGGATTCCAAGAAAGCCTGGAATGACAAGAGAAGAATTAATCGGTATCAATGCAGGTATCGTAAAAGAAGTTACTGAAAACTTAGTAAAACATTCTCCGGAAGTAATCATCATTGTGGTTTCTAACCCAATGGATACTATGGCTTATTTAGTACACAAAACTTCAGGTCTTCCTAAGCACAAAATCATCGGAATGGGTGGTGCATTAGACTCTGCAAGATTCAAATACAGATTGGCTGAAGCTTTGGAAGCTCCGATTTCTGATGTTGACGGGATGGTAATTGCTGCTCACAGTGATACCGGTATGCTTCCGTTACTGAGCAAAGCTACAAGAAACGGTGTTCCTGTAACTGAGTTTTTAAATGATGATCAGCAAAAATATGTAATCGAAGAAACTAAAGTAGGTGGTGCTACCCTTACAAAATTATTAGGTACTTCAGCCTGGTATGCTCCAGGAGCAGCTGTTTCTGTAATGGTTCAGGCCATTGCATGCGATCAGAAAAAAATGATCCCTTGTTCTTTAATGCTTGAAGGAGAGTACGGACAAAACGATATCTGTTTAGGAGTTCCTGCGATCATCGGAGCTAACGGAGTAGAGCAAATTGTAAACGTAACATTGACTGCTGAAGAGCAATTGAAATTCGCTGAAGCTGCTAATGCAGTGAGAGAGGTGAACGGAGATTTGAAATTCTAATTATTAATCGCTTAAGCAGGGATTATAATAAATAGCAACAGTCTGTTTCCATCTGAAACAGACTGTTTTATTTTTTGAGAAGTTTTAATTTAAAGGAATTCTTATTTTTTATTATTGAATTTATTATAAAATTCTTGTCTTCCTTTTTTATTGTAAACATACGGATCTATAAAACTCTCTGTCCAGGTATTGGTGATTTCCGAAAAATCTTTTCTTATAAATTTTTCTAATTCTTCTTTTTTGACATTAATGTTATAATTTTCATTTTCAAATGGAATCGTAATTTCTACTTGGTTGATAAAATCAAGATTTTTCATAAGCTTTACAGAACCCTCTACTAATGTTTTCTGAATAGCATTTCCACTTGACCAATATTCTTTGAGCTGTTTTTCTGTGACATTAGACTGTGGATTTAATTCTTTATATTCAGAATAGTTTTTTACGTAGGTAATGGTAGCTTTTCCATCTTTCAATTCAACATTTTTTACAGACCCTCCGCCTCTTAGTCTTGAAGCTTCTGTTTTTAACTTTTCTAAATCTGAGCCAATCTTTGTATGATTCAATGTGGTTTCATTTTCTGCTTTTTCTGTTTTCTTTCCATCGTTGCAACTCAGCGTGATGAATGTGATTGCAGATAGAATTAAATTAAATTGTAACTTCATTTTATGGGTTTAGAACTGTTCAAAACTAAAAAAAAATGAAGTTTTATGATTACGGAAAACCATAATTGTCTTTTTATTTTACTTCACGTACAAATCTTTCAATTTCACTCACAAACTCCCTATTTCTCTCATAATACAAAAGATGTCCGCCATCGATAACTACCACTTTCTGATGGGGGAACTGAAAGGTCTTATAGTGCAGGGTTCCTACGGCTTTATCTTTTTTTCCTGTAATTACCAGCACCGATACTTTGATGTCTTTTGTTATTGGTGCGTAATCAGCATAATATTCCGGAAATTCTTCAGGCTTTGAAATCACAGCCATACCGAAATCAATAATTCGCGGATGGAGAGAATCCACTTTATCCATCTTTTTAATGGTTTCAACATCCTCTGTGAGGAATTTATATCCGATTCTTTTCTTTCTTAATGCAGTGCTTATTTTTGAAAGTTCTGCAGAAAGACTGTCTTTAGGAATGGCTTTGTTTTTACGTTGTAAAAGGCTGTTTCCATATTCAATCTGTTCTTTTACAGAGTCATCATTCAGAAAGTGAAGGGTGATATTGGAGAGGATGAGTCCTTTGGTATGCTGAGGATATTTTTTGGCGTAATTAACAGCAATAATTCCCCCAAATGAGTGGGCAAGCAGAAATACTTTTTTCAGTTTCAGATGTTGTCTCAGTTCTTCAATATCCTGAAGCATTGTATCCAAATGATAGTCTGCAGACTTTGCGGATTTTCCTGAGCCTCTCTGGTCCATATAAATCATCTGCATATTTTTTTCAAGACTGCTTCCTCCTAAAAGTTCAAATGACGGATATCCCTGTCCCGGTCCTCCGGGAATATAAATGCAGGGCTCTCCTGTTCCGGAAACCTTGTACTTTATCCTGACATGGTCTGAGGTCTCATAGAAGCCTTCAGATCCTTTGCCTTGAGCTGAAACAGTAATGATGCTGGTGAATAAAATAAAAAATACGATGAGTGTTTTCATATAGTTATAACAGTTGAAGAACAGAATTTATTACTTCTGTTGTACGGAGTAATACATTAGTTTTTTACATTAAGGATTAAATAATACGACACGTTTTGTCGCAACGTAGGAGTAGCTTTGCCTCAGTCATTAAAATAAAAGATATTCATATGTAAAACCTGCAGAAAACTGATGATTTTTATATTAAATCAAATTCATGTGACTTTAATAACATTTAAAAGGATTAAATTTGCAAAAAATTATTAAACCAGCTACTCAATCAGAAATAACCATGATAATCCAATACTTTCGGGGTATTTTATCCATATGCCCAAACTTCTTACATCGAAATACCAGAATCTTTTTTTGAATTAAAAACATCAGAATAGGATCGAAATTTAAAATTATTCTATAAAAATACCTATCTAAGTATCAATATTGAGCAATTACAGCTGATATGTTGACCGGTACTTTATGAAAGCATTAATTTTCACCGTTTAAAAAAACATAAGCATGAAAAAACTCTACACAGGTGCATTTACCTTATGCACAATCCTTGGGGTATCCGCCCAGGAAGTGGTATGGCAGAAAGACATCCAATCTTCCACCCAGGATTTTCTCAGCCAGGTTACCACCACCATTGATCAGCAATACCTTATCACGGGAAGCTCTATTCAAAGCAATAAGCAGCAGGCTTCAGGCAGTAAGCAGAATAATGGTTACGATTTCCATCTGGTAAAACTCAACCAGCAGGGAGATCAGGTCTGGGAAAAATATTTCTCGGGGAAGAATCATGACTATCTGTCAGCCACCGTTACCACCCAGGACGGAGGCTTCCTTCTGGCCGGAACCTCCTATTCTGGGAAAGGACTCGATAAGAGAGAGAATTCCAGAGGAGGATCCGATATCTGGTTGATCAGGCTTAATGAATTCGGCGATGAACTATGGCAGAAAACATTGGGAACTTCCTCAGATGAAGAAGCCCGATCAGTCATTCAAACCACCGATTTAGGATTCTTTGTTGCCGGCAATGTCCAGAACTCATCCAAAGGCTACGGTTCCAAAGACGTCTGGATCACAAGACTTGATAAAGATGGCAAAGAACTCTCACAGCTTATTTTAGGCGGAAAAGGTCTGGATGAAGTTGAAAAAATGATTCCAACGAAAGACGGTGGAGCCTTACTGGGAATTTATTCCAGGAGCTCCGAGTTCCGTGATTCAGGTTCCGGTATCAGCACCTCTGAAAGCAAATCATCAACTACAAATACTGCAAGCCGTAACCTTTCATCTGCCACCTCTACAGCCCTTAGCCAGATGCCAAAAGCCAGCAGCAACTTCGGTGAAGGCGACTACTGGATTGTAAAACTGGACAAGAATGGAAAAGTAGAATGGGAAAAGAACTATGGCGGGAAAGGAGATGACCATATCAGAACTTTAGCCTTGACATCCACTGGTTATGTCATTGGTGGCGAATCCAGATCCGAAAGATCGGGAAACAAAACAGTAGGTATCCAAGAAGGTACTGACTTATGGTTAATCGCCCTAAACGAAAGAGGTGATGAGCAGTGGCAAAAATCCTACAACTTCAAGAACCGAGATGTTCTGATGGGAATGAGTGTGATTACAAAGAGCCAGGAATCAAGAACCAAGAGCCAAGATGTTACAACAGGAATATTGCTGGGTGGCTACACTCAGGCTGAAGGCAGGATAGAAAAAGATGATGAAACCTTCTGGATGCTGTATCTGGATCAGAATGGCAATGAGCAGTGGCGAAAACATGTGGCAGGAGAATCAAGACAGAGAGAAGAAAGACTTTCAGATTTGAAACTGAACCGGGATGGTTCTATAATCCTGGCCGGGACCAGTGCCAAAGAACTGGGGAAAGAAAACTGGAAGATTATAAAGCTGGGAGACAAGCAGGTTAGTCAGCTGATCGAAAAACAGGATATCAGGATTTATCCGAACCCGGTCTCCGATTATACTTATGTAGAAATCGGCTTTGATTTCAAAGAAGCTGAAATTCTGTTGTATGATATGAGCGGAAGGCAGCTTCAGAGTCTGAAGACAAAGAATAATGTGACCAAGATCAATACACAGAACCTTGTACAGGGCGCTTATCTGGTGACGATAAAAACGAATAACAATAAAACGGCAAATTCCAAATTGATTAAAAAGTAACAATGAAAAATTATATATACAAAGCCTTAATCACAATGATTATGCTTTTCTATGCAAATTATAAGGGGCAGAATGAACCGATAGAACTTCAAAAAAACGATCATCTAAGTAATTCTAATGTCAATGTTCATAATGGAATTCCAGATATAAGTCTACCTCTTTTTAATATACCTGCATTATCAAATATTAATATTGGAATATCAATTTCTTACTCTGCTGAAGGTGTTTCTGCCCATAAAATGATTAGTGATGTAGGAAAAGGCTGGAGCTTACAGTATGGGGGAAGTATTTTTAAAAATAACCTGAAGAATGTCAATGATTATTTAAGTTCAGATACAACCAAAGAATCATCTTCAGAAATTTATTATTATAGCTTTTTGGGTAAATCCGGTAGATTTTATATTGGAAAAGATCAGGCTTCAAATGAACTGGTTGCTGTAGAACTACAGCCTTCGAATAATAAAATAATCATTACTAAAAATAGTGGTACGACAAATAAAGTTTCTTCCTTCAACATTATTGACGAAAACGGAAATTCATATCTTTTTGATAAAATCAATATTGATAAGTTTCATTTTGGATACCAAAATACCCAACAGGAGCTTCCATCAAATACCAAAGTAGGTAATAGTGCCTTTTTACTATCATCAATAACAAATAATAAAAATCAGCAGGTTGCCACGTTTGAGTATGAAACTACAACAGAATTGGTGAGTCAATTTATTGGAACAGTACAAGATAACAAAATCAAAAAAATAAATGTTACTGGGTATGGAAGCATTGAATTTAAATATAAATTTAATCCTGCTCCGCACTCAGTTCAAAATAAAGGAAACGCAGATTGGTATCAGGTGGATAAATTAATCCTGAGAGACAAAAATAATAATATTATTAATCAATATGCTTTCCTGGGTGATGGAACATTTTTGAATTATCTTCACAATCTTGATAAAAATAATAATATTGTGAGTAAGCATACATTTGAGTATAACAGGATTTTTGGGGTTCCAGAGAATGTTGATACTTTTGGATATGTTAATTTTTATGATCCCTGTAGCTTGGATGAAGGGGTTCTGATCTCACCATCAGGGACCAATCCAAAAACAGCAAATTTAAATTCTTTAAAAACTATAAATTTACCGACAGGGGGGCGTATTGAATATGAATTTGAAAGCAATTCGATAGCAGAAGGAAATGCTGCTTACAATGATCTTTGTACTGGTGGTGCTTGTTATGATTATTATGATTTGGATAAAGTTTATACCCTCAATTTTGATACTAATGATCCTTCGATCAATTATGATTTAAATTTACCATCTGGATATAAAGGAAATCTATATGTAAAGTATTCATATTCTCTATATCCCTATCCTCCTTCAAAGCCAGGTGTTTCAAATGAAATACAATACGATCTGTTACAGCCTGATGGGAGTGTTTCATTTTCAAATGATTATATAAATCCCATGTCCACCTATCCATGCCCGTCAATTAGAGTTTTTCCATATTCGGGATCAAAAGTCTTTTTATCCGGAGCAAGACGAGGGTATGGAAAACTGGAATTTTATAGGATCAAAGAAGCAAGAAAGCACAATAATAAATTGGGGTATGGACTAAGAATAAAAAGTATTAAAAACTATGATGCAGAATCGGTGGTGCCTTCAAAATGGGTAGAATATGAATATAATAAATTCTCCGACCCTCTGATAACAAGCGGAGAAAGCATTGATGAAGATTTAGGAATTCCGGGCGATTATTTTCAAGAAAACATATCAAATAGAATCATTGGATATTCAAATATTAAAGTAACTAATAAATTAGATCATACCTATATAAAGTATTTTTTTTATAGTTCTGATGAAATATTTAATCTTTCAGGATTGACTTATTCATTTATAAACTTTAGCGGATATTTGACACGGGCGGGCCTCATGAAGAAAAAAGAAATATATGGAAATAATAATGATCTTATACAAGAGTCAGAATTCTCTTATCAGCCCGAAATTTTAACGTTCAGCAATATTAAATATGACGGACAGCCTATTAAAAAGGTCATTATAAAAAAAGAAACTAAAACAATAAAAGATAAAATAGACGGTGTTTTCTTAACTAATACATTAGAAAATCAATACGAAAGCCTATACAATAATGTAATTTCCCGTAAACAAATATCTTATGATGGATCGGTAATTGAAAGTAATTTCAAATATGCTAACGAAAAAAACATTCAAAAACTTCTTAATGCTAATATCGTGTCAACTCCTTTAGAAACAGAAGTTAAGAATGACGGAATAGTTGTGGGCAAATCGGAAGTGAAATTAGATAATCCGTCTACATTATATCCAACATCGGCATTAACATACAATGTTCAAAATCAAAATTCTTCAAAAAAAATCACTTTTAACAACTATGATGATAAAGGCAATTTAAGAGAAACCAGTGCAGAAAATGGTATTCCAACTGCTACTATTTGGGGATACCACCAAACGCAGGCTATAGCTAAAATAGTAGGGGCTACTTATACCGATATTGCAAATCTTAGTTCTGTTACTGCTGCTGTTTCTGCTTCAGATGCTGATGATGACGATTCCTCTAATGAAGCAGCATTGATTCTTGCTCTTGATAATATGAGAAAAGATATTGCGTTAAAGAATTATCTGGTTGAAACATATACCTATGACCCCATCGTTGGAGTCACAAGTAAGACTTCTGCCAATGGGTTTAGGGAAATTTATGTGTATGATCCTTCTCATAGAATATCTCAAATTTTAGATAAAGACGGAAAAGTTCTAAAAAAATATGATTATCATTATTCTCCTACGATTTATGCAAATGACGAAATGGGTAATGAGTATATTGCTAATAACTGTTCCATAGGATATTTACCTAATAAATATACCTACTTAGTTCCTGCCAAGAAATATTTTTCGTTAATAAGCCAGGATGATGCCAATCAAAAGGCACTACAGGACATTCAGGCTAACGGGCAAAATATCACTAATCAGAATGCAGGATGTACACCATTGTCATGTACGATTTCTAAGGGATATGATATTGCTGTATTAAATAGTGCATCTCTAACTATGCCAAATACATCTAGTTTTAGATTACAGATGAACTTTCCTTATGATAGCAGTCTTTCCTGGGCAATTGGTCAAACGGTTGGGAAAATAAATGGGAATTGTATAGAAGCTATAACAGGCACAATGAGTTTTGCAGGAAGAACATTTACTTATGGAAATTGGAAAATTACTATTTATCCTAATGGAAATATTTTTGCAAAGCTTACAACAGGATCATCATCATTGCCTAATGGTACAATAGTGAATTTCGATATTACATTTCCAATTAGTTTTTAAAAAGAAAAATCATGAAAAAGATAGTATTTATCGGAAGTTTTTTGATGACTTTTGGACAAATATTTGCACAGAGCATTTCGCCTTCCAATACAAAAAACTATATATATACAAAGGACTGTCTGGATGCCGATTGTATAAAAAAAGCAGAAACCGTCCAGTACTTTGATGGATTGGGAAGGCCTAAGCAAATCGTTGGGGTAAAAGCTTCCCCAACACAGAAAGATGTAGTAGGCCATATAGAATATGATGCTGACGGAAGGATTTCAAAATCATACTTGCCTGTTCCACAAACAGGAACACAGAATGGAGCGATCTATGAAAACCCTCTGAATAATGCGGCCAACCCTGAAATTTATGGTGCAGAAAAAATATATTCTAAACAGGTTTTGGAAAATTTTCCATTGGCACGAGTAAAGGAAACCTACAATGTCGGAAACGCATGGTCTGATAAACCTGTAAGATATGGTTACAGTACCAATACTTCAGCGAGTGAAGTTAAAAAATATGGTATCTCCACTTCGTGGGCAGAGAACAGAACAGATTCCCAATTAAGCTTTAGCGGGGCTTATTATCCTGTTAATTCTTTAATGAAAACATCCGTTACTGATGAAGATGGAAATGTAATGACGGAATATAAAAATGGGAAAAATCAGGTTATACTGATCAGAAAAAATGATGGAGCACATAACCTTGATACCTATTACTTATATAATGAATACAATCAACTTACTTTTGTTATTCCTCCATTGGCGTCGGTTTTGACAATAATTGATGAAACCAAACAAAATAGTCTTTGTTACCAATATAGATATGATGAGTTTGGAAGGCTGGTAGAAAAGAAAGTACCCGGAAAAGGCTGGGAATATATGGTGTATGATAAACAGGATAGATTGGTTGCTACTCAGGATGCTGAATTAAAGAAGAAAGGACAATGGTTGTATAACAAATATGATCTGTTGGGAAGAGTGGCTATTACCGGGGTATCTACAGGAGGGGAAAGATCTCAGGAACAAAATATAGTCAACGGATATGGTTCAAACAGTGTCAATAGAATCAATACTGCATTTTTTGAAAGACAAGGCATGGATGTCTATTATGATAATCCGGATACCACCTATCCCAATTCAACGAAGTGGGTAACCTTATTATCTTTAAACTATTATGATACCTATCCGCCACTTCCTTCAGGTATGATTATCCCTGCTCAGATTTTAGGTCAGGATGTATTATCACAGGATGCACAAAATTCATCGATCAGTACAAAATCATTACCTACTGCTTCTTATGTGAAAAATGTAGAAGATGACCGATGGACTAGGATGTATAGCTTTTATGACACAAAAGGCAGAAGTATAGGAGTGTATTCTGCTAATTATTTAGGAGGATATACCATAACTGAAACTGAAGTTGACTTTATGGGAGTAACTCAGCGTTCAATTACAAAACATAAAAGAACAAATGTTGATATTGAAAAAACTGTTACAGAAACATTTGAATATGATCCCCAAAGCAGATTATTAGCACATAAACATCAGGTAGACAGTAATCCTGTTGAAATTTTGACTCAGAATACATATAATGAGCTTTCTCAGGTGAAGAATAAGAAGGTGGGCGGAACTTCCACGGTTGGCTCTGTGCAGGATATTGATTATGCTTATAACATCAGAGGCTGGATGACGAAGATCAATGATCCTAAAAACCTGAACGGAAAATTGTTTGGTTATGAGATAAAGTATAATCAGGTAGAAGGATTGCAAACTCCAAATGCTGAATATACTGATCTTCAGGTGAAACCAAGATACAACGGAAATATTGCTGAAGTAGATTGGAAAACAGCAAGTACCCCGAACGATAATTTACGAAGGTATGGATATACTTATGACGCTGCCAATAGGCTTTTAGCAGGTTTTTATCAGAGGGACGACAATCCGTCTGCACAGGAATATTATGAAAAAGTAGATTATGATTTAAATGGAAATATCACTAAATTAAAAAGAACCGGAGCAAAAGCAAATGAAACAGTAGCCGCAGCAATAGATAACCTTACTTATGATTATGCAGGGAACAGACTGCTGACCATTACTGATTCTTCCATGGATTACAGAGGGTATCCTGATACTTCTGCGAATACTAATGTGATGACGTACTATGAAGAAAACGGAAATCTGAAAAGCCAGAAAGATAAAGGTATTCTTGATATAAAGTATAATTATCTTGATCTTCCGAATTATATTACGTTTGATAAAACATATATTCCCCGGTTTATACTTGAGGGAAATGAAAGAGTAAATGTTAACACCCGATACTTGTACCGTGCAGATGGAGTAAAACTTAGTAAGACTTATACGTACGGATCTGGAAAAACAAATCTGGAAACCTCTTCAATAACAGATTATTTAGATGGTTTTCAGTATGAACGGATCAGCACGGGAGGAAAGCTGGACCAACCTGTATCTTTAAAGTTTGTTCCTACCTCAGAGGGATATTATGATTTTGAGAATAGCAGATATATTTACAACTATAAAGACCATTTAGGAAATGTACGTTTGAGTTATTATAAAAATACGAACGGCAATATGGAAGTTCTTGAAGAAAATAACTACTATCCTTTTGGTCTTAAACATAACGGATATAACCTGATGGCCGGAAATCCAGGTTACCGATACGGATATAACGGTCATGAGTTACAGGACGAAACAGGCTGGTATGACTATAGCTTTAGAAATTATATGCCTGATATCGGAAGGTTTGGAGTGATTGATCCATTAGCTGATACAACTTTGCAGTCCTATTCCTATGCCAGCAATAATCCTATTCTGTTTATAGATTTTCTGGGGCTAAAATCTACACCTCCAAACAACAGTAACGGATATTCTATCGGCCAGGTATGGACAGACGGAGAAGGCTGGTGGCAAAGAGTGGATAGTGGATGGAAAAACACTAAAACTAATGAAATGGCAGTTGATGAAATTGAATTAAGCGGCGGAGGTGGCGGAGGCAGCGGCTTTTCTCTTGCAGGCATAATTTCCAGCGCCATTATCAGCATGGGAGATAGCGTAAACAGCATGCTTACAAGCGCATTTTTTGGATTAAGCTCAAACCAGTCTATGCGTAATTACCAACAAAACCTTTCCAATTTTCAGCTGGCAGTAAAAAACAGTAAGGCAGCACAAAGTACTGAAGAAGCAGAGCGATTCTTGTTTTTGGAGCTTCCTGCATCTTTTGCAGGTGGAGAACTTATTTCATTGGGTTGGAGAGCGGCCAATCTTAGCCGTTTTATTTGCAGACCATTAGGAAACTTAAGCAAAGGGTTGATAAAATTATGCTTTAGGGAAGGTACTTTAGTAGCCACGGAAAAAGGAAGCAAAAAGATTGAAGACATACAAGAGGGAGATCTTGTCTGGAGCTACAATGAAGAAACAGGCAAAAAAGAACTGAAGAAAGTAGTAGAACTATCCCGCAATACTTCTTCTTCATTAGTGAAAATCTCTGTAAACGGAACTGAAATTACCTGTACACCGGAACACCCGTTCTATGTAAACGGAAACTGGGTGGAAGCCAAAGACCTTATTCAAGGAATGCTTTTAACTACTTTAGATGGCAAAACTTCTCCTGTAGAATCTATAAAGTTCTTGGATGAGAAAGTAAAAGTCTATAACTTTGAAGTAGAAGGTAATCATAATTATTATGTTTCTGAGAAAGGCATTTTAGTGCATAATGATTGCCACTTTACAAATGAACTTTTGGGTTATGTTGGAAAATATACTCAGGTTTTTGATGGTAGTGTAAATATGGGGTGGCTAACTGGTGATATAATGGAAGTACAGGTTAGTGGTATTGTAAGGGCTAATAGTGCGCCGAAGAATGCCGTATTTAAAGCATTAACAGAAGGAGCTGAAAGCATGGCAAGAAAATATGGTATGAGTGAAGTAAGAATACAATTTAATATGGTAATGAACCAAAATCTTAAACATAATTCCCTTTGGGCAAGAGAGTATGGTTATTTTTTTAGTAGAGAGGGGGATACCGTTTTTTGGGAAAAAGTTTTACATTAATAATTATGGATATAAAAGAATTTAAAAACAAAGCGATCGAGATTAGTCTTAACTGTGTAGATAAAGCGCCAGAAGATTGGCTTACTTTTAATGATAAAATAAATACTCAATTATTAGATGATAGCTATGAATCCAAATTTGTGTCACTAGAAAAAAATGAATTACCTATTTTAGATTGTAGTTTAAATAATTCATATTTATTAGTTACAACTGAAAGGATTATTTCAATAATAGATAATAATTATGAAGAGGTCTATTCTAAAGACTTTGAAAGATTATGTAATGATTATGAAAAATTTAATTATAAAAAAGAAAATAATCAGTATCCTAAAACTAATTTTATATGTATTGAAAAGACCGATAAATCAAAGTTATTAGCAATAATAGATTCTTATTATCCAGCTTTTTTCTCTAAAATGTTAATCTGTAATGTATTATTGTATAAAAAAGAAGGAAGGTGGTTTTTAAATCCGAGTAAGAAATTATAAATAGAAATATTCAATTTAGTAATAAAATAAAGAGATAGACCAATAATCTAATCAGTCTCTTTTATTATTTAAAAGTAAAAGTCTATAACTTTGAAGTAGAAGGCAACTATAATTATTATGTTTCTGAGAAAGAGATTTTGGTGTATAATGATTGTGGTGTTGGTGCAATAATTGATGCAATGCCATCATCTTTTAAGAAAATATATCAATGTAAAGAATTTGCCACAGAATTAATGACAAGAATGACTGGACAAGGCATGAAAGGAGAAATGGTTGCTTTAAAATCTGATACTGGATACATTTGGTCTGAAACTTTAGGTCGAAATATTTCTACCAATGGAGACCATGTAGGAGTAAAAGTTGGCAATATGATATATGACAATATGTTTCCTAAAGGTGTGCCTTACAATCAATGGTTATATGATTTGGGTGTTGGATTTCCTAAAATGCAACCACCAATAGTAACTCCATTTTAAATCATGAATATAGAAGAATTATTACCATGCATTGAGAAAAGACCTCAAATGTATTTTCGTGAAAAAAATGTTTTTTTTTTAGAAACATTCTTAGGAGGTTTTTTTTTAAATGAACATTATAAAGATGATTTCAGATATGATTTTTACAATTGGTTGCAAAAAAAGTTCAATTTAGAAAATAATTCGACTTGGGCTGATTTTATTGAAATAATAAGTAAAAATGAAAATTTAAATTCTGTAGACGTTTTTTTTAGAGAATATTATTTATTTAAAAAAGAAAATAAATAATAATACATATTCCTAGCTCCCGCACGATTGCATCGTGTGGTGAAGTAAGAATAATAACTGTAAAAAATCTGCCTCAAAAAATTGAGACAAAATTAAAATAAATATTTTATGAAAAGAGCCCCGTACAACAGGGCTCTTTTCTTTAAATCAAGCCTAATTTTATCGCTTATAGTTTATTTCACATTATTTAAGTGTTTTTCTCCTGATTCTTTCATAATACGCCTTAATTTCAGCATCATGTCTTATTGAATAAAGAGAAGTTAGATTAAGAATTCATTTCATTGTCTTATTCCCTTGTTAGTGCAAGTATCTTGCTCGTATAGAATAAATAAAAACAAGCCTTATAGAAATAGGGCTTGTTTATTTTAGAAGCTGATAATCTTCTCAAACTTAATAAAAATCATAATACAGGCTCCATTCTCCGGTGTCTTTGTTTTTGGCAAACATAAAACTTCCACTGTCTACTACATTGAGATAAGCTTTTTCGTCTGAAGAGATCTGGAAAACGAATTCAGAACCTTCGCCGAAACCATCTTTGAAACCGATGCCGGGTTGGCAGAAGGAAGGGTAACCACCCAGTTTAGTACAGTAGCTGTGGTTGATAATGTCGAAATAACTGTTGAAAAGTCCTTCTGTTTCTAGCCTGACAATTTCAGAAATTAAACGGTAGTCGATATCCTCAATTCCTCCGCCATCCCATAACGGTGCATCTTTAGGGAACAATTGGGAACGCATTGGAAAAGGTTTTAGATAAGATGTCGGGCTTTTGAGGTCTTTGATGACAATATCCTCCAAATTATCATATTCCCTGATCACCCAGTTGGAACCCATTTTTTCAAGATTTTCCGGGAAATCATAAGACATAAAAACAGTGATCAGCTTTTTATCTTTGATGAGTTCCGGCACAAACGGCTGATTGGGGAGATAGAGCTGTAAAAGCGGCATCATGGGGTTGCCTTTCTGATCCAGAGGAATCTCTTCATGTCCGGCATATGCAAAAACACGTCCGATCCATGATTCCTCCAATGTATTTTGCGGTCTGAATCCCCCGGTGATAAATTCCGTGGCAGGCCGTTCTATGATGTCTTTGATCTTTTGTATTCTCGGATCCATTTTTGTATTACATTAATTATAGTAAAGGTTAATCTTCTTCCTTTTCCTCATCAAACTCAGTCATCAAAAGATGATAATTATTGATCTCTTCTTTTTCTTCCTTGAGTTTTTATAAACAGGAGGGGAAAATCAGGACTTAAATTCCGCTGTTTTTTTAAACAATTCCGGGTAATCAATAACCAGCCCGTTTTCATCCACTAGAATTTCTGCTGTAAAATCAGTCTGGATATTTTCATAGAGATAGCGGTCTGGGAACGTTCGGGTATATCGTTGCTGAGCCGGTCTGATCTGATGATTCAGGACATCAATATAAATAACTTCAATTTCCTGAGCCCCATTTTCCGGCAGTTTCAGTTTATTGACCGGTAAAGTATTTGTAAAAGGAGTGAGAGAAATATCAATATATTGAAAGCCTTTAAAATCAGGATTGATATGGCCATTAATTTCCCATTTATCCTGTTGCTTTTTACCTGTCAGCCTGTTTTTAACGGTATTAACTTCAGATTCGATGAAAAACTCAAGAATATTCCAGTTGAGATCAATCGTAAGGTGGTAATCCACACTATAGATCTGGTCTTTAAGGCAGCCGATAATTCTGGAGGTTACAGCATAATTTCCATTATGTTCTTTTAAAGTAAAGTGCTCAAGGGACTGATAAAAGATTCCCTGCCAGAGTAATGTTTTCATTATATTTTGTTGATGTTGAATGGTTTTGTGAATGTCTATAAAGCGTTGTTATTTTCCGGAAACTCTCCTTTTTCTGATCCTGCTAAGGGTTTCTCTGGCAACACCCAGGAATGAAGCCAGCTGGGAAAGAGGTATCCGTTGTATCATTTCAGGGTAACGGGTTTCAAGATAGTTCAGTCTTTCCTGCGCAGAATACAGCTTGAAAAGCCTGGAAAATTCTTCCTGTTTTGAAGCAAACTGGCGGATACAATGCCGGCCCAGTGTTTCAATTTCAGGCACCTCTCTGGCAAT
The DNA here is from genome assembly GCF_001684965.1 of Chryseobacterium arthrosphaerae. Lineage (NCBI taxonomy): Bacteria > Pseudomonadati > Bacteroidota > Flavobacteriia > Flavobacteriales > Weeksellaceae > Chryseobacterium > Chryseobacterium arthrosphaerae. The sequence goes on along the minus strand of NZ_MAYG01000001.1, from coordinate 2,518,698 downwards.
TTCAAATAATTTTTCCTTATTAAAAACAATTGTGTGTACTTCTTCACATGCAGCGATATTGAATTCCGATTGTTGCCCGCTTCCAAAACTGCTGATATTGGTGGCTATTTCATTTTCAAAGAAAAATCCGGTATTCTTTACTTCACCTTCTATCTCATAATAGCTTTTACAGAATCCCTTGCTGATGTAAAACAGAACATTACATACTTCGCCTTCCTGCAGCATCAGTTCTTTCTTTTTATAAATTTTTTCTGACAGAACAGGCTGAAGCAGAGCCCAGCTTTCATCAGAAAATGGTGCAAGTGACCGGATGTATTTCAGAAGGCTGTTCATGTAAGAGGTTATACTTTTTTGTTTCCGGGGATTTTTAACAGAAGGACAAAAGCCCAGGCCTGAAGAATTAATTGTAAAACATTTATAGCTCCCAAAACAGGATTGGTGCTTAGATGAGCGATCAGTGTTGGAATCCCGATAAGACCTAATACAAAGAAAATGATGAAAACATATTTGGCCACTTCATTTCCTTTTCCAATCATATACCCGGTTCCAAAAACAAAAACAAGGACGGCTGCAGCAATAAAAACAGACATTCCGGAATTCAATTGTTCCGATGTCCAGATCAGCGAGCCAATGCCTGCAGCTCCTGATAAGTAGATCAGGTTGGATGCCTTTGTGTAATCAGGGTGTATTCCTTCTGTTTTTTGTTCTCCAGCCCTCGAAATGATGGAGTTGATATGCTCTTGCTCGTGATGAGTGAATTTTCTTCCTCTTGACTGTAAAATCTCATATGCATACAGGATGGCTTGAGGAACGAATCTGCTTTCCGGCTTTATATATTGCTCAAGCTCATGATCAGACAATTTTTCAAGAACATTTTTTTTGGTATTCATCTGCTATAAGTCTTTTTTTGCTAAAATACTCAAATTGTATTAAAACTAAAAGCTCATGAAAACTCTTTAACGATAAAGGTTTTAAATAAAAAAGAGCGGTAAAAGCCGCTCTTATTGATAAAACAAGTGTTTTTATATGTAAACACATCCACAACCTGATTCTCCTTCCATACAAAAACGTTGAGGTTCGTTACAATGAGTTCCTCCGCCTCCGGTTCCACCGCCAGTTCCGCCTCCGCTGAGGTTTCTGTAGCAGGTATCTCCGCTGCAATAATAATATCCATGGGTTGGAGGACATACTCCATCTACGCAAAGTGCATAAGCAGTATCACCACCGCTGATCAATACCAACTGATTCCTCTTTAATTTCTTTAAATTTTTCATAGTAATTATGTTTTAATTTGTTGAAATACTAATGTATATAAAAATTAAGACACCGACAAGTGTTTTAATTTTTTTAATAAAAATTTATGAAATGTAAAGAACAGCTCAATCGAGGAAGACATTTATTTTCTGAAGCCTTTCTTTTATTTTATGGGTGATTTCTTTTCCGGCAGCGTCAAATATTTTAATGTTTCCATTATACAGAGAAGGATTATCGATGTAGTTTTTCCTTGCTTCCAGATACTGTTTTTTGGTTTTTGCTTTTACGACAGATGTATAGGGAAGGGGAGATATGGTTTCTTCATTCTTTTGTATACTGGCGGCAGAAATTTCAATGGTCCTGCTCTTATTATAAACTTCCAGCACCATCCCGGAAAGCTCTTTGAACCGGAAAGGTCCTTCCGGAATGGGGATGTCTTCTGTATACCAGGCGAAAAAAATATCTCCGGTATCGGTTGTTGTTTGGGCCAGCCGGCAATAATAATTCTGTACTTTTTTAGTATCGTTGAGGATTTCCCACTTCAGGTCAGGCTCTTTAAAGCTGAAAATGTACTTGCCTACAGGAAGAAAAGCTGTAAGCGTGTGATCAGATTTATAGATGCTGTATTCTGTTTTGGGATATTTCGGAATAACTCCTGCGGTGGTCACAACACCTGCTGTTTTATCAGATCTGGTATAATAATTCTTAGCCTCCGGGCTATAATATACAGATTCGGTGGCGTTGCAAAGCAGGACCATTTCGTATTGCTGTGCATTCTGGCGATTCAGGCTGTCAGAAATGATCCGGGTTTCATAGGTGATCTGCATGACTGCTTTCCCGTTTTGGGAAAAAAGAAGGGCATAAAGCTGTAAAAAGCCAACAACAAGTAAATTTTTCATCATATGCTTATTCCAGATCTAAGGTCATGAAAAGGGCTATTTCTTCAGAATTTTCATACAGTCTTGTATTCAGTCCTGTGATATTAAATCCCATTCGTCGGTAAAACTGTATGGCTGGGTAATTGGTATTTTGGGTTTCAAGCTCAATGACTCTGCAGTTTAATTTTCGTGCTTCTTTAATTGCATTTTTAATCAGCATGATACCAATACCCTGTCTCCTGTGTTTCTCATCAATCAGTATATTTTCGATATAAAAGCTGTTGTTCCATGTCCTGTGTTCACAGATGATCCAGCCGGCCAGCTCATTATTGACAAAAGCCCCGAAAGAGTGGTCTTTTTCAATGATTAGATTCAGTTCATCAATATATTCCAAAGTTGTTTCCCAGGCTTTGGTGTATGGCAAATGCTTTTCTTTTAGTAAAAATTCAAAAGAACCTGAAAATTCAATGGACGAGAGTGAGTATATGGTATTTGTTGAATAGCCGTTGTGTCCCCATTCTGAGCTGGGATTAGCTGTTAATTTTTGTAATTTTCTTATTTCCATAGAGACTATTATTGAATTTCAGTGCAGATTTCTACCAGATAATTATCAGGGTCTTTGATGTAGGCTGTTTTTTGCCCCCAGGGTTTTACAGCAATATCTTCATAGAGAATAGCTCCGTTTTTTACTGCTTCTGCAACCAATGTTTCTACATCGTCGGTTACAAATCCCAGTTCTATTCCGAAAGGTTTTGCATTTGCTTTTGAAGTTAAAAAACCTTCTTTGATATTGGAACTTGCCAGGTTTACAGAGGCAAATGAGATTGTGGTTTCTCCGGTAATCAGTTCTCCGTAATCTTTTTCAGGAGTGATAAATTTTATTTCTGTGTTGAAAGTATTTTTATAAAAACTCATGGATTGCTCCACATCTTCTACGTATAGGATAATATATTTGAATTTGATCATACTATTGAATTAAAAAGGGTTTTGTTTTTCATTTAAAATATAGTCTTCATCTACCATCAGCCTTACATGGGTGTTATGGACCGGATAGTATTTAAAACCTTCAATATGGCCGAAATGGAGCAGAGGATATTTCTCAGTAAGATGGCGTACCTTACTTCCGAAGGAATTGATATGCACCTTTTGGATACTGTCTTTTTCCTGTCTGCCATTGGTAAAGAAAAGCATCAGGTTACAGTGATTGTTAAAATCAGCATCATGATAATAAAACACATTGATATTTTCTTCCTTGCAGATCTGAGCGAGATCTTCAATGAGAGCACTTTTATCCGTCAGAGGCAGATTACAGTCGATCCTGACAGAATAATTTTCAGCATTATTCCTTTTAAAGTCAGAACCTACCATTTGAATAAAACGATGTTCTATGGTTTCATATTCCTGATTTTCAGGGCGGAAAACCTTAGTGGATTGTATTTCGATAGGAGTCCGGCTGTCGAGTAAAATGGCATTCTCACGGATCAGCAGCGCTTCTATTTCTACAGCAAACTGAAAATTGTAATCAAAAAGCATATGATCACCTGTACTTATCACCAGTCTGTTATTACAGATATGAATGTGCAGATAGGTCCGGGGAAACTGGGCTTTCAGGTCTTCCAGTTTGGTGAGGATATCACCGGTATTCTTTACTTCTACTTTTGTTTCCAGTTCAGCAGGGTTGTCAGCATGGCCTCCATAGCCCGGCAGGAATCTGAAAAATTTAAAATGATACAAATGCTCAGGAAATTTAAAATACCAGTATACGCCTAAAATCATAGAGGAATAGATTGATGAATTGCACAATAATTCAAAATTAAATAAAATTTCACACTCCAAAACTTTCAAAACCCTTAAATTTGTGGTCAATAAAATTTTACTTGGATGCTTAGGAATATTTCAATTGCGGCAGCTACTTTTTTGTCCGTAGTTACAATCAATGCACAGAAGAACAGAAATACCCAACTCGAAAGACCGAAATTAGTTGTAGGACTGGTTGTAGACCAGATGCGTTGGGATTATTTATACCGTTTTTATGGTAAGTATGGAAATGACGGTTTCAAAAGATTACTGAACACAGGATATTCTTTAAACAATGTACACATCCCTTATGTGCCTACCATTACCGCTTTGGGGCATACATGTATCTATACGGGATCTGTACCTGCCATTCACGGAATTGCCGGAAATGACTGGACAGACAAAGAAACAGGAAAGGGCGTATATTGTACAGCAGATGAGAACGTTCAGCCGGTAGGAACCACCAATATCAAAACGGGAAGCCACTCTCCGAAGAATCTTTGGTCTACTACAGTAACCGATGAATTGAGACTGGCAACCAATTTTCAGGGAAAAGTAATCGGGGTTTCATTGAAGGACAGAGCCTCTATTCTTCCTGCAGGCCACACGCCCAACGGAGCATTCTGGTTTGATGACAGTACCGGAAATTTCATTACAAGTACATGGTACATGAATGATCTTCCTCAGTGGGTAAAATCTTTCAACGCTCAGAATTTACCGGAGAAACTGGTAGCCAACGGCTGGAATACCTTACTTCCTATCAGCCAGTATACAGAAAGTGCACCGGACAATTCTCCTTGGGAAGGATTACTGGGAAGCTCCAAAACACCTACTTTCCCTTATAATAATTTAGCTCAGGATTATCAGACCAAAAAAGACAATATCCGATATACTCCTTTCGGAAATACATTGACACTGAAGCTGGCGGAAGCTTCTGTAGAAGGCGAAAAACTGGGTGGAGATAATATTACAGACTTTTTAGCGATCAACCTTGCCTCTACGGATTATGCAGGGCATAAATTCGGTCCCAATTCTATTGAGGTGGAAGATGTTTACATCAGGCTGGATCAGGATCTGGCGGAATTCTTCAAATACCTGGATTCAAAAGTTGGAAAAGGTGAATATACCGTTTTCCTTTCTGCTGACCATGGTGGAGCACATTCTGTAGGTTTCCTTAAAGAACATAAGATCCCGACAGGTTTCTTTGGCGAAGATGCAGAAAAGAACCTTAACCAGAAGCTGAAAGATAAATTCGGAGCCGATAAACTGATCAACGCAATCGATAACTATCAGATTTATTTTGACAGAAAAGTGCTGGCAGATGCTAAACTTGAATTGGATGATGTAAGAAATTACACTGTAAAAGAGCTTGAAAAAGATCCTACCGTTCTCTATGCCGTTTCTGTAGATAAAGTACAGGAATCAAGCATTCCGGAACCGATCAAACAAAGAATTATCAATGGAATCAACAGACAGAGAAGCGGGGATATCCAGCTGATCTCTCATGATTCTATGCTTCCTCCATATTCGAAAACAGGAACTACGCACAGCGTATGGAACTCTTACGATTCACACATTCCTTTGATCTTCATGGGATGGGGGGTGAAGCAGGGAGAAAGTAACAAGGCTTATCATATGACTGATATTGCCCCTACTGTCTCTTCTTTACTGAAAATTCAGTTCCCAAGCGGAAGTGTAGGAAATCCTATCACGGAAGTTATGGGTCAGTAAATTGAATATAAACGATACAAAAAAGACATTCCTGCGGGAATGTCTTTTTATTTAGATGCTATAGTGTGCGGATCATTTGCTGTATATCCTTTTGATAGGTCCTGTTTTGTTTTCTTATTTTCAAAATAAAATATAACAAAACACTGATGATCAGGATTCCGGTAATACCGGCAATAATTTTCACAGAGCGGTAATAAGATTTCAGTTTTTTGCTTTTTACAGCACTTTCTTTATTATAGTTATCTATAGACTGATTAATGGAAGCCAGTTCATTTTGCTTCCTTTTGAAGTGCATCTCAAAGTATTTCTTATTATAAAACTGGTACAGGTCCTGTTTTCCCATTGCCAGATAATTATCTGCCATTTCCTTATAAATTCCTTCATTGAGGATAATATCGCCGGTATTTCTGCTGAGGTTTTCAGCCTTTAGCAGAAGATCCAGCGCTGTCTGGTTTTCACGTTTCTGTTTGTGTACTTCCGCCATTCCTTTCAGGGCAAATGCTTCCAGACTTTTAGCATGGTTTTTCCGGGCATAACTGATGGATTGTACAAATGCCTGTTGTGCCTTATCAATCTGATCCAGGTTGAGATAGCAGTAACCAATATTATAATACACAACACTCATATTGGAATAAGTAGTTGTCTTTACAGGTACCTTTTCGAAATTGGCTATTGAGATCAAAAATTTTTCCAGGGCAATTTCAGAATTCGACTGGCTTTTATAGATCATTCCTCTTATGGCATAGCTTGTGGCTGTTTCTATGTACTTTTCCGGTGTTTTCTCCGGAATCTTAGCCAGATACTGATCCGCTTCATTCAGGGTTTCAAGGCTTTTGCTGAAAAGTTCCATTTGCTGATACTGTATAGCAACCATCACCAGAACGCTGGCCTGCTTTTTAGGATCATTTATTTTTTGTGAAAGTTCTTTAGCTTTTAAAATGTATTTCAAGGATTCATTAAAGTCCCTCTTGGCAATATTGGCCGTTGAAAGCAGGATATATATTTCAATGGAAGCGTTGACATCATTGTTCTTTTTTAATAAATTTTTTCCGATCCGTATGGCGTTGTCAGGGTTATCATAAATTTCAAGACGGGCTTTTTTTATAACGGTATTATTTCCGCCAGGTTGCGCCTTCATAAAGATACAAAAGCAAAGGCAGGCAATTATTGTAAAGACATGCTTCATGATGTTTTGTTTTTGCTGATTTCCTGAATATAGGCATTGGGAGACATTCCGGTAACTGATTTGAAAACCGTAGTAAAGGCACTGTGCGATGAAAATCCCGAATATTCAGCCAGATAACTTACTTTATAATTAAGAAACGACGGTTCTGTCCTCAGAAGGTGAGCAATATGATTGATTCTTAATTCATTAATATACCCGTTGAAATTCTTTCCTTTGCTGGTATTAATGACTTCCGAAAGGTATTTGGTATTGATCTCCATTTGAGAAGAAAGTGCGGAAAGTGACATACTTTTGTTCAGATAACGGTCAGACTGTTCGAATTCCTCGAGTTTACGGAGAATTTCTTCCTCTTTTTCCTTTGAAATTTTGCCGGAGTCTTTACCCTGGACTTTTTCCAGCACTTCAGCCTTTTCTGTTGAACTGTTTGTTACAGAGTTGTTTTTCTGTTTCAGTTGGCTCTGCTTTTCAAAAAAATCAAATTGCTTTTTTAAGTCTTTATTTTTGTTTCTGATGATCAGAAAAAAGACCAGCAATCCAATGATGATCAAAAGTAAGGTAAGGATGAAGAACCAAAGTGATCCTAAGTAATTCTGCTTCTGAAATTCAAGGTTTTTGTTCTGATTGGTTTCCATGAGTTTTACAATATACCGTATTCCTTCTCTTGTATGAGCATCGTTCTGGGTCTTCAGATCAGTATAGGATTTATTGTATTGGTGATACTTCACATCGTCATGGAGAGCAAAATAATTCCTTGAAAGAGATTCATAGATTTTTATTTTTAAATTGTTGAAAGGAAGTTTTTCGATCAATGAGAGTCCGGTTTCCAGTTTTTCAGCTGATGTTTTATAATCCTGTTTTAAAAAATAATACCGGGATAAGCTTTCATAGGCTAAACTGAGAAGGAAAGGAGAGTTTTTCCTTTGTTCAAGATCTGAAATCACATGTTCTATGAGCTGTTTAGAGTCTTCCGGGTTATTTTGTCTCATCAGATAGGAAGAACGGAAGATATTGTTTTCAATCCTAATGATCCTGCTCTCTTCGTCATGATGGTTCAGGTATTGATCGCTTTTAGCAAGATTTTCCAATCCTGCACGATAATTTTTATTGATTCCAAAGTTGATAGCCTGCAATTGGAAAAGCTTGGCAGCTGTTGTTTTTAATTTCGGATCCGTACTTTTCAGTAGCCTGGAATCAGATAAAAGGGCCGTAATAATTTTCTTTGACTGGCTATACAATCCCAGATTCTGATATTGATCTGCAAGGCTGTAATCTCCAAAAACCTGTAAGAAATAAGAAAGATCTTTCTTCAGACCGGCATCTTCTTTTTGAGAATAAATATTGACAGACTGTACGTAGTCACCTTTCATGGCAAAAGCTTGCGAAATGATGTTCTGAAGTATTATTTTATGCTCCGTTCCCTGATCACTTACAAGAAGCCCCTGTGAATAGCTGATGCAGTCGTCAGGATTCTGATAGAGTTTCTGGAAGGCCTTATCTGCCAGAATATTGAAGTCGGGACCGGATTGTCCATTGATGACGATGGAATACAATATAAACAGCAACCCTAAAACCCGTCTACTACTTTCAGTCATTTTTACGGATAATATATTGCTTTTTAATTTTTTTTGAATGATTCTTCTGAAATCTGTCTTCAAAACGGATTGTTTTTATGTCGTTTGTTATCAGTGTTTTATGTTTTTAATTCTTTTGAAATTCATGAATTGTGAAAGTCAAATTCTTTTATTTTGGTAAATATAAGATTAATATTGTTTTCAATAATTTCAAATACTAAATATAATAATATATGAGAAAAATTTACAAAATGTCAATGAAAGTATTGGCGGCTTATTTCTTTCTTAATTTTAATATTGCGGAAGCACAGCTTACGGTAATGGGCTTGGGAAATTATAATGTAGGCTCAGTTTCTGACAGTGGAATCGTGAGTATGCATACCAGTGCCGGCGGAATATATAAATGGACTGCCGCCGGAGGACTTGAACAGATAGGAATGATCTCCAACGGATATCCGGCTGCAGGAAGAACCGTTGTTTCTAATGACGGAAAGAAAATAGCCTCTTCAGTTACCAATACCGCAACAGGATTTAATGAAATATCAACTTATGATATAGCAACTTCCACATGGGTAAACAGGGGAGGCCTTGTACCTACCGGCTGGGATGGGAGTGTAAGCTCTACATGGGGAATGTCAACGGACGGAAATACGATTGTAGGGCTGGGCTTTCTTACTGCAGCCAATGCACATGCCGTGAAATGGGATGAAACCGGCGGAATGGTAGACCTGGGAAGTATAGTACCGGGAAGAAGTTCAAGGGCAAATGCCATAAGTGCCAACGGAATGGTGATTGTAGGATGGCAGGATGAACCAACAGGAACAAGAAGCGGTGCAAAATGGGTAGATGGAGCCGAGACCTTCATTACAGATGGTAACGGGAATAACGTAGGTGAAGCAGGGGGCATTTCTGCGGACGGAAACACGATTATAGGAGCCGGAAACCCTAATCCCTATGTCTGGAATGCTACAAACGGGCTTACTTATATAACGCATCCCAATGCCTCATTCTTCTTCAAAGGAGGCGCTACAGGAATTTCTGCAGACGGTACAAAAGTCATTGGCTATTACAGGGCATTCGGAGCACCGCCAATGTCAGGAGAAGGTTTTATCTGGACATCGGAAAGCGGACGTATTAATCTTAATGATTATGCAGTAGGATTAGGTATTAATACCAACGGGGTAACGATGGGGCTGCCTCTTGCCATTTCCCAGGACGGAAAGAAAATTGCAGGTATGGGGACCGATTCTTCCAATCAGATGGTTGCTTTTTATCTGGATCTTACCAGCTACCTGTCTACCAAAGAACTATTAAAAGATAAAAATACAATAAGTATTTATCCTAATCCTGTTGCTGATATCCTGTATTTCAAGGGAACAGAAAAAATTGAAAAGGCGGAAATATATAATATGGCAGGACAAAAAGTAAAATCATATGATGCTGTAGAAGACCGTATTGATGTATCATCTTTATCCAATGGGGATTATATTCTTCAATATTCGGTAAAAAGAGGAAAACAGCAGACTTATAAATTCATCAAAAAATAATTTCATATTAAATACAAGTAGTGGTATGAACAGCTGTTTTCAGTAATGAGAGCAGCTGCTCTTTTGTATATATGTCGGAAAAACATAGTGCTTTGGGCGATATGTCTGGTTTTTGTCCAATACATATAAAAAACTATCTTTGCAAAAATTTTGGTTTCCAGTATTTTGGAATGAAAAGGGAATCGGGTGTAACTCCCGGACTGTCCCCGCAACTGTAGATCGCAATAAAAATTTCTGTAAAAAACCACTGTGAAAACGGGAAGGTGCAGAAAGCGAAAGTCAGGAGACCTGCCGGAATTATAATTTAAAAAACATATTGCTTTCGGAGGAAAAGTAAAAGAATATGGGTATAAAAAGATCTTTAGTACTGTTTTTTTCGTCTTATGGCTGTTTTCTTTTAGCACAGGAGAAGACCATAGATACTATTTATGTTTTCGACAATCAGATGAGCAGAGTGAAGCTCTTTCATCCTGTAAAAACCATCTCAGCAGAAGAAGTTGAAAAAAACTCAACCAACCTTTCCGAACTTCTCAGATTTCAATCTCAGGTTTATATTAAAGAAAATGGCCGTGGAGCGGTTTCTTCTCCATCTTTCAGAGGAACTACTGCTCAGCAGACTGCTTTTGTATGGAACGGCATTAATATCAACTCTAATTTTTTAGGACAGGGAGATATCAATAATATTGCTGCGTTCGGCTATGACCAGATCGGAATAAAAGCTGGCGGAGGGAGTGTTATCTACGGCAGCGGAGCCATTGGCGGGAGTATTCACCTCAATAATACCCTTGATTTTAATAAAGGTTTTCACGGGGCCCTATTTTCTGAGGTAGCATCTTTTAATACCTATAATAACTTTGTGAAAGGTTCTTACAGTAATGATAAGTTCAGTTTTAAGGTTTCGGGAAATCACTCGATAAGTAAAAACGATTATACAGTTGAGGAAGATTACAGAAAAATTTATAACAATGATAATGGACAGTATTATAATACTAATATTAATATAGCAGTTGCCTATAAGATAGCTCCGAAACATCAGGTTTCCTGGATATCAGAGATTTTTGATGGAAAACAACATTATCCTGTTCATTTCGGAGATCTGGAAAATAAAACAAAGTATGAAACTCAGAATCTTCGGAGTCTTGTTTCATGGGATTGGAATAATACAAAATTCAGTAATTCATTCAGGGCTGCTTACACAGAAGAGAATTTTCAATATTTTGGTACTCTTGGCAAGCCTGCAAGTAGTGGAGGAACAGGAAAAAACTATATTTTAAAAAACGATTTCAATTATTTTCTAAATTCAAAATGGAATATCAATATTATTGGTGAATTTCAGACCAATAAAGGAAAAGGAGAGGGGAGTTCAGGAATTGGAGATATTAGTAGGAATGCAGGGGCTGTTTCGGCCTTACTTCGTTATTTCCCAACAAAGGATTTACGTTTTGAAGCTGGAATTAAAAAAGATTTTGTTGAAGACATAAGTTCGCCAACTTTATTTTCTTTCTCAGGAAAATGGAATACAGCAAAATGGTATGAGCTGGAATTAAATGTTTCAAGAAATTTCAGAGCGCCTTCATTTAATGATTTGTATTGGGCTCTGGGAGGAAATAAAGATTTAAAACCTGAAACCTCTTATCAATTTGAGTTGAGAAACCTTTTTAAAATGGGAGTCTTTAAACTTTCTGTAGCTCCTTATTATATGAAAATTCAGGATATGATCCGTTGGCTCCAAACTCCTGCCGGATATTATGCTGCTTCCAATACTAATAGAGTGGAAGCATATGGACTGGAAACTCAGTTGGAATTAGAAAAACAGTTTGGAAAGCATATTTTGAAATCTAATCTGGGATATTCCTATACCAGGTCAACAGATCTCGATATTCAAAAGCAATTGATGTATGTTCCCTTACATAAATTTACCGGAAATATAGATTATCATTATGATTTTATGAAATTATATGTGCAGGGGATGTTTAACGGATCAACTTATACCGACTCTAATGAGACAAAAGCTTATGCTCTCACTCCCTATTTTGTACTGAATGCCGGGGTAGAAGCAACTGTTTTTAAAAATTATACGATAGGATTTAAAGTTAATAATATTCTTAATGAAACATATTATACAATGCTTTCTTATCCGTTACCTAAAAGAAATTACAGTATCAATTTAAATATCAATTTTTAGAATAAATTAATTTACATATGAATATTAGAAAAATTTTATCTCTTGTAGCTGCTTCCATGTTACTTTTCAACGTTTCATGTAGCACTGACAGTAGTTTTGAAGAAACAATTGACGGAACACTTAGATTTGACTCCGGAGTGATTATTTCCAACGAAGGTGGGTTTACAACGACAACTTCTGAAGTTTCTTATATCAGCAATAATCTTGCAACGGTATTTAATAAGATCTATGGCGTAAATAATAATAATGAGCCATTAGGGAAGGTACTTCAAAGTATAGGTTTCAATGGAGACCGTGCTTATTTGGTTTCTAATATCCCGAATAAAATTGACATTGTAGATCGCTATACATTCAAGAAGCAGACTACTGTAACCTCAAACCTTGACGGAGCAAGATATATTGCTTTTTCAGGAAAACAATATTATGTAACTAATAGTAATTTTGATACACATAAGAGAAAACTTAATATTTATAATATTTCAGATAACTCTTTCGTAAAAAGTATTGATCTTACAAATGCTGCTGAAAAAGTAGTTGAAGCAAATGGCAGCATTGTAGTACAATCCGATGGTGTAGGCTACGATGCCAACTGGAATGCGATTCCAACGGGATATACTGTTACTATTGTAAATCCTTCTACAAATGTAATCAGCCAAACAGTAAATCTTCCCAATGAAGGAATTATCAGAGACCTTATTTCATATAAAGGAAATGCTTATGTACTGGTTTCGGGTGATACTAATTCATTCATTTATAAAATTAACACCGCCAATGGAACTTATGAAACAACAACTTTGACGGCAATACCAAAAGTACAAAAGCTTAGCGCTGATAATGATAGATTTTATTTTATCACCAATACAAATAAGATCTATGCAATGACTATCGGATCTTCAACTATTCCGGTAAAACCTGTTGCAACGGCTGTAGGTGATGTTTATGGATTTAATGTAATTGACGGTAAAATTTTTGCAGCGGATGCAAACTATACAACAGATGGTAAAGTAAATGTTTATGATGCTGTTAACGGTAATTTATTAAGAAATTTCACTGCAGGAATCGGAACTAATGGATTCTATAAAAATTAAAAACAACGCTTAGGCGATATATAATTTTTTATTTTTTTTCATCATTTGTGTTTTTTTCCGGCCGGTTTCTTCGAAACCGGCCGGCTTTGTTTCTACTAGAAACAAATAGCCCGGCGGGATGGAACATCCCGCCGGGCTATTATTATATTCAATAAAGATTAAATTGTTAATCCCAGTTTTTCTGCTTCAGCAATCACAAATTTCGTAGCTTCTTTCTTTTCATTAGGAATCTCACCTTCCAGAATTGCTTCCTTTACTTTCTCTTTCAGAATTCCGATTTCACGGCCCGGTTTAAGATTAAACATGGTCATAATCTCCTCTCCGGTGATAGGGGGCTGGAAATTCCTCACCTGGTCCTTTTCTTCCACTTCTTTGATCTTTACCGCTACATATTCAAAATTCTTTTTGAACTTTTCCTGCTTTTTAGAGTTTTTGGTTGTAATATCAGCCTTGCAAAGAGTAAAAAGATCCTCAAGATTTTCTCCGGCATCAAATAAAAGCCTTCTTAATGCAGAATCCGAGGCATCATCCGTAATCAGAGCGATAGGACGGGAGGAAAGCTTTACCATTTTCTGAACATATTTCATGTCACTTCCCAATGGCAGTTTCAGGCGCTGGAAAAGAGCTTTTACCATTTTTGAGCCCAGAAATTCGTGCCCGTGGAAAGTCCAGCCTGTCCCTTCTACAAACTTTTTCGTAGGAGCTTTTCCAATATCATGAAGCAGTGCAGCCCAGCGAAGCCAAAGATTATCCGTATTTTCAGAAATATTGTCAACAACTTCCAGCGTATGGTAGAAGTTGTCTTTATGGGTCTGTCCTTCAACCTCTTCTACACCTTTTAGTTCGATCAGTTCAGGAATCACCAGTTTCAGAAGTCCCGTTTGCTCCATCAGCTTTAAACCGACAGAAGGCTTTGAAGACATCATGATCTTATTAAATTCTACCATGATCCTTTCCATAGAAACAATCTTGATTCTTTCTGCTTCCTGTTTGATCGCTTGCAGAGATCCTTCTTCAATAGTGAAATGTAAAGTAGAAGCAAAACGTACGGCTCTCATCATCCTTAACGGATCATCAGAGTACGTCTGGGCAGGCTCAAGAGGTGTTCTCAAAATCTCTTTTTCGAGGTCTTTAATCCCATTGAAAGGGTCGATGAGGTCACCGAAATTATCTTTATTTAAAGAGATAGCCATTGCATTGATGGTGAAATCCCTTCTCTTCTGATCGTCCTCCAGGCTGCCGCCTTCCACTTCGGGTTTTCTGCTGTTTTCCGTATAACTTTCCTTTCTGGCCCCTACAAACTCCAGTTCAAGATCTTTATATTTGATCATGGCTGTTCCATAGGTTTTGAAAATGGAAACCTTTAATTTGGGATCGATATCCTGAGCGACATTCTGAGCCAGCTCAATACCGCTTTGTTCCGTCACAAAATCGATATCTGTAGATGCTTTCCTTTTCATCAGGAGATCACGAACGTACCCGCCTACAATATATACAGACTGATTGTTCCTTTCCGCAGCTTCAGAAATGATTTTGAAAAGTTTTAAATTTTTATTTTGGTTAAGATTAATTTTCATCGTTAATAATAGTGTCAATTTCTACCCTTGCAGCTCATTAATCATAATGAGCATACATTCTGTTAATTTTCCCTTCCTCATCAAAAAACATCACCTCTACGGCATGCTTATCCATAATAGATTTATAAAATAATGCCACGGAATCTACACCTGCTGTGGAATGGATCAGTTCAAAACGAAGATCCGGAAATTTATCCAGCGCCTTTTTCCAGTATTCACGAACCGCTTCCTTCCCCTGCAGAGAGCTTTCTTTACCTCCTGTAGCCAGGGCTATCATAGGAGTCGTGATTTCAATATCTTCAGAATAATGAGAAAGGATATTCTCCAAATCATGAGAATTCCATGCATTGACCCATAGTTGAGCAAAATCCTGATGATTCATAGCATATATTTTTATGAGTTGAATGTGCAAAGATAAAACTAAAAAAAAGAAATCCTGCCGATATAACCAGGCAAGACTCCGAAAAATAAACAGACTGATACAGAATTCTTATTCTCTGAGAACCTTTATCCTGTTATCACTCCATATTTTAATTACCGAAGAACCTGAATATTTCGAAACTTTTTCCCTGTCTTCTTCCACAGCATAATCTACAAGTTTTACCATTTCTTCTGAAATATCAGAAAACTTCAACGGACTTTTTTCCCCACTGAAATTAGCCGAAGTAGAAACCAGAGGTCTGTTCAGTTTGGAAATCAGTTTTTTACAGAAATCATTTTTCACAAGACGGATTCCAATGCTTCCGTCTTCTGCAAGAAGTTCTTTAGGCAGACCTCTTGGATTTTCGTAAACAATAGTTACCGGCTTTTCACTCAGGTCAATGATTTCCCATGCCATTTCAGGAACATCTACCAGATCCTGAAGTCTTTTCTCAGACTCTACGAGAATGATCATGGATTTGTTCTTTTCACGCTTCTTGATGTCAAAAATTTTATTGACTGCTTCTATATTGGTAGCATCACAACCAATTCCCCAGATCGTATCTGTAGGGTAAAGAATCGTTCCGCCGGATTGTAATATCTCGATAATGTGTTCCATATTTTTATACCATTCAAATCGCTGGGTAAAGGTAGATAATCTGTGAATTTTAGACAAAAAAATGCGTTATAAATACGATGGTGTTGTAATAGGTTTGGGCTAAAGCCAACGGAACATATGTTTTTAGAAAAACGGGCTAAAGCCCGTTCCTATTAATGTTTTCCGATTGAAATATTGAAGACATTTGCTTTATTCAATAGAAATGGGCTTTAACCCATTTATTACATGAACCCCAATTTCGATAAATACCTCTCCTCAATAATATTCAGGTGATGATAATTATGGCCCACAATAAGTTTTCCGATGGTTTCTACGGAAATTTCATGGCCATTGGCAGTTCCTTTGTTTTGTAAAGCGGAAGGACGAAGGTTTTCCAACAGGATCTCAGAAGATTTTCTGACCAGTTTGTATTCTTCTAACAGAGATTCAAGACTTCTTTCCTCTGCAAAAGACTGATCGGCGTATTCATTTTCATCAAATCCCGGAAGGTTATTTTTATCACCTCTTGCAAAAGCGAGGATCCGGTATTGAAAAACCCTTTCCGTATCGGATAAATGTAACAGTAATCCTTTCAAGGTCCATTTTCCTTCGGCATAGGCAAATCTGGACTGTTCTTCAGTAAGGTTGGCATAGATTCCGGCTGTTTTCTCTCCTGAAATTTTTAATTGCTCCAGCCAGTTTCCTGAAGGAATCTGATCTAAATATCTTTGAATGTATTTCTGAAAATCTGTCATATGGTTTGTGTTATAAGTTGTTAGATGTTCGTGATGCGGGTTAAGTGATTCAAGTATAAATTATTACTCATTAATAATTACTCATTACTTATGAATTGCTCCACTCATAGAAGTTTACCGAATCATAGAGTTCAAAACCACATGCAGGATACAGCTGATTTCCGATGTCATTGCTTTTTCCTGTTTCCAGAAGGATACCGCAGGCTTTTGATGACCGGCAAAGGTCTTTAGATTCTTCGATCAGTGCTTTGGAATATCCTTTTCCTCTGTGATCCTGGTTGACATATAAATCATTGAGCAGCCAGTAACGCTGCATTCTTGTAGATGAAAATATGGGATAAAGCTGTACAAAGCCCGTAAGATTGCCATTCTCCTCTGCAACGAAAATTTCAGAGTCTTTATTCTCAATTCTTTCTCTGAGAAAATTTTCTGCTGCCTGAAGATCAGATTCTTTATGGTAAAATATTCTGTACTGATCAAATAATTCAGCCAGTTGCGGAAGATCGGCTGAAGTGGCTTTTCTGGTATTTTTCATGTTTAGTTTGTGATGATAATAAAAATGAGAAGAATTAATCAATCCTTCTCATTTCATGTATTGTATATTAAGAAAAAGCTTTCTCAAGATCTGCAATAAGATCTTCTGCATCTTCAATACCAACGCTCAAACGTACCAGGTCATCGGTAATGCCCAGTTCAGCACGTTTTTCAGCAGGAATAGAAGCATGGGTCATTAAGGCCGGGTGATTCGCTAAAGATTCCACACCACCTAAAGACTCTGCCAAAGTAAATACTCTTACCTTTTCTAAAAATTTAATTGCATCTTCTTTCTTTCCGGATTTGAAAGTGAATGAGACCATTCCTCCCGATTCTTTCATCTGAGATTTTGCCAGTTCATATTGAGGGTGAGATTCCAATCCGGGGTAGATTACTTTATCTACTGCAGGATGAGATTCAAGATATTTTGCTACGGCAAGACCGTTGTCAGAGTGTCTCTGCATTCTTAAGGCCAGTGTTTTGATCCCTCTCAGTACCAGGTAAGAATCGTGAGGTCCTAAAATACCGCCACTTGCAAACTGAATGAAGTGGAGCTTTTCTCCCAGCTCAGCATCTTTGGCTATAAGAGCTCCGGCGATAACGTCAGAGTGTCCGCCAAGATATTTCGTTGCGGAGTGCATTACGATATCAGCTCCCAGATCAATAGGTCTCTGGATATAAGGAGTGGCAAAAGTATTGTCTACAGCCACTAAGATATCTTTTCCTTTAGCAATTTCCACTACAGCTTTGATGTCTACCAGTTTCATCAGTGGGTTGGTTGGAGTTTCCACCCAGATCAGTTTGGTTTTGTCTGTGATCACATCTGCAATTTTAGATACATCATCAAAATTGATAAAAGTGAACTTCAGCTGATATTTTTCAAAAAGTCTGGTAAACATTCTGTAGGTACCTCCGTAAAGATCATCTACAGCAATCACTTCATCACCAGGGTTCAATAATTTCAAAACACAGTCGATGGCAGCCAGTCCGGAACCGAAAGCCAAACCTCTGGCTCCGTTTTCAATACTTGCCAGAGAATCTTCCAATGCCTGTCTTGTAGGGTTGGCAGCTCTTGAATATTCATATCCGGAATGTACACCCGGGCTTTTTTGTGCAAACGTAGAGGTCAAAAATACAGGAACATTTACAGAACCCGTTGCAGACTCATGATGCTGCCCTCCGTGAATTACTTTAGTATTAAAATTCATATTGATATAAATTGATAATTTGAATATAAGGTCATTTGAAAATAAATAAGCCTTATAAAGATAAGACTTTCATTTTCAAATTCTAAAATTGACACATTTTCAAATTTGTTGTTATTTAATTGCCGATTTTACTGCAAACTCTTCTGCGATTTCTTCCATCCACTGTGCTACATCTTCTTCTCCGGTAGCTCTCTGGTACGTGTTTCCTAAAGAAATTAAAATCTGGTGGATAAACATTTTCATCTGGTCTACAGGCATTTCTTTAGTCCAAAGATCAATTCTCAGAGCCTCTTTTGTCTTGTCATCCCATACAGAAATCATTGTTGCTTTGGTTTCTTCCTTTTCAATCCCTCCGTCCTGTGCATTCCAGGTGATGTTTTCAGGAACGTGGTTTTCATCCAGCTCTACATCTATCGTAATCTGAGTCTTTCTCATTTTTTCTATTTTTCTAAATTCTAAATTTTCTATTATTTAAGTTTCGGTTTATAACCGGACTGATTAAATATGGTGGTTGCATCCATTTTCAGGAAATCAGTCAGTTTTGTTTCAGGTTTTTCTTTAAGGTAAGCCTTGCAGATCTGCCATCCTGTAAAAATTCCGATTTGCGGTGAAGATTCGTTGTCAATCTCCGTATAAAACTTTGAAAAAGGTCCCGGAGCGATAAAACGTTCTCCCAGTCTCGGATCATCACCGAAGATCAGGTTGCTTTCCACAAAATAGTTCCAGATATTGGCTTCATTGCCGGTGGCCCATTCATACTGTTTCTGGGTATAATTCATTTTCAGATAATCCGGGAAATCAGGAAGAAAAGCATCCTGAAGGATCATCACTTTTCCGTTCAGAATGATCTGATCAATGAATTTCTGGTGGTCTGGAGATTCCGTAACAATGTTTTCCGCAAAAAGCTGTGAAACCTTAGGCACGATATTCTGAGGATTCATTGATTTCTGGAAGTATAACTCCAATCCTTTATAATGAGTATTTCCTTCTCCCATAAAGCCGGTAACATCTATAAACAGAAGGTTACCTTTCTGATCATAGAAGATAGGATCCTGAACCATTTGCAATGCAGATGAAAACAGGTAAACTTTAGGACTTTTAAACTTCGGAAAGTAATAATGAATATGTGAAAATAAACTCTGAAGCTCATTTTGAAGCTTAGCCTGGTCTATTTTACCGATGGCTTCCCTGTAGATTTTTATTTCTTCAGCATCAGCTCTTCTCTTTCCGAAATCAGCATCAGAAACGCTTCCCTGAAACCATGGGAATTTAGCTTTAAATTGCTCCAACGGAACATTCTGGTCATAGAATTCTTTGGAAATATCTGTGATCTCCACTTTTTCAGCAGGGGATTTTACCTCTACCTTCCATTGGTTTTCAGATTCTTTTTTACAGGAATTCATGCCTGCAACTAAAATAGAAGAAAGTGCGATATATCTAAAAATCTTCATTATTTTTACATGGATTTTAAGTTTACAAAAATAAGGATTAAATAGACAATATGAGATGAAAATTAAAATATTTACAGCGCTCAGCCTTATTTGTGGACTTCCCTTTTTCTACGGACAAAAACCTGTATTTAAAGATAAAAACTTTGAAAAAGCAGTCCTTGAAAACTTTGATCAGAACAGGAACGGAATACTGGAGCCTGTGGAGTTGAATACGATCTCGAATCTGTTCCTGGCTCACAAAGGAATCTCTTCGGCAGATGACCTGAACCTTTTTAAAAATGTAAAAATGGTGGTGCTGGATGATAATGTGATTTCAAATATTGCCGTCAGCAATCTTGATCATCTGGAGTTGTTTTCATGTACAGGATGTAAAGCTGTCGTATTCAAAGGAGAAAATCTGAAGAACCTGACATCTTTATATCTGGATAATAATCTGTTGGAAAGTGTTTCATTGAATGGAACACCAAAAATTGATCAATTAACATTATCTTTAAATCAGTTAAAAACAATAGATCTTTCCAGCCTCAAACATCTGAGAAAAGTGAACCTGGAGCATAACAGGATTCAAAAGATCGATATATCCGGAAATCCTGTTTTGCAGACCCTGAATGTTGCCGGCAATGCTGTGAAAGAAACAGATATTAAGAAAGGTATGAAAACAGATGTAACCATTTTTGGTGCTGAATAACAAACTGATAACATGAAAATAGAAACCAAAAGACTGATTTTAAGAGAACTCGAAGACGCTGATTTTGAACAGATGTTCCTGATGGATTCCGATCCTGAAGTAATGAAATATATTGGCGTTCCTCCATTGACGGACATCAACGAGTCAAAGGAAGTGATTAGGATGATCCGTAAACAATATGAAGAAAACGGTGTAGGAAGACTGGCCGTCGTTGAAAAAGAAACCGGGCTGGTGATAGGATGGAGCGGATTGAAATTATTGACAAAAGAAGTGAATGGCTATCAGAATGTGCTGGAGCTTGGCTACCGTTTTATTCCTGAATCCTGGGGAAAAGGCTATGCCATGGAATCCGGGGTGGCTTCTCTTGAATATGGTTTTAATGAACTGAATGCCGAGGCTATTTATGCATATGCCCACTCAGAACATGATGCTTCCAACCATATTTTAAGAAAGTTGGGCTTTCAGAAAACAAGTGAGTTTGAAGAACCTGACGGTATTTGCTTTTGGTATGAACTGAAACGTGAAAACTATATTGAATAAAGATGATAACAATAAGACAGGAAGAAGAAAAAGACCATCAGCAGGTTTTTCAGCTTACTGAAGAAGCATTCCGCGAAATGGAGCACAGTGACCATCAGGAACATTTCCTTGTTGAGAAGCTTAGGAAATCTGATGCTTTTATTCCGGAATTGTCATTGGTGGCAGAGAATGAAAATGGAAAAATTGCAGGGCATATCCTGTTTACAAAAATAAAAATTGTCAACGGTTCAGAATCTTTTGAATCATTGGCCTTAGCCCCTGTGTCCGTTAAACCGGAATTTCAGAACCAGGGACTTGGAGGTAAATTGATCACGGAAGGACATCGTATTGCCAGGGAATTGGGATATCAATCCGTAATCCTGATCGGGCATGAAAAATATTATCCGAGGTTTGGTTACGAAAAAACAAGTAATTTTGGGATCTCTTTTCCGTTTGAGATTCCGGAAGAAAACGGAATGGCGTTGGAACTGGTAAAAAACGGATTAAACAATAGAAAAGGGATCGTAAAGTATCCTGAAGAATTTGGAATAGATTAAAAAAATATAAACGATGCAGACACAAAAAGTGATAGATCATATCGTAGGATGGTTAAAAGATTATGCTACAAAAGCCAGAGTGAACGGATATGTGATAGGAGTTTCCGGAGGTGTGGATTCCGGAGTGGTTTCCACACTGGCAGCAATGACCGGCCTGAAAACATTATTAATAGAAATGCCGATTCGTCAGAAAGCCGATCAGGTAGACCGTGCAAAAGACCATATGAACGATCTGAAATCAAGGTTTCCTAATGTGGAAATCATGTCAGTAGATCTCACACCTGCCTTTGAAGAACTTTATAAAACCTTTGACGTAAAGGATGATCTGTATCCTAACGAAAAACTGGCTTTTGCCAATACAAGATCCCGTCTTAGAATGCTTACCCTGTATTATTACGGGCAGCTGAACGGGCTTTTGGTATGCGGAACAGGAAATAAAGTAGAAGATTTCGGAATCGGATTTTATACAAAATATGGCGATGGCGGGGTAGATGTTTCCCCGATCGCAGACCTTTATAAAACAGAAGTGTATACCCTTGCCAAAGGACTGAACCTGATCAAAAGCATCCAGGAAGCCATTCCGACAGACGGACTTTGGGATGTGGACAGAACTGATGAACAGCAGATTGGGGCAACCTATCCGGAACTGGAAAAAATTCAGAAAGAATACGGCACCAAAACAGCCGAAGACTATGAAGGAAGAGATAAAGAAGTCTTTCTGATCTTCGACAGAATGCATAAAGCAGCCAAACATAAAATGGAACCTATCCCGATCTGTGATATTCCTGAGGAATGGAGAGAAGGATAAGGAGCCTGTAATTGTTACTTATAAAAATATGATGAACAGCAAAATAAGAGCCGTACTTTTTATGTGTCTGGGACTTCTTTTCGGAATGTCTGTGATGTATGTCTACAAGAATTTTATTGAAGACAAAAAAAATCAGTCAAATCCAAAGTCGGAAGCCGTACACTATGGCAGCAGCTCTACGGATGGTCAGCACAGTGCCGGAACTCCTGCCACACAGGTTTCGATTGACGAATTGACGGAAGAACGAAAAGTGATCAGCTATGTAAAAAAGAATCATCAGCTGCCGGATTATTATATCACCAAGAACGAAGCCAGAAAACAGGGATGGAATCCTTCAAAAGGTAACCTTTGTGAGGTGTTGCCGGGAAAAGCTATCGGAGGAGATAAATTCGGAAACAGGGAAGGAAGGCTGCCGGACGGAGAAAAATACTTTGAAGCGGATGTCAACTACCATTGTGGCGGAAGAAATGCAGACCGTATCATCTTTACCGGAAACGGCGATGTATACCTTACCAAAAACCACTATAAAAGCTTTGAAAAACAGTAATAGTCCGTTCGAAATGACTGAATAATGAGTTATTAAATTATAAGAACTTTTGAAAATCAGAAACATTTTTTACCTTTCATCAGTTTTCTTTCTGACGCTATCGTGTTCAGAAAAAGAAGCGGTAAGGAAAGAAATAGAAAAACCGGCTGTAATCATACTTATACAGCCGTTCAAAGATCTTGAATCTGATGCCGTAGACAAAATAACGGAAGGAATAAAAAAGGTATATCCGAATGTGAAAATTCTGAGTGCAATAGACTTTCCTGAAAATGCTTATTATAAAGAAAGAAACCGGTACAGAGCAGATTCAATCATTAAGTTTTTAAACAGCAGAACAAAAGACGGGTTTGTGACCATTGGCTTAACTTCAAAAGATATCAGCGCTGCCAGAGGTAAGATCAGAGACTTTGGCATTATGGGACTGGGATACAGACCCGGAAAAGCCTGCGTTGCTTCAAAATACAGGCTGAGCAGAGAAAATACAGATGAGCAGTTTTACAAACTAGCCATACACGAACTTGGTCATACACAAGGGCTTCCGCATTGCCCAGAAAAAATGTGTTTTATGAGAGATGCAGAAGGCAAAAATCCCACCGATGAAGAAACGGGTTTCTGCCGGAAATGCAAAACTTTTTTAATCAATAAAAATTGGAAATTTAGTTCAATATGAAGACAGTATATATCGATTTTACAGACATCGGCGATTATGAAGATTTTTACGCCCAGTTAAAGGAAAAAATTCAGTTGCCGGAACATTTCGGAGATAATCTGGATGCCCTCTTCGACACCATTACGGGAGATCTTGAAATGCCCCTACACCTGGAATTCGTCAATATGACCGTAGATCAGCTGGAAATTTTCGAAGACCTGCTGACCACCCTGGAGGATGCGGAGGAAGAAGTGGAAGATTTCAGCTTCAGCTACTATCTTGAGCAGTACGAAGATGATGAGAATGAAGAAGTAGAATCTGAAGAATAAAACAAAAAAACAAAGCTGTTTCCGGGATGGGGCAGCTTTGTTTTTATTAAAATCTGTAGAGAATCTGATGTGCCAGCGGTTAAACACAAAAATAGTTTATCTCCGATAAAATTGAGTACTGCGTTATAACCGCCACAAATAGCAAATAAAATGATTATTTCCGTCCTTACAAGAACGTAGAATCAAAATAAAAAGGCAGCAGATCCTTTACGGCATGTACCTTTACCACCTCTTCATTCATGCTGGAGAAATAAAGGTCAATGTTTTCATTCTGCTTGGTTTCATACTCTATCAAGCTCTGGCGGCAGGCTCCACAAGGAGGAATAGGAGGGTTCTTCTCATGAAATTCCTTGGGACCTCCTACGACGAAGATCTTTTTTACTTTCACATCGGGAAAGTTGGCAGCAACCCAGAACAGGGTCGTTCTTTCAGCACAAAGTCCTGATGGGAAAGCCGCATTTTCCTGATTGTTTCCGGAATAGATTTCTCCGTTTTCCAACAGCACTGCACATCCTACGAAAAACTGTGAGTAAGGTGCATAGGCGTTCTCACGGGCTTCTTTGGCTTTTTCAAATAATTTTTTCTCTATATCGCTCAGCTCGCTGCTATTCTTAAAATATTCGTAACTGATCTGTATGTCTTTTTTCATATATTGTAGACTAAAAAAGGGGGGTAAAATTAGTTCTTTTTAATGAAGTGGGCAATATTTATTCTTCCGGAGCAACGTTTAAATTTTTTAAAAGATACAATGTTATATACACCAATACAATTCAGAAATGTAGAGTTAAAAAACCGATGGGTAATGTCTCCTATGTGCATGTACTCCTGTGAGAACGGGCTGGCTAATGATTTTCATTTCGTACATTACGGAAGCAGGGCACAGGGAGGAACGGGTTTGATCGTAGTGGAAGCTACCGGAGTAGAACCGAGAGGCAGAATTACAAACCATTGTATGGGAATCTGGAATGATGAGCAGGCAGAAAAACTACAGAAAATTGTAGAATTTGTCCACAATAATTCAGAAAGTAAGATCGGGATTCAGCTGGCTCATGCAGGAAGAAAAGGCTCAACCTGGAATAATCTGCAGATCCCTTTGGAAGAAGGCTGGGAAACCGTAGCACCGAGTCCGATTCCCTATCATCCGTCTGAAAGGATTCCTCACGTGTTGAGTACAGACGAGATCAAAGATCTTGTTCAGGATTTTAAAAAAGCAGCTGCAAGAGCTGTAAAGGCTGGGTTTGATATCATTGAAATACATGGTGCCCACGGCTATCTCATTCATCAGTTTTTGTCACCTTTATCCAATGTAAGGACCGATGAATATGGGGGAAGCTTTGAAAACAGGATCAGGTTTCTCATTGAAATCGTAGAGGCAGTCAATGAAGAACTTAATGAAAATACAGCTCTTTTTGTAAGAATTTCCGGAACAGAATACGCCGAATACGGGTGGGATATTCAAAGCAGTGTAGAACTTGCAAAAGTGTTGAAAGAGCATTCCGTTGATCTGGTGGATGTATCCAGCGGAGGAAATATTCACGGGGCGAAAATCCCAGTTTTCGATGGCTATCAGGTACCTTTTTCCTCGCAGGTACGGAATGAAGCCGGTGTAAAAACCGGAGCTGTAGGCTTAATTAAAGAAGTGGGGCAGGCTGAAGAGATCCTTCAGAATGGCGATGCCGATCTGATCTTCGTTGCAAGGGAAATTCTGAGAAATCCGTATCTGGCAGTTCAGGGTTCATTTGAAGAGAAAGAAGACTGTTTCTTTCCCCATCAGTATACAAGAGCAAAGATTTCATCATAAATTAAGTTATACAACCGTAAAATGAAAGTGGAAGACTTCATGCTAACCTGCCCCAGTAAGAAATTTCTGGGTGTGGAATGTCTTGGATGCGGCGCCCAGAGAGCTGTTGTTCTCGTTTTTGAAGGGAAATTTTCTGAAGCGTTTCATCTGTATCCTGCAGTATATACTTTGTTGCTGTTCTTTTTTACCCTGGGGATAAGCTTTATCGACAGGAAAAGAAAGTACAGCAATATCCTGCTGGGCATGGGGGCTGTCAATCTCGTTATTATGGTTATAGCTTATGTTTATAAACACTATTGATTCATTGCCAGTGATTTATCTCTGTTGATGCTGAAATTGTTTTTACATTAAAAAATAATCGGAACAGCGGTCAGATCCCGGATTTGTCGTAGAACTACGACAATTTCTGAAACTCTTGTCCAAAAACTTTTAAAATTAGAACATGTAGTCTATCTTTGTTTCATAATCGTATATACGGAAACAATCATTAAAGATTAAAATGTAAGAAAAATGGCAGGAAATTCAAGAGGAATCTTAAAATTCAATGGAGGAGAAGGTCAGAAATTATTAAAACTTAACTACAGTGTATCAAGAGCTACAGATGTTTCAGGACGTGTAGCATCTGATCCGTCAAATGCATTGGTTAAAGTAACGATCGAAGCAACAGAAAAATCTGATGTTCTGGAAAGTTTGCTTAACAGTAAATATAAGCCGACAACCGGAGAAATTACGTTCAATAAATCTCACGAAGAAGGAACACTGATTACTTTGAAATGGGAGAACGGATATGTGATCCAGCATGAAGTAGATTTTGATGCTATAGACAGCAATAATATGCTGATCAGTTTTGTAGTAAGCGCAGAAAGCATTACGTACGGAAACTCATTCTATGAAGGACTTTGGCCTTTAAGCTAAGTCTTCTGAACTACAATATAAAAAGACTGTCCTTATAAGACGGTCTTTTTTTACCCATTATAAAACCAGATTACAAGAAAATTTTGATTGTTTTAAGAATTTTCCGTTTCGATTGAAGAATTTTTAAAAACTTAAACTGTCAACACAAAATATGTTAAATAATCCTGAAAAATTAGGAGCATCATCTTTCCGTCCTACCCAGAACGCAGATGGCGTATCCGAAAATCATCATACAGGAATCAACCGCCTGGTAAAACTTTCCCTGGTCATAGAAGGGAAGATTATCAAATACTATAAACACTTTAAGCTTACACAAAGCACCAGACGCCATCACAAATTTACTTTGACCCTGGCTCATGATACTTTGGGCAACAGACAGACCCATTCCCTGGAAGATGCCAATAAATTCCTTGGGAAACGCCTTACAGCAGTCATCTCATATAAAGATATAGACAACAGCCCTGAAAGAACTTTCGTAGGAGTGATCACCGGAGTAGGATTCAGCCAGGAGCAGATGAGCCTCGGAAACATTGTACTCACGGGGCATAGCCCTACTATTCTTCTTGACGGAGCGCCGCATATTCAAAGCTTTGGAGGAAGCCAGCCCGTGAATATGGGGATCATCGCAGAAGAGGTGATCAGACAGGGAATTGATAAAAGCCGTTTTGACATCAGGGTAGAAGCCAATAATTTTTCTCAGATCATTTACAGCAGCCAGTATGATGAAACCCATTATAATTACCTGGCAAGAATGGCTGAAGCCTATGGTGAGCAGTTCTACTATGATGGTGAAGTCTTACATTTCGGAAAACTTCCGCCTCAGAATAAACCTATCATTCTTACGTATGGAAGCAGTGCCCAGGACATTAAAGTTGAACTGAAAGCAGTGCATACCAGACCCCAGTTCTATGGCTACAACAGTAATAAAGATGAAAAGCTTACGTCAGGAGCAACACCGGTAAAGCATGTAGGTGACCTGGCCAAAACAGCGTACAGTCACAATGATTCCATTTATAAAACACCTGCCTTACAAATTGCTCCGATCAAGGCAAGCACGCATCTCGACGTAGAATATGCACAGAGAAGTGCCTCAGGAAGTGAGGCGGTGAATGTATTTACCGTGTCAGGAAATACTACTGTTCCTTTCCTGCATCCCGGTTGTGTAGCAGATATGCAGATGCGTAAACCGGATTCCAATGAAACTTCCTATTTCACAAGGATCATGATTACAGAAGCAGAACATGAGATTGATGCTATAGGACATTATAACGGAAGCTTTACAGGAATTGCAGCAGATACAGGATTTTTACCGAAGCCTGAATTTACCGTTCCAAAGGCAGAGCCACAGACAGCAACGGTGATTTCCAATACAGATCCGGAAGGACAGGGTAGAGTACAGGTAAGATTCGACTGGCAGACTAATGATACCACTCATTTCATCCGGATGATGAGTCCTGATGCCGGGGGAACAGATCGGATTACCCAAAACAGAGGTTATGTGGCGATTCCTGAAGTGGGAGATCAGGTAATGGTTAATTTTGTACACAGCCATCCGGACAGGCCTTTCGTTATGGGAGGAATGTTCCACGGGAAAGTAGCTTTAGGAGGTGGTATCAACAATCACCTGAAGTCGATACAAACCAGAAGCGGAATCAGGATTTTAATGAATGATCAGGAAGGAAGCGTAAAAATTCTTGACCCCAGCGGAAATACTTATTTTATGGATGGGAAAGGGAATATCAACATGACTGCTCCCAAAAATTTTACGTTGAATGCAGGGGATAACATCACAATCAATGCAGGAAAAGAAATTTCAATCGGCGCCGGAAACAGTATAACAAGCACAGCCAATGACGATATCATCTCTACGGCAGGACATGATATTGTACAGACCGCTTCCGGAGATATCAGGGAAGCTTCGGATACCCGTACAGAAATGGTGCAGAAAGAATTCAGAAGACAATCTGAGACCTCCAATGAGATTGCGGGAGAAATTTCCATGTTCAGCGAACTTGAAAATATGACGATGCAGAGCGGTAAGATTGTGGAGTTCAACAGTGCGGAAAAATCAAAACTTTTCTGATATGGCAATAAGAAAAACAGCAACCAATATAAAGATCACCGTTCATAATACTTACCATCTCAACGTAGGAAAAAAGGTCGAGAAAATTGCCCAAAAGATTAATGTGGAGGCAAAAAGCGAAAACCTGATCCTGGCAAGCGTGAAGAAAATCGTATCACAGGGAAGTAAAAGCAAATAACATAATAAGAGCTCTTAAAATCTATGTCAAATATAGTTTTTGGAAATTATACACCTGCCGAAGAAGAAGATGATGGGATACAGGAAGTGGTCATAGGCGTTTTTTTTGACGGTACCCTGAATAACGAAAGGAATAGCTACCTGCGAAAAGAATATCAGAAGAAAAAAGCGAAGCAGCCTTATGATAAAGAAGCTGCGGATGCTTACCCTGTTATTCAGATTGATGCCGATAGCTATGAGAACGACTTTTCCAATGTGGCCAGAATGTACCATTTCTATGATAACAACAGCCAGAACTCCATCTATGTAGAAGGTATAGGAACAGAAAACGGATCGAGAACAGACGATACCCAGGGATATATTACAGGAACCGGAAGCACCGGAGTTCCGGCCAAAGTGAAAATAGGCTGCAGGCTTGTAGCGGATAAAATTAAAAGTTTTGCCACCAGGAAAAAAACTGTCAATCTTATTCTGGATGTCTTTGGTTTCAGCAGGGGAGCAGCCGCTGCCCGTCATTTTGTGCATGAAGTAACAAAGTCTAGAAACGGAAAAAACCCGGCAAGAGGAGTACTGGGACAGAGGCTGGAATATTACAACATTCAGATCAATAAATTTCAGATACGATTCGTAGGACTGTATGATACCGTGTCTTCATATGGTGCAGACTTCGGCGACGATGTGGAAGATCTTGGGCTGGATGCTATCAAGAACAGTTCTGTAAAAAATGTTGTGCAGTTCGGGGCAGGGCATGAATGGAGGACGAACTTCAGTCTTACCGATATTACCAGCGCTGGGGAAAAAGGAAAAGAATTTATTATTCCCGGTGCCCATGCCGATGTCGGAGGATGTTATGAGAGTGAAGTCTTTAAACAGGACCACAGTCCTTCCGTAACTCCGGCAAGGGTTATCAATGATCCTGTGGAGTACAACCGCATTGCTGAAGCTAAGAAACAAGTCTTCATTGATCAGGGGTGGTATATAAAAGGGCAGATCAAGACAGGTCCGCATTCCAACAAATATGTCAATCATATTTATTTGCAGGGAGAAAGGTATATTGACAAAAGATATAGCTATATTCCCTTACATTTTATGTGCCAGATGGCCAAAGAGAAAAAATCAGAATTCAATACTTCTTCCCTGGAATTCAAATTTCAGATTCCACAAAAGGCAGGTCAGAACGGAACCCACCTGTTAAGCTATGTGAAAAGCAGGCTGCAGAAATATATTGATGAAACCAAAAATATGAGTGCATTTGAAAGAAATAAAGTTTCCTACAAAAAGTACCTCGATTTTGAGAATGAAAAAAAACTCATCAATTATTATGTACATTGGTCTGCTACAGGGAAAATGGGGCATGGCCCAAGAAAAGACGGAAGAAGAGAAATCATAAACGGCTGATTCATGAAAAAAATAATACAAATATTTCTATTATCTGCAACACTGAGCAGTTTGCTGTATAATTGTCAAAAAGCTAATGTTATGAACGATACGTACATGTACGAAACCGGTTCGGGATGCGATGAGAGCTATCCTATAGATACGTACCGCCAGGTATTTTATTCTGAGGATAACGAAATGATCCAGATTGATGGAATGGGCTTTCAGAGAGGTCCGTGGGGGAACGGAGGCGTTACCTATGTGAAAAATGAACAGAAAGATAAAAAGCTTCCTGCTACCATGAAAGTAGGGTATTATTCTTATGCGGAAGATAAATTCTATGAAGGAGAATTCAGTCTGCCTGTTGAGAAGATCAGAGAATATCTTAACGAAAAATCTGATGATCCGGAATACGCCAATAAGAAAAATGAAGAGAGCAAAGACGGTATTTTTCATAAATATAACCGCATCGAAGTAGGCTTTACGCTGGGCGGAATGGTTGTTCTGTGGATGAAAGGCGAAGACGCCCAGAAAGTGCTGGCCACATTCACGGCCAAAGAAGCCTTCCCGGACTGGAAATCTGTTTTTGAAGACTCAGACCGTAAGGAAAAAGTAGAATACGGACTGAACAATGATGTATACACCCCGAAAGTTAAAAATGAAATCCTTACCAAAACCCTTCCTTTAGACCTTTGGAAGACCTATGATGACCGTTTCAACTGGAATGTGCTTGTCAGCCTTCCATCAGGAGGTAAGCTGGAAAATATTTCAGTGAAAACGATCAATGCTGAAACAGAAACATTATACAAGGCTGATCAAGGAAATAAGAAAAGAGCAGTGCCTTACAATATCGAATTCTTCTGGTCTCTTAACGGTAAACAATACAATTCCAGAATTGTTTTTGGGGAAAATATGAATTATTACAATGCAATTTATAAAGCAACCAAAGCTTCAGCCAGAGAAGCAAGGCCTGCAGATTTCAGACAGGAAGAAGTATTTAAAAACTTTCATCAGCTGAAGCCGGCAGAACCTGCACAACTGATCATTAATGTAAGCAATGACCAGTCTCTGAGCGTTTCATTAAAGCAGGGAGATCAGAATCTTCCTTTCAAAAGTATCATTGCAAAAACTTTTGGCCAGTAAATGACGCCTTATAATAAACATGCCGTTCAGAAAAATGAAACCCTGAAGACCGTTGCAGCCCTTTACGGACTGGAGCCTGATGCTTTAAAATTATTTCATAATAACCTCTGCAGCGTAAAAGATATGATTCTTATAGAGCTGACAGGGCAGAAAGAAATTTTCATTCCAAGGAATGCGGTTGAAGATCAGAATAAGCTGGTGAAATTCGGGCATGGAAACAAACTGGCTTTCAATCCCGGAAAAATGTCTTCAGGATATGGTGTGATCATCAGTATTGAAAAAGGAGATCATAAAAATGAGCTTAAATATGAAACTTCCGTCCGCTGGCTGAAAAGTGAAAACAACCTTCATTATTTTGAAATAGACAGAACCTCAAAGCTGTATCTGAACGAAGAAGAGGTCAATGAAATTGCTGATATGCTGGCTTACCGGACTTCACAGGTTTTATATCCTTTGCAGATCAGCGTAGATCAGAAAGGGAAGTTTAATGCCGTAGAAAATATTGATATTTTTAAAAAAAGATGGACTGCGGTAAAAGAAGAAGTCTATAAAGAATTTGATGGTGAAACCGTAGACAGATACTGCCGGAAAATAGAGGAAGTTATAGAAGCGCCTGAAACGATCAGTTTTTATCTTAAAAGCGATTACTTCATCAGAACTTTATTCTGGGGGATCTATCAGACTTTTGGTCCGGATTTTCAGATTACAGGTACAGAAAGCTTTCCGGTCGTGGAAAATCCTGTTGAACCCCAATACGAAATAAAGCTGGAGATCGATCCGCTGAAAGATGAGCATGGCCTGATCCGTATTGATGGAACCGGAACCCTGAGTGACGAAAGATCTTCTTATGATTTTATAAGCGGTGCTCCCTTTTCAATGCTGATCAGTGATAACCCGGTGATTAACAGGGAAGGTGAATTCAGGATGAGGTATTATCTGAACGGCCAGACAGCATTTCCTGAATCCGTATATCTGGAATGCAGTATAAAGCTGGAAGAAGAAAAGAAAATATCGGTAGTGGTGGCTGCCCTTTAAAAAAACAAAACAAAATGAAAATAAAATTAAGCAGGAGACTTTCCATTCTCCTTTTGATCATAAACTTTGGCCTGTGTGTAGGAATCCGGCAACGAGTACCTTACAAGGACTGTTATTTCCAATAAAGAATTTTAACCATGGCAGAAAAACATGTTGTAGTACAGGGAGCGATGTGCAGATGCCAGTTCGGACAGGCTCCGGACAAGCTGAAAGTGCTCACCCACCAGAAAGAATACGCCAATGATAAAGCCGCTTCCAAAAAGCTGATCGTTACCACGAAAGAAATCGGAGGGGCTACATTTGAAAAGAATACCTTCGGAAACTGTACCAAAATGGGAGGCCCGCCGCCGCCCTGTAAAATTATGGTTACAGAATGGCAGAACTTTTATGATAAGGTACAGCTCAGCAACGGTGGGTTTATTATTGTAGAAGACAGCAAAGCCGTTTGTGCAGTTGCAGGTACACCGTGCATTGAGATCATTGATCACGGGCAGAGAGCAGAAGCGGGTTCACAGAACTTTAAAAATGCGGATAAAGACGTACAGCAGCAGATCAATCCGCTGGTGGATGCTGAAGAAATGCGTAAAGAAGAAAAAAATAATGATGACACAGCCGGAGACACTTCAATAAATTAGGGTATGGCGAATAAAGGAATTAAAAAAATTGGTATCGTTCCAAGAGCAGACAATGCCAGGATCATATACAATAACGGTGAATATATATCTGTAGAACCGGGTAAGCCTATACGTTTCAGCGTTTCGGAATGGTTTCCGGGTACCCCTGATGCCGATAAGAAAAAAGAAATCGTCTGGATCCGCCAGAAAGCCGGCAGAAAAGGAATCATAGAACAGCTCAGAAGACCTGCAGGCTTTGTATATGAATACAAATTCACCAAAAAAGAATGCGGAATTGTTGCCTATTACATTGAGGCCAGCTTAAGCGGAAAACCGGATACCGTCAATAAAGTGGGAGTTAATATTCTCGGATACTGCCCTCCGAAGATCGTAGATTCCAGATGGAGTACCACAGAAGGAGGCAAAGATGTCAGACAGACATTTTATTTCAGCTACGGACATATCATCCATCTTTATTTGGGAACAGAAGGCCTGAACGGAAGAAAAGACCTTATTGTAGAAATATACAGGAGAATCAGAATGGGAGGGGGGACAAGCGATGATCCTCTGATGAGAAGCTGGACGAATGTAGAAGTGAATGATGGCGAGATCAATGTTGTCGTTCAGAATACATCCCAATGGAAAGGCACCATCAAAAACATCAAAAATGTTGAGGAATTATACGTCAAAGTAAAAGATCCCAGAACCGGAAAATACATTGTTGACGATAATAATGACGATATTCACGGGCGTTTCCTGAGAATGAAAAATGAATTGGTGGCCAAAGCTCCCAAACCGCCGCAGAATGTGGTTCCCACCAAAGTATATATGCCGGATAAAAACCTGGAACGATACGAGCCCTGTAAATTTGAAACCATCAGGATCACTGATATCACCTTTGATAAAAATGGTGAGGTGAAAACCCCTGTCATGGTTTTTGATAATGGAAAAGGGGTGAAAAATATCGCCGGAAAAGAAACGATTCATGCAACGATCTTTTATGAATTCAATTCTGCGATCATAGAAGGAGATGGCGAGAAAAAGCTTAATAATATCCTTCGGTTCCTGTTGGAACATCAGCATTCTACGATTACGGTAGACGGCTATGCCTGCGTGATCGGTAAAATGGAATACAATCAGTCTTTATCCCAGAAAAGATCTGATATTGTAAAGAAATTCTTTACAGACGGAGGGCTGGATGTAAAAAGAATCAGATCTCTGGGAAAAGGGGAAGTCAATCCTACAGATGATAAGAACGGGAAAGACAACATTAAATTCAAAGACGAAAAAGAATATAAAAATAATCGTAGGGTAGATATTTATTTTGAGTATTTTCCTCACGATGCCAATACCATTATTTATGAAACGATAGCTCCTACCGTTTCTACCAGAAGAAATATTACCATTGACGTTACAGACTATGATACCAAAGCCTGCTTCAGAAATAAAAATCTGCATACCAGGGAAATCAGGCTGCTGGATGTAGGACAGGCCATTGATGCGGGAGATAAAGAAAGAACATTTGCCCCGCCTACATTTAATTACGGAATATATTCTGACCTGTCAAGATTTTCCGCCCTTCCTCTGCAGTACATCTGGCCGGAAGCCACCACACCGAACAAAATTCATCTGCATGCTCATAGCTGCAGGTTTTATAGTAATACAAACAGGGTTACCGTTTTAGTAAAAGCATATCCCGATATCAAGTGGGATTTCCATTTCTCCATGAACCTGAGCAATGAGCTTAGTGTCAAATGGCAGAACCTGCCGCCGGCAAAGCATAAAGAAATGCAGAGTAAAGCAGGAAAAATAGGAAACGAAAAAAGCAAACAGTATACAGCCGTAGACTTCGGCGTTACCTTGGAAGCCAACTGGGACAGAACCGCAGAAGACAAATATAACGGCCATTTTGATGCTACCCTAAAATTTGAGGATAAGATAAAATGGATGTATAAAGTATTCAGCTCACTGAAAGAATTTTCTACCGGAGTTACAGACCAGACAAAAGGAAAGATCAGAAAGCGCAGCTTTACCAGCAAAATGCCTCTGACCATAGAAATGAAACCTCCCAACTTCTGTATGGGAGCAGAATGGCAGCTGGAAAGAGGGCAGAAGAACAGAAAACCTCTACAGACCATCGGTACCTCACTGGAACTGTACTTTAAGGCAGAGCCTATCATCGGGCTTGAATTGACCATCGATCTTCTTGATATGCTGATCCAGGCCGGAGTAGGCGTAGTGAGCGGAGGAACTGCCAATATTGCGGCCAAACGGATCCTGAATGAAGTAAGAGCATGGCTGGCTGACGACGATCACCCTGTAACCCTGAATATGTATATCGATCTGAAACTTTTCGGAACCATTTCGGGAGAAACCAAGCTGAATTTCAATACCAATTCCGATGCGGGAGGAGCAAGCGGAAAGCTGGATACACAGATTGGTGTGGAATTGGATGCAGGAATAGAGGTAAAAGCGAAATTTGTGATCATCATTGCCGAAGCCTACGCCGAAGGAAAATTGAAAGCTACAGGAAAAGCTACAGCTACTTTTGGCCATCGCTTGGTTTATGAACAGAAGAGCAGTACTCAGAAAACCTTATATTACAGACCCGAAGTAAAATTCGAAGGGCTGATAGCCACTGTACTCGTAAAAGCGAGCGTGGGCTTATACATTAAAAAAGGTTTTCTGGAAACCGACAGAAAAATAGATCTGGTGGATTTTGATAAAACCTATGAGATTATTCCTGAGTTTGACGTCATTAAAAAACTGGAAAAGCTTACAGGATTATCTGCCCAGATTCCATTCATTCAAAAAGGATAATATGAAGAAAGTAATAATGATCAATGCATTGATGCTGTTTAATTTCTGCAGCGTTCAGTCCAGAACAGATCTGTCTGCCCTGAAAACAGGTTCGGCAAATGACCTGATCGTTAAAAATACGACAAAGCAGACTGACCTGGAACAGACTACCGGATATCCGTATTACAGCACATTTAAAGTAGATCAGTATCAATACGGTGGAATTAATTTTCTGGTAGACTATCCAAAAGAAAAAAAATACCTTAAAAGTGAGATCGGATTTCTGGTCAATAATCAGAATGATAAC
This sequence comes from Chryseobacterium arthrosphaerae, assembly GCF_001684965.1. NCBI lineage: Bacteria > Pseudomonadati > Bacteroidota > Flavobacteriia > Flavobacteriales > Weeksellaceae > Chryseobacterium > Chryseobacterium arthrosphaerae. The sequence continues at coordinate 2,482,570 of NZ_MAYG01000001.1, read as the reverse complement.
ATACTTCAGGGATATTACATCACTACAAAAAACTTTCAGGAGAGTGATGATCTTATGGCAGGTCTGAAGAAAAAATACGGCGAGCCCACAGTGATATCCGTGGCTACGGACGCATGGCCCTACTCAGGATATTACTGGAAAAATACCAGGGACGGCTTTGATATCTTACTGGAACAGATCAGAAATAAGGTGATCACAGGTCAGAAAGAAACAAAAGGATTTGAAACCAATCTGTATTTTGTGAAAAGCGGCATCCGTTACGGGAATATGAAAGACCGTGAAACCGTTTTACAAAGTTTTATAACCAGTCATGAACAATAAACAATATGAAACAGTTAAAATACATCCTGATACCGGCAATCTGCGTGGGAATGGCATCATGCAGCCCGAAGGAAAAAAAGAATGATTCTCCCACTGTAGCAGAAACCAAATCTGCGGCCGCAATTTCAGACCTGGCATCACTCGGCATGGGAGAAAACATCAATGATATCTTACAATCCGGAGGATGGGCAGTGAAAGATACTGTACAGGCGGATGATATAACTTTGATGGGAAATGAAAGGCTTGCTTTTGCTTCAGGAAAACTACTGAAGTATGATGGGACCAGCCTGGAAGGAAAAAATGACTACAATACCAATAAGGCTATTTTCCACTACGGAAAAGTAGAGAAAGAGTTTGGGCCGATTGCTAACGAAAAAAATGAAGAACTGGGAATGTACCAGCTCAATATCTATTCTGAACCGCAAGCAAAAGCCCTTCTTGAAAACCTGAAGAAAACCCTTCAGAAACCGGTTTTTACAACTGTTCATGAAAGCTTTGATTCCGAAGTGAAAGACAATACTATCATCCCGACTCAAAATAAATTCATACAGGAAGTAGCCATCTGGAAAGTCAGAGATCTGGTGTATTACTATTGTGAAACAAAAATAGAAAACAAGCCGGAAGAATACAGATGCAATATGTTTGTTTTTAAAAACCGTGAATGGGTAAACCTGTTGCAGGGTTCAGGATACCCTGACCTCAATAAAATCCCTTAAACCAATTAAAAATATTTTTAGAAAGACAAAGATTCCTATGCAGCAGCCTTATTATGTAATCGATTTCAGTGCATCAGCATGTATGCTGGAGATCAGGATCAATGATTATCCGGTCATCCATATGAATATCCCGAACCAGATTTCTACCATGATCCCCATCAACTATGCCATTCTGGAAAGCGGTGAGCAGAAGATTACAGCCAGCATCCTGCCTGTCGCCGGACAAACCGAAATTGATAAGCAGGCCGGATTGAAATTCAATATCAAGCTTTTCGATGTTACCGGCAATTTTGTATTTGACAGCCAGTTTGGAGACTACCAGTCAAAACCCGTTGAAAATAAAAAATTACCTGTCATAAGATACGACAGTACCTTTAAAGCCGAAGTTCCTTATCAGCTTAAGGCATGGCAGGACGGTATCAGTCTTAAAGACCTTAAAAACTGCAGGGAAAAGCTGGAATCCGCGTATGAAAAGATCATCAGGGTCATTCAGAATAAAAGATATGATGAGTATCAAAAGATGATCTCCCGGAGAGAAGAAAACATGGCAGCATCGATGTACCTTTCAAAAGGAGAATCGGAGGGAAGGTTTAAAGAACTGCTTCAGGAGTTCAGTTCCGGGATGGAAATACAGCCTGTTCCCCAGGATGCCGTAATGTTCCTGCATGCAGACAACAGAACCGCTGTTCTGAAAAGACTCAACGGGGATGCTGCATTATATCTCGTAGATCCTAAAACCAGAGAAGAGCTGATGCTGGACATCACTTTTTATATTCCTGCCGGAAAAAATGAATTTGAAATCATATAGCGTCCCGGATTATATCTTAAACATATGACGGTTTTCGGATACTTCGTTTTAGCTGTAGCCCTGTTCTCATTATATATAGCATACAGGATTTTTGAAAAAATTTCAAAACAGAGAAATGATGTAAAAGGAGATGCCGGTCTTCTGGAAAAAAGTGCTGTCCTGTTTTTTATCTGTCTTTTGACTGTTGGTCTCAATTCGCTGACAGCTGTCCTGTCCTATACATTCTTTTGGGAAAAAGCATACAGGGCGGTTAACGAAAATAAATACGAAGCTGTAGTGGTGGGGTATAAAAAAGAAACTGTAAAAAATCAGAACTTCAGGAATTCTACTTACGATACTAAAGTCGTTTATTTTCCGGAAGTGAAATACACAGATTCGGAAGGAAAGGAAGTGATCAAAACCGTAGACATTACAGGCAATCAGCCTTTGGCAATCGGACAGCAACTGAAAATAACCGATGGAGGATCCAAAGACAGTGCTAATTCTATAGAACTGGATTGGATTTTCCTGATTTTCGGAGGCGTTTTTACCGGAGCCACAACTTTTTTTGCAAGCCTGCTGGCTACCTACAGTACAAAGTTGACCTTCAAAAGAAGACTGACATTATCTTCATACATTACAGGTATCATGGTGTTGATTAATATAATGGGTGTAATTCTTATTTATCTTAAACAATAATTCAGACAGCATTCATTAATAATAATGTATTTTTGAATTCACAACCAAAACTTAACATTCAGGGAAAATAATAGCAATACATGGAGAGTAACAGAAAAAAATCATATATAGCCTATGGGATTCTGGGAGCGATTGTGTTTTGTTTTCTTTATTTTATACTGTGGACTATTTTTAAAGAAAAAATGCCGCTGCATGCTTACCTCTATGAAATTTCAAATAATTATGATGCATATGCAGAAAAAGCAATCATCATTCTTCCTTTGATCTTTTTTGTCTTCATTTTTCTTACGTTGATGAGACCAACTTCTGCTAAGAGATTTTTAAGGCTGCAGGCGTCACTTCCGACATCTAAAATAAAATCGCTGGCAAAAGGAATTGTAGAAGTTGAAGGAACCCTGATCATGAAAGAGCCTTTATCTTCACCGGTTGATCATGAAATATGCATCGGATATTATTATACCATTGAAGATATTGACAGGGATTCTGACGGGAAACTCTCTTACAGAACCATTCATAGGGAAACCCGATGCAATCCTTTCACCATAAAAGACGAAACGGGAACCATTGACATTGAACCGGAGGACATAGAGCTTGTTTTGCTTGGAGAAACCAATATAAGCAGCAGCAATAACAAAAGATACACAGAAACCCTGCTGAAAGACGGACAAAAAATGCTGCTGGTAGGATACGCAGATGCTAAAAACGGCGTGCCATTCATCAGAAAAGATGACCATTATAAAGTACTTGGTGTGACTTCATCATCAGGAATCACCGTATGGAATAAATATCAGCCGCTGCTGAGGTCTTTCATGGTTACCTGTTCAATAATCCTTTTAATTATCATTTATATACTCATACAATAATGAATCAGACTGTTGCCATCATATTACTCATCCTTTTAGGAGTAGTGATTATAAGTTTTTTGATCAATTTATATAACAAGCTGGTCATGCTTAAGTTTAATGTCGATAAAGCCTATGGCAATATTGATGTTGTTTTGAAGCAGCGTGCAGATGAAATTCCTAATCTGGTCAACGTGGCGAAACATTTTATGAACTATGAAGAAAACCTGCTTGCCCGTCTTACGGAACTCAGGACTTCATATAACCAGACAGCCGATGCCGATAAAAGGACTGAGCTTGCTAACGAAACTTCGAAGGCCTTATCATCATTTTTTGCCGTTTCCGAGAATTACCCTGAGCTGAAATCAAGCAACAACTTTCTGGAGCTGCAGAAAAGAATCTCCGAGCTGGAAAACAAAATTGCAGACAGAAGAGAATTTTTTAACGACAGTGTCAATCTTTATAATATCGGAATTCATGAATTCCCGAATGTTATACTGGCCAAAATGCTGGGCTATAAAGACAAAACTTTACTGGAAATAACAAGCGCTGAAAAACACTATGACGGAGTTCAGTTTTAATACCTTTTTCGGGCTCGAAAGAGAAATCACGGAGCATCCTGAAATGGCGATATTCGGGGCTATGTTCCTTCCGTTGCTGTTGTTTATTCCTGCAGCTGTCATCGGGTGGATATTCAGGAAGCTTAAGTTCAATATGTATATCATTCATGTATTGATGTATACCTTACTGTTTACTTTTGTACTGGGTACCCTTACCATATTTGTACTTTATTTTATTACAGATAAGAACGGAATAAAATTAGCCTGTTGCTGGCTTACCGTAATGGTCGGGATGTTTATTTTCAGCTTGATCAATGCCAATACAATTACCAAAATGTTTACCGATTGGTCAAAGATTATTAAGGAAAAGGAGGGAAGTAAATAGGTAATAGGTAATAGGTAATAGGTAATAGGTAATAGGTAGTAGGTAGTAGGTAGTAGGTAGTAGGTAGTAGGGAAAATACACTTTCTTTATTGATGAGCTTCATCCTACAAGTTTGTTGATGGGTATTCAAAAGAAAAGCAGCACCTTCAGAAAAGAATTAAAAAAAGCTGGCTTCCAAAACAGGATGCCAGCTTTTTATATCAAAAAATAAGCATTATTTTACCAAAAACTGCATCGTGGCATGATCCAGTTTCAGAATATAAATTCCCTGGCCAAGATTTCCGGTTTTGATAGAATTACCATTTCTGAATGGCTGATCCACCGTTTGTAAAACCTTACCCTGAAGCGTATAGATTTCAGCTTTTCTTACACTCTGAAGATCACCTTTTACAAAGATTTCCTGATTCGTAACCGGGTTTGGTGAAATTTGAAAACTCTTCGTTGTTTCCGGAGCAATGCTTTGAGCCTGTCTTGCCGAAGATCCTGAATAGCATGTCCACGAAAGGTCATCAATAGCCACTCTGTTGCTTGTTGAATTGTTTACCAGACTTACTGTTACATTTCCTGAAACATTGATATTGCTGATCGTTGTGGTAGTTGCTGATGTACTGTATGGAACTGTTCCCACTGTAGTTCCGTTCACTTTCACATCAAAAGTTCCGTTGCTCCCTGAAAACTTCATTTGAGTCGTAACTGTTAAAGAACCGATACCATTGGAAGAGCTTCCTGACGTTAAAGAACCGTTTCTTACTGTAATGGCTTTGTTATTGATCGTCTGATCGGTCCTTGCATCCGTTGCTGTCCATGAGATACCGCCGTTGCTCCAGGTTCTTGTTGTATAGGAAGCACTGGTTGCAGGGATCGCTTCAAAATTTTCATTCGTACACCCTGTTGATGGAGTTGTTGTACCTCCTGCATTGGTAGTACCTGAAACAGTTGAGCTGTTCGGTGAAGAATTTCCGGCAGCATCTTTAGCTGTTACATAAAAACTGTAGCTAGTGGAAGGACTGAGCCCTGAAATTGTTGTTGAGGTTGAGCTTACTGTTGCTTTAAGGCTTCCGTTTACATAAACATTATAGCCCGTTACGCCTACATTATCCGTAGAAGCATTCCAGGCAAGAGTAATGCTGCTGGATGTTTTTCCTGAAATATTTAAGCCGGTAGCCGTTGTCGGAGCCTGGGTATCAGCTGAAGGCTGCTGGGAACCCCAGATAAGATTGACATAGTTGGGATTATCAATAAACGGATTCCTGTTCCCCTGATACGTATAAGACGCATTATTCCTTCTGATCTCAGCCTGAGAAACCGGATCCTGGTTGTGCCAGGCCAGAAGAACATTCAGCTCCCAGGTCTGTAATCCCGGGAAAGCAGAACTTCCCAGCATATTTCCTGAAGTGAATGAAGAAAGCTTACTCTGATAACGGGTCACAAAATAGAAGATCATACGGGCCACATCCCCTTTAAACTCATCGATCGGCTCAAAAACCGTTCCTGAATATCCGGAAGACGCAGAAGATCCGAGTTTAGAACCGTTTTTGGAGGTAAATGTTGCGCTGCTTACCTTCCCGAAAGGATAGTTACTTCTCATTCCATTCACCTTACCGTCAGTGGCTCTGATGAAATGAATATCAGAAACCATTGGAGAAGCTTCACTAAATAAGCTTTGAGGGATCACATGCTCCCTGTTGTAGCAGTTGCCTTCCGTAGAATAAGTTCCGCACTGGTTGCTTCCGGGGGTATATTTATAAGGATCGGCACCAGCGGGTTTTTCAGAATACATATCAAGAATAGATCCGTCGTTTTCGTAATCTTTATCAATATCCGTAGTTTTATAGGCAGTCCACAGTCCGTTATAGCCTTTGTCCTGGTGTCCGCTGGTAATAATGCCGCTTAATGCCGTTTTGAGTGCTGCACCACTTAATCCGTTGGCAGAATTGTAGTATCCTGCAGGAGCCTGGGCATGGGCAAGTCCCGCAAATACAGAGAATAAGATGATTTTTTTCATATCAATACAAGTTTCAGCAAGATTACTACATTTTTACGAATAAAAAATTACATTATCATTAATTTTGAATGTAGAACATTCTGTTTTATAAATAATGTAGATTGACTATCTAAGCACAAACGGCTTCACAAGGATCACAGCAGACAACATAAATATTCCACACAGCCTCACCGATAAACAGCAAACAAAAAGCCGGCACAAAAAACTGTGCCGGCCAATATAATTTTTCTATATTTCAATTCAAATGGAAAGGTAGAGTGCGGAAACTAAAAAATGCGATTGCATGAAGTACCATACAGCTAGCGAAAATATCAGGTTGGCAGTTTTACATGCCGGTATTCTGCTAAATCAACAGAAAGAGGCCGTGGTGAGTCTCTCCACATGATCGTCCTATTCTGTTGATCTCCGGCCACGCAATTGCCGGTAGAATCTTCTTTTATAAAATTGAACAAATAAATGTTGTTGTTCCGGAAAATAAGCTCTTTATCTTTTATAACAGGATCTTCCTCAAAAACCTTACGCATAGAGTTGAGTAGTTTGGTTGGATCATCTGAAAAGATTGGTATACCTTGAAAATGTAATTGCTTTGCTCTGTCATCCGCAAAAATCTCAGTCAGTCGATCCGCTTTGTACTGTAACGATATTCCTGAGCTTGTGTATTCGGTCACGACATCACCCAATTCTCCACCCACGTCTTCGAGTCCTTGCATTGCGATTTTTAAATCTTCTTCACTGAAAAATTCACTGAATTGTTTAAATGTATCTTCAAGATCTTTCTTTTTCTGTTCAATGCTTTCGTCTTTTTGAAGGATCATAGTGCCGAATTCCTTATAGTAACACTGTACCTCCGATTTATCCATCGAAAATCGGATGGGGCCCAGACCTTTATGGGGAAGCAATTCCCAAAAATCTATTTGTTTCCCTTGTTGCATTGGTGTTATTTAAAAAGATTTGCCGGCAAATTACTAAGTTTAATTTGTCTATAATAGTCCTCAATTTACTTTCTCTGTGGCGGATAGTTTTTCATGATCTCAGCCATGATTTCAGGAATCTGTCTTTGCTTAGATCTTGGAGAATCTACAGAAATTCCGCTTCCGATACCCTGCCAAACCAGTTTGTTGGTTTTTGCATCGATCAGGTCAACGATTAATGCGCCTTCATTATAATTGCTCGTCCATGTTCTGTTCATACCGACACCCCATCCGAAAGGGCCGCCCCATCCCCACATTCCGTAAGGAGAAGAACTCTGTATGTCCGTAATTTTTTTATGATTTGCTTTTACGTTGATAATAAGATCAGGGTTCTCTCCTGATTGAAGTCCTTTACTTTGAAGCTGTCTTGACAGCTCATTCAGAACTCTGTCTTTATCAATATCATTCAGTTTAAGATCGTCAATTCTTATTTTATAAGTCTTATAAGAATTGAAATTGGCGGTTTCAGCATAGTCTGAACGTACCTGAAAAGGGCTACAAGAAGTAAGACCTAATGTAGCAGATGCCAACAAAATAAAAATATATTTCTTCATTTTATTTATTTTTTTTATCATTTTTAATGAATGTATCAGTCTTTTTATCGTACCCGTAAGGACAGTGCCTGCAGCCGCTTTTACAGCAATATCCTCTTTTCAGATGGAATTTTTCTGTAAAAACCTTGTATCCCTGTTCATTATAGTAAAAGTCTTCACCTTCTTTGATGTCATAATGGGCCATAAGTTAAACGCAAGTCAAAAAACTTTTTATATTTGTTATTATGATAATTGTATGCCAAAAGCCATTGAAAAAACTAAAAATTAATGGCATAGCTCTCTTTCCCTTTATCTTCATTAGGAAACCCGAAGATAAGGAAAATAATATACTTATCAATCACGAAAAGATCCATTTACGGCAGCAGCTGGAAATGCTGATCATTTTTTTTTATATTTTCTACGTTATTGAGTATTATTACTGGTTTTTCAAACTTAAAGACAGCTATCTTGCGTACAAAAGAATCTCCTTTGAAAGAGAGGCCTATGCCAACGAACATCATTTGAGTTATCTTAAAAAAAGAAAATTCTGGAATTTCAGGAAATATTTGTAGAAAAATTGAAAGATTGAAAGATTGAAAGATTGAAAGATTTTGTCGTTATAGAACTATTATCCTGTTTATAAATATAAGGACATCAATATCACTATCAATAGGGACGGGCTTTAGCCCGGCCAATTGAAATTAAAATATTCCATTGGCTTTAGCCAAAACCTAAAAATGTGAACGCAGCATCACAAACAATTTCACAAATTTCATAAACATTCTGCAAAATATAATTTACAATCATCCGCATCCGTGTAAATCTGTGGTTCAATGCCTGTGAATATTCCATACAGAATTGCTGCATCTGCCAATATCATTGGGCTGAAAACGATAACTAATCTTTTACTACCTTTGCAAAATTATCCTGCTTATAAATATAAGGACATCAATATCACCATCAATAGGGGCGGGCTTTAGCCCGGCCAATTGAAATTAAAATATTCCATTGGCTTTAGCCAAAACCTAAAAATGTGAACGCAGCATCACAAATAAATACACAAATGTCACAAACATTCTGCATAATATAATTTACAATCATCCGCATCCGTGTAAATCTGTAGTTAAATGCCTGTCAATATTCCATACAGAATTGCTGCATCTGCCAATATCATTGGACTGGAAACGATAACTAATCTTTTACTACTTTTGCAAAAATAACCGATGGATAGTTTAAAGAACTGAAATGCTATTACAATTCCCCACAGAACCTGTTCCGATTCAGGAGATCCTGATTCATAAAAATATCAGGGTTTTCATCAAAAGAGAAGACCTTATTCATTCTCAGATTTCTGGCAACAAATACTGGAAGCTTTTTTATAATGTCAATCATTATCTGGAAAAAGATCCTGAAAAACCTTATATCATTACTTTCGGAGGAGCGTTTTCCAATCATATCGCAGCAGTCTCTGCGGTAGGAAGCAGGGCTGGTATTCCGACTTTGGGAATTATAAGAGGAGAAGAACTGCAGCATAAATGGAGGGATAATCCTACTTTACTTTTTGCTAAACGGAACGGCATGAACCTGAAATTTGTCACCCGCGAAGAATACCGGCATAAAGAAAAACTGACTGAATTCCTGCAGCAGGAGTTCCCGGAGGCATTAGTGGTGCCGGAAGGAGGAACCAATGAAGAGGCGGTAGCAGGCGTGAAAATGATGCTGAATGAGCAAACAAAAGATTTTGACTATCTTTGCACTGCAGTTGGAACCGGAGGTACCATTGCCGGAATTTCAAAATTTTGTGAAGACAATCAGAAAGTTATAGGATTTAAAGCGGTTCATGATGCTTCACTGGAAAATAAAATATTTGAATTAACTTTGAAACGGAATTTTGATCTAATAGATTCATGTTTTGGAGGTTATGGTAAAATAAGTGATGAAAATATCCGTTTTATCAATGATTTCAAAGAGAAATATGATATTCCTCTGGAACCGGTTTATACAGGAAAAATGATGCAGAAAGTGTTTGAGATGATTGATGAAGGGTTTTTTCCTGAAAACAGCAGGGTTTTGTGCTTTCATACAGGCGGATTGCAGGGAATTGAAGGAGCTAATCTGCTGTTAGAAAAACAGAATAGAAATTTAATTATATAAGTAAAATTGAAAAACATGAAAAGACTTTTCCTATCCATAAGCCTTTTAGTTTTATCAAAATTTTCTGCTCAGGGATGGGCAACCGAAGATCAGTACATTCAGAGATTTGCTAAATACGCAGTAGAAGAAATGGAAAAATATAAAATTCCGGCTTCTATTACTCTTGCCCAGGGACTCCTGGAAACGGGAGGCGGACAGAGCAGGCTGGCTCAGGAAGGTAAAAACCACTTCGGTATCAAATGTAAAGAAGACTGGACAGGTAAAACAATGAAGCATACGGATGATGCCCCTAATGAATGCTTCCGTGTGTATGACGATCCAAGACAGTCTTATGAAGACCATTCCATATTTTTATCTACCAGAAAATATTACGCTAATCTTTTCAAACTCGATATGAAAGATTACAGGGCATGGGCATATGGGTTGAAAAAGGCAGGATATGCAACCAATCCACGCTATGCTTCCATTCTGATCACTAAAATTGAAAAGTATAAATTATACGAATACGACAATACCAATTCTAATGAAGTGTTGTACGCTGTTCTTAAAATGTATCCGGATCTGAAAGACGACAGAACTTTCATGGCACAGCTGGAGCCTTCAAAAGCAACAAAGAAAGCTAAAGAACCGGTAACGGTAGAAGTCCCTTACAAACAGACTTCTTATGCACAGCAGCAGAAAAGAGTGGAAAGAATCAAAACAAAAGCGGAAATTCTTAATTCCATTCTGATCAAAAGCCACCCGAATGACGGGCTGAAATACATTATCATCCCTGAAGATACCGATGTGAAATTCATTGCCAATAAATTCAAAGTGAGCGAAAGCCGCCTGATGAAGTGGAATGAACTTGAAAATGAAACACTGAAGAAAAATGATATCGTCTTCCTTGAATCTAAAAACTCTTCAGGAAATACAGCAACTTACAAAGCCGCATCCGGTGAAGATATGCACGATATCGCCCAGAAGTTCGGAATCAAGCTGCATAAATTATATGCCAAAAACAGAATGGATGAAGGACAGCAGCCATCTGCAGGACAGCTGATTTATCTGATTGATAAAAAACCACGAAACTAATTTTATTTTTTGTTGAGAGTCTGTAGTTGACAGTTAATGCCAACAGCCACTGTCAACGAACAGCTAAATATATATGAAATACCAAAGAAGTTCGGCTTTATTTGATGAAGCCTACCAATACATTCCGGGAGGGGTCAACTCTCCGGTAAGAGCATTTAAATCTGTAGGAGGTGTTCCTGTTTTCATGAAATCGGCAAAAGGTGCTTACCTTACCGATGCAGATGAAAATACTTATATTGATTACATCAATTCATGGGGGCCGGCTATTTTAGGACATACCCATCCTGAAGTACTGGAAGAACTGAAAATACAGGCCGAAAAAGGATTCTCATTCGGAGCCCCAACAGAACTGGAAACAGAAATTGCAAAATTCATCATCGGAAATGTCCCGAATATAGACCAGATCAGAATGGTTTCTTCAGGAACAGAAGCTTGTATGAGTGCGATCAGACTGGCAAGAGGATATACCGGAAGAGATAAGATCGTAAAATTTGAAGGCTGCTACCATGGGCATTCAGATTCGTTCCTGATCAAGGCGGGAAGTGGTGCTGCTACATTTGGAAATCCTAATTCTCCAGGAGTAACTGCCGGTACAGCAAAAGATACATTACTGGCCCGTTATAATGATTTCGGACAGGTGGAAGATCTGTTCCGTCACAATCAGGGAGAGATCGCTGCGGTGATCATTGAGCCGGTTGCCGGAAATATGGGGTGTGTATTGCCTGAAAATGATTTCCTTCAGAATTTAAGAAAGATCTGTGACGAAAACGGAGCATTGCTGATCTTTGATGAGGTAATGACCGGTTTCAGATTGGCATTCGGGGGAGCTCAGGAGCTTTTCAACGTGAAAGCTGACCTGGTAACTTACGGAAAAGTAATCGGAGGAGGACTTCCGGTAGGAGCTTTTGCAGGAAGAAATGAAATCATGGACCACCTGGCACCGAAAGGCGGAGTATACCAGGCAGGAACATTAAGCGGAAATCCTTTGGCAATGAGAGCCGGATTAAAAACGCTTCAGCTGATCAAAAACGATCCTGAATTCTTCAACAGATTAAGCAAAACAACCCAAACGCTGGATCTTGAAATCGGAAAAATCTTAAATGAAAAAGGAATTTCCCATAAGATCAACAGGAAAGGTTCAATGATGTCTGTTTTCTTCCATACCAACAGGGTTTCCAACTTTGATGAGGCTCAGGAAGCGAACCATTCATTATTCAACAATTTCTTCCATCAGATGCTTCAGAATGGAGTGTATTTACCGCCAAGCGGTTATGAAACCTACTTCATCAGTGATGCAATCAGAGAAAAAGAAATTGATATGACACTGGAAGCTGTAAGAAAATTTGAATATTCCAATAAGTAAATATAAAGAGACTGTCTGAAAAGGCAGTCTCTTATTTTATTTATATGATGGTACTTTAGGCAAAACCATAGCAGAAAAGGCACATCCATCTTCCCTCCTTATTGGCTGCTTCAGCATCGAAGATATAAAGTCCCTTGCTATCAATATATTCTCTCTGGCTCTCTTTGTTTCCTCCTGAGACATCATTGATATAGATGATGATACCGTCCTGATCCATTCCATACAAAGTATTTCCTTTTTCTGTAAGTTCTGCCCGTGTTAATCTCGGTGGCAATAATCCGTCAATAGTTAAAACCTCTTTTTTAGCTGTAACATCAAGAGTAGCTTTGGGTGTTTCCGTATTGATCCCTATTTGAGCAAATGCAATAGAAGCTGTGCATATCGAAATAATGCCTGCTATTTTTTTCATAGATATTTTTTCTACAAATATAAAATTTAATAAAAACTGGACAGAGCCGGAATTATTGGAGTTATGATATTGATTAAGCGGTAGAAAAAGAAATAAAGAATCATATTGTGTTTATGAATAAAAAGCATATAATATTATAAGGTTTTTGATGACAGGATAAAAGAAAATATAAATGATACAGATTTTGTAATAAACCATACACTTTGTTCAGGCCGGTTCTTTTTAATTTTGTCATAAACAGATTGGAAATGAAGACCTCAGACAATACCCTGTCCCGGAAGGATTTTATCAGAAATTCAGCATTGGCAATGGCAGGATTAACTTTAATACCTAATATCATGACAGCATCACCCCTTTTTGAAGCGAAAGAGATCTCAGCAAAAGGAAAGCTGAGTCTTAAGAATGTCCGCCTTGAAACCGGGTTTGAATATGAAGAAGGGGAAGTGTCTTCTACAAAAACCGGTCTTTTTTATATAGAAGTTGAAAACGGAAAGATCACAAAGATTGCTGCCAACCAGCCTGATGCCAAAGCGATAGATGCCAAAGGTTATCTGATGCTGCCTGCTTTTAAGGATATGCATATTCACCTCGATAAAACTTTTTACGGGGATCACTGGCAGGCCGTAAGGAAAAGAACAGGCGGAGTAAAAGGAATGATAGAGCTGGAACAGAAAATGCTGCCTGAAATGCTGAAAAATTCAACATTCAAAGCCGAGAAAATGATTGAACTCCTGCAGTCGAAAGGAACTTCATTTGCCCGGAGCCATGTGAATATTGAACCAACTTCAAAGCTTCAGTCTTTAAAAAATCTTCAGCAAGCTTTAGAGCATAAAAAGAAAGGCTTTGGAGCAGAGCTCGTAGCATTTCCACAGCATGGTGTGTTTTATACAGACTCAGCGCCCTATCTGAAAGAGGCGGCAAAGATGGATATCGATTTTATCGGTGGAGTAGACCCTTTTAATGTTGACGGGAATATTGAAAAAGTGATGGATTTCACGGTCCAGCTTGCTTTGGATCATAAAAAAGGGATTGATATTCACTTACATGAAACCACAGATTCCGGATTGAAAACGGTAGAATATCTGATTAAAAAAGTGAATGAAAATCCATCTCTGAAAGGAAAAACCTATTTGAGCCACTGCTTTATATTGGCCAAATTAGAAGCTGCAAAACAGGAGGAAATTGCTGAAAAATTAGCTGAAGCAAAGATCGGAATTGTTTCAACGATTCCTTTCGGAAGAATGATTATGCCGATTCCTGTACTTTATAAGCATAATGTAACGGTACTGACCGGTAATGACAGTATTGTAGACCACTGGAATACTTTTGGAACAGGAAGTGTACTTCAGAAAGCCAACCTGATGGCACAGCTTTACGGGTATTCAACGGAGTTCCATCTGTCGAGAAGCTTAAAGCTGGCGACCGGAAATATCCTTCCATTGGATGATAAAGGTACTCAGCAATGGCCCAAGTCAGGAGATAAGGCAGATTTTGTACTGATCAATGCCAGCTGTTCGGCAGAAGCGGTATCAAGAATTTCAAATGTAGAATCGTTGGTTCATCAGGGAAATATTGTTTTTTAATAATGAATCACAATGAAAGTATTACTATTTCTTCTGGCATTCGGGAGTCTGAGTGCCTGTGAAAAGAAACCAGCCGGTTATTCGAAACAAGAGATAATGCAGGAAACAAATATCATAGATCTGGTGAAAAAAAATGACATTGCTGGGGTAAAGTCAGCATTGGATAATGGGGCTGATGTGAATACTAGAGATAAAAAAGGCCGTTCCTTACTGTTAATTGCAACCATAGACAGGCAGACGGAAATGGCAAAGCTGCTCGTTTCCTGTAAAGCAGATGTTAATCTTCAGGATGATCAGCTTGACAGTCCGTTTTTGTATGCAGGAGCGAGCGGACAGACCGAACTGGTCAGGTTATTTTTAGAAAACGGAGCCAGATTCGATATATTCAACCGGTACAATGGAACTGCTTTGATTCCTGCCTGTGAAAGAGGACATGTAGAGACGGTAAAAGTCCTGGTAAAGACCAAAGGTTTCCCGGTCAATCATATAAACCGCCTGGGTTGGACAGCGCTGATGGAAGCCGTAATTCTCGGAAGCGGAACGCAGAAATATCAGGAGATCGTAAAGATTTTAAAAGATAACGGAGCAGATCTTACCATTCCCGACCGTTCAGGGAAAACACCTCTGCAGCATGCAGAAGAGTTGGGGTTTGCAGAGATTGTCCAGATATTGAAATCATAGATAAACTTATGCTGTTGGAGGCTGGATAATGCAAGTGGTTCGAGTCTTTGCATTCATCCGGCCTATTATTCCAAAGTATACCTATCAATTGAGAGATATAATTTAGTTAGTGTTTTCCGGCCACAAAGGATGTGTTTGCTTCTTTTGTGGCCATTTTAATTTTTTCTCTCATAAATTTTATTAATTTTAAGAGAAATTCAGGTAGCGTGAGTTCTCATACAGATCATTTTCCTATTTTAGGAATTCAGGAATTTAGCGAAAACCAGCCGAAAGGCTGTCATCTGCTGTTTAATGAACTCTACGGAGCCCGTTCCATAGATGATCCTCATAAACACGATTTTTTTATCATCAACCTTTTTGAGCATGGCGTAGGCTCGCATACCATAGACTTTACGGAATATCAGGTCAAGGATCATCAGATCCATCTTGTTTTTCCGGATCAGGTACATCAGTGGGTGATCGAAAAAGAAACCATAGGCTATCAGCTGATGATCAGCAGGGATTGGTTTGAAAGTTTTCTGCCTTCATTAAGGTTTTCTGCTTCCTATTATCAGAATCATCCGGTCATTAATCTTTCTGAAGATATCTTTCAGGCTTTCCTGTATGAATTTCAGGCCATTCAAAAAGAGCTCGGTGAAGAAAAAATTTTCTGGGAACTCATTCAGAAAAGAAGTGAACTGATAGGTCTGCTGGTCAGCAAGACGGTGGAAGGAGCTTTCAAAGATTTCGAAATCTACCATTCCAACCCGATCATTTCAAAATTTCTACACCTCATTGATGAACATTTCAGAACAGAAAGATCTGTTTCATTTTATGCCGATAAGCTGAATATCTCAGCCAATTATCTGAATATTGTCTGCAAAAAGAATCTCAATGCCTCAGCTTCGTCCCTTATTCAGGACCGTATTCTCCTGGAGGCAAAAAGGCTTTTAAAAGTATCTGAGATGTCTGTAAAAGATATTGTGTATGATCTCGGTTTCTACGACCATGCAAGTTTTTCAAAGTTTTTTAAAGCCCAGACAGGCATGACGCCATCCCAGTTCAAAGAATAATTTATACAAAACAAGACATAATTGATACACCGGTTTTGGGTACAGACCGGCGTAATTTTGTAGTGTTAAATAAATTAAATCATGCAATTTCCCTATCAGTTAGCAGCAAAAGGAAAATATTCCCTGAAAAATGTACGCCTGGAAACAGGTTTTGAATACGAAAATGAAGAGGTGACCGGAACAAAAACTGATCTTTTCAGTATTGATATTGAAGACGGAAAGATCAAAGCTGTGAAGGCTAATGAACCTGCCTCCAATGCCATAGATGCAAAAGGCTTTCTGATGCTGCCGGCCTTCAGGGATATGCATATTCACCTGGATAAAACATTATACGGACTTCCATGGAAGGCCCTTTCTGCCAAAAGGAGAACAGTGAAGGATATGATTGCCTATGAACAGGAAATTATCCCCGAACTCTTAAAAACTTCAGTAGAGAGAGCCGAACAGCTGATCAGCCTTCAACAGCATTACGGAACTCACTTTGCAAGAACCCACTTCAACATTGAACCCACTTCAGGATTACAGTCGCTGGAGCATCTGGAACAAGCTCTTGAAAATAAGAAAGATTCCTTTAAAGTGGAAACTGTCGCCTTTCCTCAGCATGGAGTATACTATACGGAAACGCTTCCCCTGATGAAAGAAGCCGCAAAACTGAAAAGTGTAAGCTTTATTGGTGGCCTGGATCCTCTGAGCATCGATGGAAGCATTGAAAAAGTAATGGATTTTACCGTACAGCTGGCGTTGGATCATCATAAAGGAATTGATATCCACCTGCACGAAGTAGGAGAGTCCGGGATGAAAACCATCAATTACCTGATTGATAAGGCGATTGAAAATCCGCAGCTTCAGGGGAAAACTTTCGTAAGTCATGCCTTTGCCCTGGCTCATCTGAACCCGAAAGAAACAGAGCAGATTGCTGAAAGGCTGGCTGCAGCCAAAGTGGGAATAGCTTCCTCCGTACCTTTTGGGAAAACAGTAATGCCGATCCCGACTTTAAAGAAATACGGAGTGAATGTCCTGATAGGAAACGATAATGTGCAGGATTACTGGAGTACTTTCGGATCCGGAAGCATGCTGCAGAAAGCCAATCTTATTGCCGAATTGTATGGCTATGCTACAGAATATGCATTATCGAGAGCACTTCAGTTTGCTACCCAGAGTATTCTTCCGCTGGATGAAAAAGGAAAACAACAGTGGCCTAAAGCAGGAGACGAAGCAGCCATTGTTCTGACAGAGGCATCATGTTCTGCAGAAGCCGTTTCCAGAATCTCTACAATAGAAGCCCTGATGCATGACGGGAAC
Organism: Chryseobacterium arthrosphaerae; assembly: GCF_001684965.1. Classification (NCBI taxonomy): domain Bacteria; kingdom Pseudomonadati; phylum Bacteroidota; class Flavobacteriia; order Flavobacteriales; family Weeksellaceae; genus Chryseobacterium; species Chryseobacterium arthrosphaerae. The sequence continues at coordinate 2,465,133 of NZ_MAYG01000001.1, read as the reverse complement.
CTGTTCTGGAGAAATTAACCGAAGTATATATATTTTTTATACACTTGTTTTTTGTAATTGCCACCGGTGTTCCGGTGGCTTTTTTCGTAGGAGATTTGGGGTTGCGTGTTGCGTATTTCGGGGTTTGTCCTATCAATAAGAACGGGCTTTAGCCCGCTTGCCGGATCATCAGAAATTCCATTGGCTTTAGCCAAAACCTAAAATAGGCGGATCTTATCCCGGGAATGTTAACAGCTATTCACATTGAAAATGCATGATCTCCGTAAAATCTGGCCATTACGTAAAAAAAAGCCTTCGGAAAATATCTCCGAAGGCTTTTGATTGAATTAAATCTAACTATATATTTATATATCCTATAAATTGAAGTTGGTCCATCCTGCATACCATGTATCGTTGGCATCTTTTACTGCACCTCTGTAAGTTACCTGTGTAAACCAGGTTGCTAATTTAGGGTTAGTAAAGGCACCACCGGTTAATAATGGAGAACCTGCAGTAGGTGTAAAGTTTGGAGTAGTCCCGGCAGGAGCCCATGCACCGGCAAGTTTCACATCAGCTGTAGAAGCAAGGATCGTATTTCCTTTAGCATTAAACCATGTTGTAAGATCCGCTAATGTATAAGTTGTAGGTGAAGATGTAGACGGCCCGAATTTTAACGGAGTTGTATTTCCTGCCAAAATATTGTTTTCAAAGAATAACTTGTTACCAACAATATTATTGTCTGTTGGAGTTCCTTTGGTAGCATCAATAAATAAGCCAACCGGGAATCCTGTGAAAACAGAGTTGAATACGGAGATAGAAGAATTTCTTCTGATCTGTAAAGCATTTTGGAATAGTGAGTTGATTGCTCCAGGTGCCGCAGAGTTGATTGGTCCTATGATCGTCATGTTAGAGAATGTAGCAGATGTCTGAGGCGTCAGAGAAGAACCGTTGGCATCATTATCAGATTCAAAAGCGTTAGAACCTGAAACGTCAGCTACCTGAGCATCTCTTACAGCAATACCGAACTGTACATTTCCTGAATATCCGTTATCCGTATCGAAATCATCATCAAGACCTTTGTAAGAAATAAGGTGAGAACAGTTTACCGTTCCTCCGAACCACTCAAAACTGTCATCATTAGCGTAAGCAACCTCTACATAATCTACTGTAGTTCCGTTACCTACTCCTCCGAAGGTAAGACCGTTGACCTCTTTATCCGGTAAGAAAGCATATCCGGCATACTCAATTCTTACATATTTTAATACTCCACTGTTATCAGCGGTATTATTTCCTCCATAAAGTCCAAGACCTTCAGAGTTGTTGATACCTCCTTCAATTTCTCCAACACCGTTCTGTCCACCAAAAGATGCATTGGTAGGAGCATTTCCAAGGATAACTACACCTGCCCAGTCTCCTCTTTTCGGACTTGGCTTTTCAGAAGTGAAGATAATAGGGTTGGCAGCAGTTCCTTCCGCCATGATTTTACTTCCTCTGGTAATAATCAAAGCTCCGTTTTTATCAGCCTCACCTACGATTTTTGTTCCTGGCTCGATTGTTAAAGTAGCTCCGTTAGTTACATATACTAATCCTCTCAGCTTGTATATTTTGTTAGCTTTAAGGGTAAGATTTGAAGTGATTTTTCCTGAAAGAATAAGATTTTCAGTATTTCCGTTTCCGTTACCTCCATCCTGAATGATGGTTGGTCCATCTTCTTCTATATTTCTACATGCGGTAGTTGATACTAGAGCGCCAAGCATTAAAGAATATAAAACGAACTTTTTCATGTTATAAAGAATTAAATTATTTTTATTAGATTATATTGTTAAAAATTGTATCCCAGTGTTAAACTGATATTGGTTCCTGTAAGCCTTTCGATGGCAAGAGCATCTTTTCTGTCATATTTACCGTTGTCATTCAGGTCATGGTAGAATTTAGCACGGCGGTTCAGGATATCTGAAACATTCAGCTTGATCTCTCCTTTATTGTTCCATATTTTTTTGGCAATCTGGAAATCAAGAAGAGGTCTTGGTGCTTCCCAGATTGGTGGAACCTGGTCATTTCCTACATAAAGGATCCTTCTTCCGATCATGTTGAACAGTACTGTGGAAGTCCATCCCGATTTTTCAGTGTCGTACTGAAGACTCAGGTTGACGGTGTAAGGAGATTGTCCCTGCATTGGTCTGTCAATATTTGTAGCTTCATCGGTTACCCTGTTCCAGATTCTGGCAACGTTTCCACCCAATGTGAAGTTTCTAAGCGCAGAAACGAAATCAAGCTTCTTTCTGAATTCGGCTTCAACTCCGTAAGCATCAGCTTTGTCTACGTTCAGGTAGTTGAAGGTATTACTTGTTCCTACCCCGGATTGGTTGAAGTATAATTCGATCGGTTTTTTGAAGTTTTTATAGAAACCGGCCACAGAGAAGATCTCTCCGTTTCTTGGGTAGTATTCCCAACGAAGGTCGGCACTGGTAATTTTCGTTCTCTCAATAGATTTGTTACCTATTACGGTAGCTCCTAAATCAAAATCATAATAAGCTAAAGGAGAAACCTCTCTGAACTCCGGTCTTACAACAGTCTGTGAAGCAGCAACACGGATGTTCATTTTAGGATCTAACTTGAATGTCAAGTTTACTGCAGGTAAGAAATCGGTAACACGTGTGTTTACAAAACGGTCATCACTTCTTCTGGTGCTTCCAACCAACTGGTCGAAGTTTTCGACTCTTAATCCCCAGATGGCTCTTAACCAAGGTGTAAAGTTGTTGTCAAACTGAATATATCCTGCATTAAGGATGGTATTGGCAATATATCTGTACTGGTTTCCGGCAATCTCATCAAAGGTAAATCTGCCATCCGTTCCGAAGTTTTCAGGATTGAAGATCGTTTCAAAAGGTTGAGAAAGCAATCCCTGGTTGTAATTTTCAAGTCTTACGGAGAACGGTCTTGAGTTATATACCCTGTCTTTTACCTGGAATAAATATCCTCCTTTTATCGTTTGTTTTTGTCCGAATAAAGTGAAAGATTTGGAAATATCCCCACCTGCATTATACAGATAATCACTTAGAGTAGAGTAGAAAACACTTCCTGATTTCTGCGAAAGTCCGTTGGAAATCAATGCAAGGTAAGGGCTTCCCGGTAGGTTGGTATATTGGTTATACTGTAAACGTTGCAATAAAGGGATGTACTGGTCAAGAATTCCGAAACTTCCGTACCAGTTTACGGTAAATCCGCCAAGAGCGTCAATTTTGTGAGTACCGGTAAGCGTTGAGTTGTAGAAAGTAGTTTGTTTAAATCCTATTTCTCTTGCGATGATATTGGTTCCGTTGATCGGATCAAATTCAAAATCCTTACCCGTTCTGAAAGACATGTGGTTCACCGAGTTACTGGTGATGATGTTTTTTAAGGAGATCTTATTATTGCTGTTAAACTTTAAGGAAAGGTTTAGCATCCCTCCAAGAATAACATCATTGCTGTATTTTTCTGTAAAATAATCAAAGTTGGTATCAGCAAGCTGATCATTGATGGTAAAGAAACGGTTGGTAGATTCAGTTCTTCTTTTGTTGTTACTGTAATTTAAAACAGCAATTACTCCTAAATCTTTTCCAAAAAGCTTTGTATTGAAACCTCCGTCAAGCTGTAAGCTAAGGTTTTCTGGATAACCGATGCTGTTGTATCCAAGATTTTTTGTAAACCCTTTACCGATATCTGTTTTCTGGCCCTCATTCAAAATGCTGAATGCATTCTTGGCAGGCATATTGGTAGGAAGCTTTCTGTATCCGTCGTCAATTCCTAAGAAATCCCACTTTCCGCCCTTCTGAATCAGGAATTCCTGACCCATGGTAGCCGTATTTCCTCCTACACCAATCTGTACATTAAAGAAATCTTTATTAGGAATATCCTTTGTATTTACCTGGATCAGTCCGCCTCCCCATTCACCGGTGTATTCCGGGATAAAGGTCTTGTTGATGACAAGGGTTTCAATAACGTTGGCAGGGAAAAGGTCAAAAGAGAAAGTCTTTCTGTCCGGTTCTGTACTGGATAACTGAATACCGTTCAGCATCGCCTGGTTATAACGGTCAGATAAACCTCTTACTACAATGTATTTCCCTTCAGATAAACTCACCCCTGAAACTCTTTTCAGAACTTCTCCGGTGTTTCTGTCCGGGCTTCTTTTGATTGCTTCCACCCCGATAACCTGGGATACCACTCCGGAATTCTTCTGTAAACCGATGGTAGAAGCTATGGTTTCTTTTCTTGCGTTTGATTTGATGACAACTCCCTCAATTTCTTTTTCTTTGGTGGATGGCTTGTCCAATACGATGTCCAGGTGAGTGTTACCCTCATTTTTTATAATAACCTCACTGATTTCTTTTCTGTTGTATCCATCAGAACTTACTGTTACAATGTAATTGGTACCGGGAGAGAGGTTGATAGAGTAGTATCCGGAAATGTCAGTGGTTACTTCCTGATCATTTACTTTTACCTTTACACCTTGTATAGGAGTGCTGTCTTTCTCGTCCAATACTCTACCTTCCAGAATCTGGCTTTGTGCAAAGGCATAGCCAGCAGAAAACAAGGCAAGTAGCATGATGCTCTTGTGGAGTTGTTTTTTCATTTTACTTCTTTTACTTCTTTTTCAAGGGCAAAATAAAGGCTAAGTTTTTAAGAAAACTTTAGGAGAATCTTAATTAATTGTGAAGTTTATATTAATGAATAACTCCAATTTTTTGTTATTGAAAAATGTTTTATAGGGTTATATTTTTTTTGTTTATTTTGAAAATCGTTTCGTATATTTGATTTATGTGTATTTATTTCCTATTTTTATTATTGATTTTTTAATTTAAATCAGGAAATGTGTTTTTTAATAATTAGTTAATATAACATAAAATGAGAAGACCGATGAAAATACCTATTTTTGTGGGAATTCTTAAACTAGAAGATGAGCAAAAAAATTCTTTTAATAGACGATGAACTGGACATTTTAGAGATTCTGTCTTACAATTTAGAAAAAGAAGGTTATGATATCTATACTGCTACCAATGGTAACGAAGGTATAGAAAAAGCAAAGGAAATTGTTCCGGACCTTATCCTACTAGATGTAATGATGCCGGAAAAAGATGGCATTGAAACCTGTCAGGAACTTCGTAAAGTGAAAGAACTTCAAAAGACCCTTATTGTTTTCCTTTCTGCAAGAAGCGAAGAATTTTCCCAGTTGGCAGGGTTCCAGGCCGGAGCCAATGATTATATCGTAAAACTGATCAAACCGAAAATCCTGATCTCCAAAGTAAATGCATTACTGCAATTGACCTCTCAGGTATCTGATAATGCTAAACTCATAGAAATAGGAGACCTTGTCATTGATAAAGATAACTTCAGAGTTTCCAAAAGCGGACAGCAGTTTCTGCTTCCCAAAAAAGAATTTGATCTGCTTTACCTTTTGGCTTCCAACACTGAAAAAGTTTTTAAAAGAGAAGAAATTCTTGAAAAAGTATGGGGTAATGATGTGATCGTAGGAGAAAGAACCATCGATGTTCACATCAGAAGATTAAGAGAAAAATTAGGAATCAATACCATTCAGACATTAAAAGGGATTGGTTATAAGCTGATCGTTTAATCATTTAAAAATCTTAACTTTACGTTCAATTCTTAAAACGTTGTAAAATTGAAATTTTACAGACTTACCCTCGTTGCCTCCTGTCTGCTGACACTGGTAATGCTTTTTCTGGTGGTCGTTTTCGATTCACTGAAAGATATCTATTACGAGACCCCTTTATTTAAAACGGGTCTTTTGATCTGTATTGTCCTGATCTTTATTATCAATTGTGTAGTCCTGGAACTTCTTTTCAACTATTACGGGAGAAAGCAGGTGAAAGGCCTTTCAGGTATCCTTCCACAGGAAATCGTACATGATCATGACGAAAATATTACCATCAAAGAACTTGGAGAAAGATTTTCCGACCTTAACCAGCAGAAAGTAACCGAAATCGATATGATGAAGGAAATGGAGAGCTATCGTAAAGAATACATCGGAAACGTTTCCCACGAGCTGAAGACGCCTTTGTTCTCTATTCAGGGGTATGTGGAAACACTGAGAGACGGCGGGGTGGATAACCTTACCATCCGTGATAAGTATCTGGAGAGAATCGACAAATCTGTTGAAAGGCTTATTGCTATTGTGACCGATCTTGATATGATCAACAGGCTTGAAGCCGGAGAGATCAATCTTACCGTTTCCAGATTCGATGTCAATCTCCTGATTAAAGAAATTTTTGATCTTCTTGACCTTGAAGCTGAGAAAAGGAATACAACCTTACAGATCCAGACCCTCCATCCGCAGATCTTTGTAGAAGCGGATAAACAGAAAATTTCACAGGTTTTCATCAATCTAATTTCAAATGCAATCCATTATGCCAACAGACAGGAAGCAAAAGTGATTGTAAAAACCAGTATCCTGAAAAATAAAGTACTGATTGAGGTCATAGATAACGGGATGGGGATCAAGTCTGAGATCCTGCCAAGGATTTTTGAAAGATTCTACAGGGTGGAAACCAGCAGAAGCAGAAGGGAAGGCGGTTCCGGATTAGGATTGGCTATTGTAAAACATATCCTTGAAGCTCACAACGAAAACATTACCGTAGAAAGCGTTTACCTTGAAGGGACGAAATTCAGTTTTATGCTCGAAAAAAGCAAATAATTCCGGCAAAATGTAAGAAAAAAAAATATTTTAAAAAATCCTGAAATATTTTTTTGTCACATGTCATTTATTATATATTTGCAACATAGATTTATCATAATTATAAAGGCAAAAAAGTAATTTAAGAAACTGATATGGTTTACAAAATCCGCGTAATATTAGATGCGAAAGAGGATATTTTCCGTGATGTCGAAGTTAAGGGAAAACAAACGTTATGGAACTTACATTTAGGAATTAAAAGTGCATTCAGTCTGCAGGGAGATGAGCTTTCTACTTTTAATCTGTTGGAAGATGACGGAACGATCGTAAAAAGTGTCCCATTGGAAGATATGAGTGATGATGGAGATGGCGAAATCATGTCAGATGTTTACATTGATGAGGCTTTTGAAAATGTAGGTGACAAAGCACAGTTCCAGTACGGGCTTCTTGATCTTTGGGAATTCTTCTGTGAGCTTGTAGAAGTGATTGAGGAAACAAAAGGTGTAAATTACCCGATCACGGTATACAGATTTGGAAATGTGCCATTGAAGGCCCCTAGCAAAAACGGAAATTCCGGAGGCAAAAAGAAGTCAGCAATGCCGTTGGTAGATGATGAGTTCGGTTTTGATGACGATTTCGGAGCCGGAGGAAACTTTGCAGATGAAGATGACAGCTTCGATGATGAGGAAGAAGAAGACTACAATGACGATGTCTTTGATGATGAGGATGACAATGATGATGAAAGATAAGATGTAATACAATACATATATGCCCCGGGTTTTTGATCCGGGGCTTTTTTATGGTAAAAAATGAAACCTCACAGCTTTATTGGGATCAGAGCAGTACAAAACGTACACTGTTTTTTGTTGGGTAAAATAAAAGATTAAAAAAAACGTAAAGCAGGATCATTTGAATCTTTGATTTTAAGGGATCAATAAAATTGATTCCATTCTTTGCCCCTTTAAAAATCAGCAGTTTGAAAAATAAAATCTTTGCGTTAATTCAATTTCATCAATAACAACCAATTTTATCCCCCAACTTTTGTACCTTTTACCCTTCTGCCCAAAAAAACAATCCTTACTTTTGTTAAAAATAGATTAATGAAGAAATTAATTTTATTAGCCGTAATTGGTCTGGGAATTGTTTCCTGTACCACTCAAAAAAATACAAGGAAGATGACAGAACTGCCAAAAGAATGGAAACATACTACCAATATCTATGAAGTAAATATCAGACAATATACCCAGGAAGGGACTTTTAAGGCATTTGCCAAAGAAATGCCCCGCCTGAAAGCTATGGGAGTGAAAACCCTTTGGTTTATGCCCATCACACCTATTGCCCAGCAGAACAAAAAGGGAAGTCTCGGCAGCCCTTACGCAGCAGCAGATTATACCTCTGTCAATCCGGAATTCGGAACATTGCAGGATTTCAAAGATATGGTGAATGAGGCACAGAGACTGGGATTCAAAGTGATTATTGACTGGGTAGCCAACCATACCGGATGGGATCATGTATGGACGAAAACACATCCTGAATTTTATTTAAAAGATCCGGACGGTAAATTCCATATCGCTTCCGGAATGGATGATATCATTGAGTTGGATTATAAAAACCAGGAGATGCGTCAGGCAATGATTGATGCCATGAAATTCTGGGTGCAGGAAACCAATATTGACGGGTTCAGATGTGATCTTGCGTCATGGGTGGAAGTGGATTTCTGGGAACAGGCACGCCCGGAAGTGGAAAAAGTAAAACCACTTTTCTGGCTGGGAGAATTCGACGAATTGGAAAGTCCTGAATACGGAAAAGTATTCGATGCCAGCTATTCCTGGAAATGGATGCACAAATCTGCTGATTATTATAAGAAAAATGAACCTCTTCAGGAATTGAAAGATCTGCTGGTACAGTATTCCAAAATCGGTGACGGTTCAATGAGAGCCTGGTTTACCACCAATCATGATGAAAACTCATGGAATGGAACAGAATATGAGAAATATGCTGTAATAACTAAACCTATGGCCGTATTTTCTGCAACGTGGAATGGCGTTCCGCTATTGTACTCCGGTCAGGAGCTGCCCAATATGAAAAGATTAGAGTTTTTTGAAAAAGATGTCATCAAATGGACCAATACCTATCAGGTAGCGGATTTTTATAAAATATTACTGGATCTAAAATCTTCCAATCCTGCCTTAAGGGGCGGCGATCCTGAAGTAACGACTTATCTGCTGAATACAACAGCAAATGATAAAATTCTGGCTTATGTACGAAAGAACGGAAAAGATGAGGTGCTGGTGGTCCTAAATATGTCAAAAGAACCTGTGAATTTTACCATTGAAGACGAACATCTGTCCGGAACATTCAGAAATGTTTTCGATAAGACCAGAAGAGATTTCAGTCAGGGAAAAGATTTCAGTTTCAAAGTTTCGGATTACGCCGTATTTGCAAAATAAGAGTAGAAATTTAAATTATACTGTAAATCTTAACCACTGGTTTTTAATGGTACTCAATTCCCCTCCACCAAAGAGGTGTCAAAGTCTATGATTTTGACGGAGTGGTTTTCACCCATTAAAACAATGCAGCATTAAAATGAATAAGCAGGAAATAATAAACATCATCAGGGGAAAAATCACTGACAAGATCCGGTATTTTGAAAATCTGATCGCCGAAACCCGTGCATCAAACAATGATACCAAAAGCTCTATGGGGGATAAATATGAAACCGGAAGGGAAATGCTTCAGCAGGAAATCAATAATCTGCAGAGGCAGCTTAATGAAACATTGAATCAGCAGGCCGTTGTGCAGAAAATAACCCCTGAGCCTTCCGAAAAAGTTCAGAACGGAGCATTGGTGAAAACGAATAAAGGGCTGTTCTATATTTCCGTATCGCTGGGAGAAATTGTTTTGGGTAAAGAAAAGATTATGACTGTTTCAGCAGAATCACCGCTGGTAAAAATGATGTACGGAAAAAAGACAGGTGAATCATTCACAATCAATACTACTCAACAGCAGATAGAAAATATCTGGTAAAAAAATATCACAGATCTACAAAGCACATCTACAGTTGCTTAATAGAGTTTGAATATAGCAGCCATAAAAAGCATTCATAAAAATGAGTGCTTTTTATAATCGTTTTTACTAAATTTGGGGCATAAAATTTCTCTCACAATGCAAAATTACCTGGACCTTTTACAGCATATTTTAGATAACGGAACCGATAAGACCGATAGAACCGGTACCGGAACAAGAAGTGTATTCGGATATCAGCTGAGATATGATCTGTCAAAAGGATTTCCTTTGGTAACGACTAAAAAAGTGCACCTTAAATCCATTATCTATGAGCTCCTCTGGTTCCTGAAAGGAGATACCAATATCAAATACCTTAAAGATAACGGGGTAAGCATCTGGGATGAATGGGCAGATGAAAACGGTGATTTAGGTCCTGTTTACGGTGCCCAGTGGAGAAGCTGGACCGGTGCTGACGGGAAGATTGTAGATCAGATTACAGAAGTGATTGATCAGATCAAAAAAAATCCGGATTCCAGAAGACTTATCGTCTCTGCATGGAATGTGGCGGAAATTCCTAATATGGCATTGGCTCCGTGCCATGCATTATTTCAGTTTTATGTGGCAGACGGGAAATTATCTTTACAGCTGTATCAGAGAAGTGCAGATGTGTTTCTTGGTGTGCCGTTCAACATTGCAAGTTATGCTCTTTTGCTGATGATGGTAGCGCAGGTCTGTAATCTTGAGGTAGGGGATTACGTTCACAGTTTTGGAGATGTTCACATTTATAATAATCATTTTGAACAGGTAAACAGACAGCTTTCAAGAGAAACAAGGCCACTTCCTGTCATGAAACTGAATCCGGAAGTTAAAAATATTTTCGATTTTGATTTTGAAGACTTCACCCTGGAAAATTATGATCCGCATCCGGGGATTAAGGCTCCTGTTGCCATTTAATATTGGGTAATATAGCTGATATTATTTTTTAATTGCCGTAATTCTGTTATTTTTGAAATTGGTAAGCAATTGAAGCTTCTGCTGCTAATTTTGAAAAAATACGATGGAAAAAAAACTGAGCCGTTATTATCTGGTATTTCTGAATATCTCAATCCTTGTTTACAGCCTCTATATATGTTGGTGTATTTTTACGGAAAGAGCCGTGCTTTCAGATGATTTGGCGGGAGTTTATCAGTTAAGAACTGTTCCGGACTCCTATTTCAGTTATATCTACTCTTTTCTGGATTCCTCTTTGATGGCGGCAAGGCCCGTATCAGGTTTGGTGACCGGAACTTTGTCCTTTCTATCAAAAGATCATGAATCTCTCTACTTATTGGGGATTCTCTTTTTTCCTCTTTCACTGGCTGTATTGTATTGGGTTGCCAGGCATATCCTGTCCAGGGAACTTGCCAGCCTGCTTACATTGCTGTATGCAACTTCTCTGATCGGTAGCAGTATTCAGTTTTCCAGTATTATGCTCAATTCAAATCTGGCGACTATTTTTTTTGCATTGAGCATCTATTATGTATATACCAGGAAAAATACGATACTGAGTGCACTGTTTTTTATTGCCTCCGTATTGAGCTATGAAATTTTTCTTCCCTTCATCGTTCTTCATCTTTTTCTCATTAAAGACCATAAAAAGAAGGTTGTATTCGGTTTGCTGACCTTAGGGATTATTGTAATCTTCAGGAAAGTTATTCAGCCTGCCCTATTTGTCAATTCATACCAAAGAGATGAGATCACCAAAGTGTTTGAGTTGAAAAGAGTAATCTTCGTTGCAGTATGTGCGGTGAAATTATTTTTCAGAGATCTATTTGAAGGAATCTGGAAAGGTATACTGAACATCAGGAAGCTGCACATTTTAGAAATACTGCTGGCGCTCATCATATCTTCAGTTGTTTATAAAGTCTTTGCGGGGTATGATTTTAAAAGCAGGGTACAGGAATTAAAAAAGCTAAGTATTATTTCCTTTATTTCGATCCTTTTTGGACTGAGTATTTTTCTGTTTTCATCCTATATTCCGACCCTTTTTGGATTTGACAACCGGAATCTCGGAGCCATAAGGCTTTTTTATACCTTATTTATTATTTCAGGGATTATTTATCTTTCTGTCAGGCTGAAGCTGTCAGGTAAAACGATCAGTATCTTTTTGGCCGGAATGGCTTTCATTTTTATGATCACCAATATCAGTCTGAAAAATTCCTGGATTTATGCGAGTAAATTCAACAACGAATTATTCAGGCAGCTGAATATAACATTGAAACAAAATAATATATCGGAAGGAAATGTCTGTATAGATTATGATGTGTTTGAAGTCCTTAAATCTGATCCTGACCTTATGCTGAGAGAGCCTCTTTTTTATAAATATTGGGAAAGTCCCATGCTTTCACAAATGAATGGCATAGATCCTGAGAAAATCCACGTTTACAATGTAGAGAATCAAAAAAATTGTGGAGTGACCTTTCAATATAAAAACGGGAAAATGATCCGTACGAAATAACCGGTTTTCCAATTTATCTTAATATAAAGGGCTTAAAGGAACTTTCTTTAGTATTTGTTTCTTAAATTTGAAAGAATAACAGTCTTATCCGTTCCGCTACCCGGAAATGGAGAAAAAGTAATAAATAAAAGTCAAATACAGATCACAGAAATCATGAAGTACCTGAAAATAAATACAGAAGAAGGCGCAGATATTGAAATCCTGAAAAACGCAGTCCTTCAGTTAAAAGGAGTCGCTTCAGCAGAAATTGTTGATGATGAAAACCCGGAAAGTGAGCTTAAAAAAGCTTTTGCGAAAACCAAAGAACAGCTGAAAACCGGAGACTATGAAACACTTGTTAATGATATTTTTGACATTATAATAAAAAAATAAAACTAAAAAATAATAAAGCAGACCGATGAGAAAGGCCATTTTATCAATTGCTGTACTTGGAATTTTATTTTCAACCCAGGTATCTGCACAAACAGAAACATCAGGAAGGGAAAAAGTTTACAGAGCAACGCACACCAAAGTAACAGAGCTTAAGCATACCAGGCTGAAAGTAAATTTCGATTATCAGAAAGAACAGATGAATGGAGAAGAATGGCTTACGGCTTCACCCTATTTCTATCCCACCAATGAGCTTATACTCGATGCGAAAGCAATGCTGATTCATGAAGTGGCACTTGATAACAACGGCAAAAGATCTCCTTTAAAATACGAATACAAAAATGATGTCCTGAAAATTAATCTCGATAAAACCTATCAGAAAAACCAGGACTACACAGTTTATATCAAATACACATCCCGTCCGAATGAAGTAAAACAGGAAGGAAGTATGGCCATCAATGATGCCAAAGGTCTATATTTCATCAATGCCCAGGGAACAGATCCTGACCTGCCTACACAGATCTGGACGCAGGGAGAAACCGAATCTTCCTCAGCATGGTTTCCGACCATAGATAAGCCTAATCAGAAGACCACCCAGGAAATTTATATGACTGTTCCTGACAAGTATGTTACCCTTTCAAACGGTCTGTTAAAAGACTCTCAGAAAGAGCCCAACGGTATGAGAACCGATCATTGGGTTATGGATAAAAGACATTCTACTTATCTTTTCTTTATGGGGGTAGGAGAATATGCTATTGTAAAAGACAAATGGAAAAATATTCCGGTTGATTACTATATAGAGAAAGAATACGAACCCTATGCAAAGCAGATCTATGGAAATACCCCTGAAATGATCGAGTTCTTCTCTAAAAAAATGAATTATGACTATCCGTGGGCAAAATATGCACAGATTTCCGGCAGGAACTACGTAAGCGGAGCGATGGAAAATACAACGGCAACCCTCCACGGAAGTGATATTCTTCAAAAGCCAGGCCAGCTTATCGATGAAAATACATGGGAAGATACCATTGCCCATGAATTGTTCCACCATTGGTTTGGCGACCTGGTGACAGCAGAAAGCTGGAGCAACCTTACCGTAAACGAATCTTTTGCCAACTATTCCGAATACCTTTGGAATGAATATAAATACGGAAAAGATCAGGCAGACTATCACCTGATGAGTGACGTAAATATGTACATCCATAATCCGGGTGATTTCAAGAAAAATCTGGTAAGATTCAATTATGACTCCCGTGAAGATGTGTTTGATCTCGTAACCTATCAGAAAGGAGGCGGAATCCTGAATATGCTGAGAAACTATCTGGGGGATGATGCTTTCTTTGCCGGAATGAATGATTACCTGAAAACTAATGAATATCAAAACGCAGAAGCTCACCAGTTGAGATTGTCTTTTGAAAAAGTTTCAGGAAAAGATCTGAACTGGTTCTTCAATCAGTGGTATTTTGGCAACGGAAATCCGAAAATCAACTATTCATCTACATTTGAGCCGGTGAAAAAGCAGGTTTCTGTAACCATCAGCCAGACTCAGGAGCAGCCATTTGAATTCCCTCTGGCAATTGATGTTTATGATAACGGTAAGCCGAAAAGATACAATGTATGGGTAAATGCAGAAGCAAAAAATACGTTCAGTTTCGATGTTTCAAAAACCCCGGATATACTGAATATTAATGCAGATGGAGTTCTGTTGGCAGAGATCACGGAAACGAAAACACCTGAACAGAACCTGATGCAGTTTACCAATTCCAAAGAGTTTAAAAGCAGGTATAATGCTCTGACAGGTATTAAGGATCAGGTTGGGAAAAACCCTGCCGCGATCAGATTATTAGCTGCAGCATTGAAAGACCCGTTCTTCAGGGTAAGAATAAAAGCTTTGGAATTAATGGATCTTACCAATCCTGACCAGATGAAAGCTTTAGGAGCTGAGGTCGAAAAAATAGCTGTAAATGATCCGAAAACATTGACCCAGGCGGCAGCTATTGCAGCTTTGGCAAAAACAAAAGATAAAAAATACCTTCCAATCTATGAAAAAGGAGTCAATGCAGTTTCTAATGCTGTAAAAGCAAATTCTCTGAATGCACTTATCACCATTGACCCGTCAAAAGTGAATACCTTAGCTGATAAAATAGATCTGGACGGTGCTTCGGATGAGTTATTAGCCCTTTTCATGCCGGTTGTTGTGAAGAACAAAATAGTTTCCCAAATGGAATACATTGCGCCTCTTACAGCATTCTATCCGTTTGTTAAATTCCAGGATCCGGAATTGGGAAAAACTGCAGAAGAAGGGTATAACTGGATCATGAGTTCAGATAATCCGAAAGCAGTTGAGAAAATGACCAAGACCTTAGGCTATGCGAAAAACCAGATGGCAAACAATCCACAGGCTAAAATGATGGTTGTTCAGATACTGAAAGATGGGTTAAGCAAAAAAATGGAACTGCTGAGACAGAATCCGCAAAATGCAGCAAGCATCAATAAACAGATCGATGCTATCAACAAAGCAATTGAAAATTTTAAATAAAAAGAAAAACAAGCCGGTACCATTTACCGGCTTGTTTTTTATGGATCAATGAGAGGATTCTCGATGGCTCTGTCAGGGGTAATATATCAACTTCCTGATTGGTTTTTAATAATAGTACAAAAATCAGTAGTTTTTACAGCTGTTTTTTACATTATCTTTCATAAATTCGTTTAAAATTTAGAAAATTATGAGTTTTGGAATTGAGGCGGCAAGCTATTATGTGCCTTCTTTGTATTTGGAAATTAAAGATTTAGCGGAAAAAAGAGGCATAGAACCGGCAAAACTGGAGAAAGGGCTGGGACTTCATAAAATGGGGCTTTCTGATGTTCATGAAGATGCGGCTACTTTTGCGGCGGAAGCATTGTTAAGATTAATAAAAGATTACAACATCAGCCCTAAAGAAATAGCAAGGGTTTATCTGGGTACGGAAAGTGCTGTGGACGCAGCAAAACCCACTGCATCTTATGCTGTGCAGATGGTAGAAAAAGTGTTGGAAGAAGAATATGGCGAAAGAAATTTTAAGAACTGTGATGTTCTCGATATGACCTTTGCCTGTGTAGGAGGTGTGGATGCTTTGCACAATGCATTGGATTTTGTAAGGGTAAACCCGGATAAAAAAGCAGTAGTCATTGCCAGTGATTATGCTAAATATGAATTAGCTTCTTCCGGAGAGTATACACAGGGTGGGGGAGCAGTCGCTTTGTTGGTGTCCTCAAAACCCGACCTTCTTGAAATTGAAAATAACTGGGGAGTGGCTTCGGAAAGCGTTTTTGACTTTTTTAAACCCAGAAGACAATACAATAAAGAAGCTTTGAAGAATGCACCGGAGACTTATCCTGAGAAGATTGAGATCTTTACCGATGAACCGGTATTTGACGGTCAGTATTCCAATCAATGTTATCAGGACAGGATCAGGGAAGCTTATCAGCATTATAAAGAGATTATAAAACAGGAAAAGCCTTATGAGAGCTGGAAATATATTATTTTCCACCTTCCGTATGCCTTTCACGGGAAAAGAGTATTTACAGAGATCTACAGCCTTGAGAACGGACTTCCTTACGGGACGCCTGATGAGCAAAAAGCTGTTGCAAAATCTGAAAATTATCTGCAGCTCATCAATGATAAGATAGAAAAAACCCAGCGGGCCTCTTCTGAAATAGGGAATATGTATACTGCTTCTATCTTTATGGCACTTTTATCCGCTCTTCAGACTTCTTTTAACGAAAATGAGGAACTGTCCGGAAAAGAAATAGGTTTTGTGGGATACGGAAGCGGTTCAAAATCAAAAGTTTTTGCCGGAAAGGTTTCTGACAATTGGAAAAACGTGGCATCAAAGTGGAATCTATTTGAAAATTTAAATGATCGCACCGCTGTTGATTTTGAAACTTATGAGCAATTGCACAGAAAGCAATTTAAAAAGTCTGTAAACAATAATTATAAAGGTTTCGGGCTTGTTTCTATTGAAACTGACAATCCTGTTCTAACAGGTGCCAGATATTACGGATATCAGAAATAACATATTTTATTGGCATTATAAAAAGCATTCCATTTTTGGAATGCTTTGTTTTTTTGTATTAAGGTGCTTTAATTTGTTATTTTATAATGTATTTTGATATTTCCATATAAATCATTTATTCGTGAAATTTAATTTCATTCATATATAATTTTTTTTTTGGTTAATATTTTTGTTAAAATTTTATTTTTAACGAATACTTAGTAAAAATTTGATTATTGTTAAATTTTTACTAAAATTAAATCGCATGTTATTATTTTCATTTGTTTGAAATTATTGATTTTTTTTATTTGATTAATATTGTTAATGCGTGTAAAATATAATTTTTTGTTTATTTTTTAGTGTAATTTTGTTTTTTGAATATTTATTCCTTATTAACATATTTGTAAATGAATACTAAAATATGTTAAATAATGAATGTGAAATTACGTGTATTAACCGTTGGAACACTGTTTTTTTTAGGGCAGGTTGCTTTTGCGCAAAAAAATGACAAAGATACCATTCCTAAAGAGAATAAGATTGATGAAGTTGTTATCACCGGCTCTTATGGGATCAAAATAACACCTGAACAATCTGCTGGATCTCTTGTAAAAGTATCAGGGAACATTCTTGAAAAACCTTCTGCTGTTTCCATTGATAATATATTACAGGGAACTGTTGCTGGTTTAATGTCAAGTGCCAGCTCCGGGCAGCCGGGATCTTCAACAATAACCTTGATTCGGGGTATTTCTTCATTAACATCCGGTAACGATCCGTTATATATTGTTGATGGAGTGCCGGTTCAGTCTGGTGATATTTCAGGAGCTTTGACAACTCAAAATGCATTATCATTAATCAATCCTGCAGACATTGAAGATGTTCAGGTGCTAAAAGATGGTGTTGCAACAGCGATTTATGGATCCAGAGGAGCAAACGGAGTAATTATAATTACTACAAAATCAGGTAAGAAAGGTAAATCCAGCTTACAGTTTGTCAGTGAAATAGGTACCTCCAATGTAGCTTTTGATAAATTAAATATGTTAAATGCTCAGGAGCATGTGACTTATTTAGGACAAGCTCTTTATAATAGATACCCTAATTCGGATCCTGTAAATGGTTTTACAGATCTTCAGGAGGCTACGGACTATGGCCGAACTGAGATCTTGAAATGGGATGGTGAAACGAATACCAACTGGAAAAAATTAACCAGAAGAAATTCTCCAATTACAAATAGGTATAACTTAAGTTATTCAGGAGGCTTTAAAGATTTTACTTTATATGCGTCATTAGGATATTTGAAACAGGACGGATTGTCACGTGATGCCGTTTTTGATCGATATACGGGAACAGTGAAAGCAAATTGGAAAGCAACTGAGAGATTAAATATTACTTTTTCAACTAATCTGTCAAGAACAGTGCAGGCAGGGCCATCAGATGCTTCGTCTTATGCAAATCCTGTTTTCTCAGGAACTCTTCTCTCGCCTACTCAGAATCCTTATTTGAGTAATGGGAGTTATAATCTGAACCTGGTATATCTGAATCCTCAATTTAATCCACTTGCATTAACAGGAACAAACTTGACAAAAGGAACTTTTGATAAAGTGCTTACTTCATTAAACGTTGACTATAAAATTTTGCCTTATCTGACTTTTAATTCCAACTTCGGTATTGATAATACTTCAGGTAATGAATTTATTTATTGGAACCCTGATTTTGGAGACGGATATGAACCATCCAATGCAAATGGTAACGGATACTACTTTAAGAGTATAAGGAATTTTTTTACATGGAACTGGTATAACTTTTTAAACTTTAACAAAACATTTGCTGAAGTTCATAATGTCTCTGCATCAGTGGGAATGGAATCAACCAGAAGAACGCTGGAATATAATACGCTTACAAAAAGGGGATTCCCGGCTGGTACAAAAATTAGGTATGCTGATGCAGCGGCCAATGCTACCGGAGCGTCAGGAAGGACTGATGCGTGGACGCTTGTAGGCTATATTGCAAGAGCTTCATATACCTATAATAAATTTGCTACCATTACAGGATCTGCGAGAAGGGATAATTATTCAGGGTATACAAAAGCTGGAAACTTTTTTGGTATTGGTGTAAGTTTGGATTTAGGAAAGATGAATTTCTTACCGGCTTATGTTAATTCGTTAAAGTTTAGAGCAAGTTATGGAGAAAATGGTAATCAGGCGGCAGGTCCATATGCTAAATATCCGCAGTATACCTTAGCAGGAAATTATCTTCAGACCAACGCCGGATATATCCTGACACCTGGAGCGCCGGATGGATTGGTTTGGGAAAAATCAAAGAAAAGAAATATTGGGTTAGACTTCTCGTTAGGAGCAACAGGGAGTATTTATGGTACTTTTGATGTATATTCCAATATTAACCCTGATCAGGTATATGACGTACCAATTTCTCCTTCTACGGGATTTGGCTCAGTTCTCAGAAACCAGGCAGAAGTTAAATCTAATGGCTTTGAAACTTTATTAGGGTATAGGAAAAGCACAGAATCATTTAGTTGGGATATTAAAGCCAATTATTCTTATAATGATTCCAAGGTTACTTATATAAAAGGAGACCCTACACCAACTATTGTTTCCGGATTGAAAGCATTTTTCCCCGGACATAACCCAACTGAATATTATACAAGATTATGGGCTGGGGTAGATCCATCAAATGGAGATCCGCTTTGGTATACGGATGCATCAAGAACAGCTACTACTAATGATGTGAATAAGGCACAACTATCGTTTACAGGACAGAAAGCTTTACCTACACATGTTGCCAGTTTAATCAATGAATTTACCTATAAAGGAGCGAGATTGTCATTTATGCTAACTTATCAGGGGGATTATTCTGTATGGGACAGATGGGGATTTGTATACGAATCGGATGGTGCATACCCAACTGTGAATACAACATGGGAGTCTTTATATGATTCCTGGAGTCCTTCCAATCCTAATGCTTCAAGACCAAAACAAATGTATAATGGGAATAGGTCTTCTAATGCGAATTCAAGCAGATATTTATACAAAGGAGATAATATTAGATTAAGAAATGTTGAACTGGGATATACCTTTAAAGGTTCGATGCTTAATATTCCTAGTATTAAAGGAATTTATGCTTATGCAAGAGGGGTGAATTTGTATACCTATGCATTTGATAAAAAATTACGTTTTGATCCTGAAGCTAATTCAAATGCCTATGATTATACTGTATCAAATCTAGGTGTTTTTGATATGACGCAACCTAATATGAGGCAGTTTATTTTTGGTATTCAGGTTGATTTCTAATTATTTAAAGTTTAAAAAAATGAGAAAAATAAAAATTTTATTAATAATATTAGCTGGAGCTGTGGTAAGTTCTTGTAAAACCGAATTTTCAGAAGAGCTGCCACCAATCACATTACCTTTAGATCAGGCTATTACTAATGAGAAAGTGTTGAATACTGCCGTGAATGGATTGTATAATTTATATCAGACAAGCAATGATGGGGTACTTAACTCTTATGGAGCACTGATTCCAACTTTACAGGAATTATTAGGTGATAACAGTTTTGTTGCTATAGTGAATTCAAATAGATTTTCAGCAACAAGAGATCCTAACCTAATTTTCTATACTCAAAACAGTGGAGATTTAGCAACTGTATGGTCAACCTTATATAAAATTATTGCTAATGCTAATTTTATACTCAGTTATGAAGGGAAAATTCCTGATGATTCAAATACACCAGGAAATCCTGCGAATCAGTTTGGTCAGGCGTATGCGGTGAGGGCAATGGCTTATTTTACATTGGTAACGTTATTCAGTGATAACTTTAATGGTTCAAACCCTGATGTTGGAGTCCCTTTGCCTTTAGTATTCAAACCGGGAACCAATCTTCCAAGATCCAGTGTAAAACAGGTATATGATCAGATATTTGCTGATTTAACAAATGCAAGCGCTAGAATTGGTACTGCAAATGGAAATAAAAAATTTAATGCCGCTGCAATAGATATGTTATTCTCAAGATATTATCTTGCGATTAAAGATTATGCGCAGGCTAATACTTATGCACAGAAAGTTCTTGATAATTCAGCTTATACTTTGTTGCCTTCTTCAGGTGTTGCGGATTTCTTTTCTGTGACAGGAGAAAGTAATCCGGAAATTATTTTTCAGATAGATTACAATTCACTTGATTTACCTGGAGCTAATGATGGGATTACGGCTACATGGTCATCTACTGGAAGGTACAAACAGAACTTTGCTACTCAGGCATTCTTTAATAAAATGGGAGCAAATGATGTTAGAAGAGGCACATGGTACAGAAATACAGGATATGTACTGACTTTAAGTGATAATCCTAAGCCGATTGATGTAATGAAATATACAGTAGCAGATAGGGATATTGTTGTAATGAGAAAAACAGAAGCGATCTTTAACCAGCTGGAAGCTTTATATTATATAAATCCTGCTGAAGCTTTATTAAAGCTG
The DNA here is from genome assembly GCF_001684965.1 of Chryseobacterium arthrosphaerae. Taxonomy (NCBI): domain Bacteria; kingdom Pseudomonadati; phylum Bacteroidota; class Flavobacteriia; order Flavobacteriales; family Weeksellaceae; genus Chryseobacterium; species Chryseobacterium arthrosphaerae. The sequence goes on along the minus strand of NZ_MAYG01000001.1, from coordinate 2,444,093 downwards.
AATAATTGGGTGAAAGGAAATAGGGATGCTGATTATACTTACTCAGGAGTAGGTACAGATTTATTAAAAGAAATTTTAATGCAAAAAGATATTGAGATGTTTTTGGAAGGATTTAGATACAGCGATTTGAAAAGAAATGGCTTAGACTTTAAGAATCCTCAGACTCAGGTAGAGCTTACTACATCTAAAGTTCAATTTAAAGCTTTTCCATTACCACAGGCTGAATTGAATACAAATGCATTGTTATCTCAGTATCCTGGTTATTAAAAGAGAGTAATAAAATAAGCAATTTTTAATATATTTTTTAGAAAAGGTTGTCTTTTACTCAATAAGACAGCCTTTTCGTTTTTTTTGATTTCGATTTGTTTTATGATGTTATGTATTGCAGTTGGCAATATAGAGTTTATGAGTATGCTAATTAAATTTTAAAGCTGAAAGAAATGTAAAATATTTGTTTTAAATATAATTTACATGTCAAAAATAAATCCCCCCAAAAAAAATTAAAAATATGTTGATTAATATTGTTTTTTAGACATCATATATTAATTGGCTTTTAATATTATTTTTGATGAGACTGTCTTTTTAGAAGCTCTTCCTGTTTTTTATCAGGTTATTTTTAGTTAAAATTAAGAAAAAATACCCTTTATTCTACGTCATTTTGTGTAAAATCAGGCATTGTTGTGTTTTATATTTTTCGTGTTAAATTCTATTTAATGTTTATTTTTTTAACTTGAGTTGAGTAAATGATGAATTTTAATTTTAATTTCAATTTTTGTTAAAATTCTCTTAATATTAAAAATGCTTTGGGTTTTATTAAAATTTTAAAAGCAATTAAAATATTTCTTTATCGTTTATCAGAGATTAATGCGGATATTCCTGTTCTGACAGACCGTTTTCAGCCTTTAACGAATTGATGTTGTTGATATTTATTAACATATTTGTCACTTCAATATATTAAAATTTGTTAATATGAATGTGAAACTGCGTGTTTTGACAGTTGGAGTCCTGTTTTTTACAGGACAGGCTGTATTTGCTCAAGAAAAAGAATCTAAGAACGGGAAGGACAAAGAAACTAAGATTGAGGAGGTAGTTGTTCTGGGATATAGCAAGACTGCTACAAAAGCTAAAACGACAACGTCTTCAGTAACAGTAGGTGCTGAAACTTTAGAAAACAGACCGAATATTTCGGTGCTAAACTCAATTCAGGGTACAGCTCCCGGTATTGTGGTAAACTCTGCTTCGGGTTCTCCGGGTTCAGGAAAATTCAATATCCTGATCAGAGGAACAAGTTCCCTTAACGGTTCTACAGATCCTTTATACGTTATAGACGGGGTAATTACTTCAGGATCTCAGTTCAGAAACCTGAACTCTTATGATATTGATACATTCAGTATCCTGAAAGATGCCCAGGCAACAGCAATCTATGGTAACAGAGCTGCAAACGGAGTTGTTGTCATTACAACAAAAGGAGGGAAATTCAATTCCGGACTGAAGGTTTCTTATGATGCCTTAACTTCTTTCAGCAAGATCCCTGGAAATAAATACAATGCATCAAATGCCCGTGAGCTACTGCAGCTTCAGAAGATTTTGCAGGCAGGAAAAGGGAATACTTTAACACAACAGGAGATCGATACCTGGGCAACAGATACTGACTGGAACAAAGTATTTACCCGTGTAGGTATTTCTCAGCAGCATAACCTTGCCATCACAGGAGGTGGAGAAAATATCAACAACTTCCTGTCTTTAGGATACGTAGACAGTGAAGGAACTGTAAAATCTACAGACTTCAAAAGATTTACATTAAGAAACAACCTTAATGGTAAGTCTAAAAACGGAAAATTAACTTTCGGTTCTATTATCGGTTTAGGATATTCCAAAAGAAATCAGTTGGATGATGAAACCAATACAGGTATTGCTAACAACACCCTTCAGAACCCATTATTCGGAGGAATCCTTTCAAGACCGTACATCGGCCCATCTCCTTATGCCAACGGAAAAGAGCTCTTCAATGCGATTGGAAATGATGCGACCAACAACAGACAGTGGATCCTTCAGGATAACGTGAATGGAGGAATCCAGAACAGATTCACAGAATTAAGTATTTCTGCCAATGCCAATGTAAACTATAAGATTACAGATTACCTGAGCATCGGAAACAGAACAGGTATTGAATATAAAGAATATCAGAGAACTTTCGCAAGATCACCACTAGGTTACCTTTCTATCAGTGTTGCCAACAGTGACGGATCTACTTACGGAGGAAATGAAGATTTCACAACAACGAATGATTTAACATTCAACAGTATTACGAACATTACGTTCAATAAGTCTTTTGGAGACCACACGATTAGTGCAGGTGCATACATGGACTATATCAAAGCTCACGTAAGCTCAACTTTCCAGAGACAAAACGGTCTGAACCCACTACAGTGGCAGTTTGGTGCAGGAACAGGTTATATCCCTTTTAACCCGGATACTCCCAACTATTACAGACCTTCAGTAAGTGCTTCTAAAGTTACCGCAGGTACATTGGCTTACTTCGGAACATTAGATTATGATTACAAAGACAAATATGGAGTAAGTGGGGTTGTAAGAAGAGATGGTTCTTATCGTTTCCTTCCTACGAACAGATGGGAGACTTTCTGGTCAGTAGCAGGGAGATGGAATATCGACAAAGAAAACTTCATGGCTGATTCAGGATTCAGATTATTAAAGCTAAGAGCTTCCATTGGTACTACAGGTAACCAGAACTTAGGAATCGCAGCTGATAATCAAAACCCATTAGCATTACTTCCCAATAACTTCCTTGACCTTTATTCCGGTATTTCAGGATATCAGAACTTGTTAGGGTACAACTTTACCAACCTTTCAAACCCTTATTTGAAGTGGGAGCAGGTAAAACAGACTAACATCGGTTTAGACTTTAATTATAAAGGTCTGATCGAAGGTAGCGTTGATTATTATCAGAAGAGAACAACAAGAATGTTCAACGATCTTCAGAAATCTTCAGTTACAGGATACTATTCTATCAGAGGAAATGATGGGGTACTTGATAACAAAGGGGTTGAAGGTTTGATCAGATATAATGCGATTAAAACTGCAGATACCAAATTATCCATCTTTGCCAATGCAGCTTATAACTCCAACAAAATTGTATCAATGGGCAGTGAAAACCTTGCCGGTGATGTTGTACATGCGATAGGAGGACCTGCTGGTCAGTATCAGCTATATCCATATATCGGAGTAAATCCTGATAATGGAAACTTACAGTTTCTTGACAGAAACGGAAACATAACTGAAGCTCCTACGTCTGCTGACAGAAGATTGACCGGAAAATCCCGTTATGCTAAATTTACAGGAGGATTTGGATTCAACTTCCAGCACAAAGGTTGGTTCTTCGACACATTATTCTCTTTCCAACAGGGAGGTTGGATTTATGATAACTTAAACTCCTGGTTAATGGATCCGAATGCAGTAGTCAACAGAAACCTTTCTGCAGACCTGTTAAATGCATGGACTCCTGATAACAGAAATACGGACGTACCTTCACTAGGTGCAAAAAACCTGAGCTTAGGTTCTTCTGACAGATTCTTACGCAGATCAGACTTTGTAAGACTTAAGAATATCTCTGTAGGATATAACTTTACCAAAGAGCAGTTAGGTAAACTGCCGGTAAGAGGTATTAAAGTATTTGTTCAGGCAGAAAACCTTTATACATGGACAAAGTGGAAAGGATTTGACCCGGAGCCTATTACTTCGTATTCACTAAATGTCTATCCGAACCCAAAGACCGTATCGGTAGGTTTAAATGTTGATTTTTAATAGAGAAGAATTATGAAAAGAATAATAAATACAGTATTAATTGTAGCAACTTTATCATCTGCAGCATTTACTTTGAACAGCTGCCAGGATGCACTAGATATCACACAGGCTGGGGAATTGCAGGAGAAAGATCTTTATACGAATGTAGCCAACCTGAAAGAAGTTTTGAATGGTTCTGTATATGCTCAGCTGGATCCGATGGATGAGATCTATTTTACAGCCGTATTTACAGACGAAGTAAAGCCTGGTTCCGCCAGTGGAGGTCAGGAATATTCTTTGCACAGATTCTTCCTTGATGCTGCCAGCCCTGTTGTAACAGGAGGTACTGTAGGTACTGTTGGAAGTGACGGTATCTGGTTAAATAACTACAGAGTTATTAACAGAGTCAACAGATTATTGGAAGGAGCAAAGAGAATTACCCCTTCTACAGATAAAGAAAAGGATGAATATAATGCGATCCTTGCACAGGCAAGAGCTATCAGAGCATATTGCTATGTACAGTTAGAAGCATATTTCTCTAAGGATATGAAAAACGCTAATGAATTAGGTGTTATCCTTTTGAAAGATGTTCCTTCTACAGATGCACAGTTGCCAAGAGCAAAAAATCAGGATGTATATGATTTCATTAATGCTGATCTGGATTATGCAAGAGGAATATTAAAATATTCTGCTGCATCAGACCAGGGAGCAAGATATTTCGTAGATAAAGGATTTGTAAATGCTGTGACGGCCCGTTTTAATTTGTATAGAGGAAATATGCCTTTGGCAAAACAATATGCAAATGAAGTAATCACAGATACGAAACTGAAACTGACTGTAGCTGATCCTGCTGTAACAACAACAGCTCCTGTTATTGATGTTAGTTCTGCTACAACTACTTGGGCTAAAGAATTTTACAATGTTGCAACTTCTTTCAACCCTTACAGAAACCTGTGGAATGATTCTTCAAGAGGTGAGATTGTTTTCTCTCTAAACAGACTTCCATTAGGAGCAGGAGGAAGTATCGGTTCAAAATGGAATACCAACCAGTCTCAGCTGAATGGTTCACCAATGTGGTTCTGGGGAAGAAACTTATATAACATGTTTCAGAGTATTCCTGGGGATATCAGAAAATATGCATATGTAGATCCCAGCTCAAAGGCAAATGCTAATTATGCCACTGCAACAGCCGGAAATACAAGAAATGATGGTTTGGTAATAGATAAATATCCTGGTAAAACAGCGATCGCTACCAGAAATGATGTGAAAGTATTCAGATTATCAGAAATGTATTTCATTGCAGCTGAAGCTGAGGTAGCTGCAGGAAACCTTTCAGCAGCTCATGACCTGATCCAGAAAGTAAGAGAAGCAAGAAATTACCAGAATGCGGCGGTAACTCCTGCTTATACCAATACTCAGGTGGCTTATGCAGATATCTTAAAAGAGCGTAGAGTGGAATTAGCACTTGAAGGACACCGTTACCTTGACTTGAAGAGACTTGCAGTAGCAGCAAACGTATCCATGGACAGAAACGCTACGGATGATGTCATTGCAGTTGAAAACCTTGAGAATGGTGACTACAGATATACGTTACCTATTCCAATTAAGGAAATGTCGGCTAACCCGAATATCAAACAAAACGACGGTTACTATTAATCGAAGTTTAAATAAAAATGCCCCTGGAGTTTTACTTCAGGGGATTTTTTATATCAGTCGGCAGACCATCGGAAATTTTATAAACAGCTATCCGGAATCTGCTGTCTGTTCTGATAACTTTTCGGGGTAACCCCTACAAGCTGTTTGAATACCCGTGTAAAATAGTTGGTATCTGAAAATCCGGTCTGATAAGCCGTTTCTTTAATGCTGTTCTGGCTGGCCAGCAGTTCTTTAGCCTTATTGATTCTTTCCTGCAGAATAAAGTCGTTGGGAGAAGTCCCGAACTCATCTTTAAACATTTTAAAGAAATTAGATTTACTCACATACGCGAGTTTTGCAATACTGTCTATGGAAAGCTTCTGGTGCAGGTTTCTTTTGATATAATCTACCACAAACCCTATTCTTGATCTATTTTTTACAATATTCTTTTCAACCATACTTCTGGCCTGGGTCTGCATCAGTCTGATCAGAAGTTCTTTCAGGGCAAAATCAGCCATGATGTCCTTCTGGGAATTATCATCCATAGCAATTCTCATGATATTATTGGTAGCAGAAGCCAATGCCTGATTATTAAAAAGAAAATATTCATCCAGCTGGATATTCCATTGGGAAGACTCATCCACTTTAGGAAGATTATAATTTAAATAATTGAGAGAATTCTCTATAAAATCAGGATTAAGGCTCAAAGAAATACATTGTGTAGGCGTATTGTCTGCTTCCGGAAAATCGATCACCATTGTTTCCCCCGGAGCCACCAGAATACTTTCTCCCGGAAAATAATCAAAATAACCGGTTTTATTATCCAGTTTCATATGTTTTTTGCCCCGCAGCATTGCTGTGAATGCTATATTTTCAAAATGAAGTTTTACCCCAAAAGCAGCCTTATGCGTTTCATAAATACTGAACTCACAATTATTCAGATTGAATTTTGTCTGGTTTTCAACAAGGCTCAATAGTTGGTTTTCCTTACGTAATTCGGGAGTATTTAATAAAATCTTACTATTGTTGTTCATTTCTGGCTTTTTTTGATAGGGAAGTATCTCAAATATATAAAATTTGGCTCTACGTTGCTGTTAATAAAATTATAAAATTCAACTCTGTAGTATTCTGCACTTTTTTTATACGATTGTGCTATGCTTTTTTTTTCCGGACCTGTAAATTGGCATTATTCAAAAAATTAAAATAATACAGATATGAGCACTCTTACAGAACCCAGATCAACAACTCTTTTACAAAGACCAGAGTTCAAAAGCAGATATGATAATTATATTGACGGAAAATTTACACCCCCTGTTAAAGGACAGTATTTTGATGTTGTCTCTCCGGTAGACGGGAAGAATTTTACCCAGGTAGCCCATTCATCCAAAGAAGATTTGGAACTGGCTGTAGACGCTGCAGCAAAAGCTTTTCAAACCTGGAAAAATACTTCATCCACAGAGAGAAGTATTATCCTGAATAAAATTGCAGACAGAATAGAGCAGAACCTTGAATATCTGGCGACAGTAGAAACCATAGACAATGGGAAAGCGGTCAGAGAAACATTGGCAGCCGATTTACCGTTGGCCATTGATCATTTCAGATACTTTGCCTCGGTAATCCGTGCAGATGAAGGTTCTCATAACGAGTTGGACAAGGATACCGTATCACTGATCGTGCATGAACCTCTTGGGGTCATTGCCCAGATCATCCCGTGGAATTTTCCGATCCTGATGGCGGTCTGGAAACTGGCTCCGGCACTGGCAGCAGGAAACTGTGTCGTATTGAAGCCGGCAGAAAGTACCCCTGTTTCCATTATGATTCTGATGGAGCTGATCGGGGATTTATTACCTGCAGGTGTCATCAATATTGTCAATGGTTTCGGTGCTGAGCTGGGAAGAGCATTAGTAACAAATCCTAAGGTAGCTAAGGCTGCATTTACCGGATCTACAGCTACAGGACGACTTGTAATGCAGTATGCCACTGAAAATATTATTCCGGTGACATTGGAATTAGGAGGAAAATCGCCGAATGTTTTCTTCAATTCAGTGATGGATGCAGACGATGAATTTTTAGATAAAGCCATTGAAGGAGCCGTTCTTTTTGCTCTTAATCAGGGAGAGATTTGTACATGCCCTTCAAGGCTGCTGGTTCAGGAAGGCATAGCCGATGCTTTTATTGAAAAAGTAATCGAAAGAGTAAAAGCCATCAAAGTAGGAAATCCTTTGGATAAAACTGTAATGATGGGAGCTCAGGCCTCTAAAATTCAAAAGGACAAAATTCTTTCCTATATCCAGCTGGGAATTGATGAAGGAGCTGAAGTGCTGGTAGGTGGTGATGTCAACCATTTGGGAGAAGATCTGGAAGACGGATTTTACATTCAGCCTACTATTTTCAAAGGCAATAACAGAATGAGAATTTTCCAGGAAGAAATTTTCGGTCCTGTACTCGCATTTACCACCTTTAAAGATGAGGAGGAAGCAGTGAAAATCGCCAACGATACGATGTATGGCTTGGGAGCAGGAGTATGGACGAGAGATGCCCATCAGCTGTACAATATTCCACGTCAGATAGAGGCGGGAAGAGTTTGGGTCAACCAATACCATTCTTATCCGGCCGGAGCACCTTTCGGTGGATACAAACAGTCGGGGATCGGAAGAGAAAACCATAAAATGATGCTTGATCATTACCGTCAGACCAAAAATATGCTGATCTCCTATAATAAAAACAAATTAGGCTTCTTTTAATATTAATTTTAGAGCGTGCCCGTTGCCCTGGCTTTTTCCGGGGCAGCGGTCGGGCTATTCAGGGCTGCACTTCGTTTCGGTGCTCTATTGCATTCCGCACCGGCTCGTTCCTCGCCGCCCTTACTATCCCTCACGCAGAAAAGTCTGGAAGTTACTTTGGTCATAGTATCAGCCAACCTCAGAGTTTATAAACAGAATCCTTATCCCGGACTTAGTGACATTAATATAATCATAGTGGATATTACCAACTCAAATTAGACATGATAAGAGTTGAAAGGTTCGGCAAAGATTTTGCCGGACTTTTTTACACGCGCACCTTTTTAAGTGAATTGAAAAAATAAGAAAATGGAAACAGGAATATCAAGACTTTCAGCAACAGAGAAAGCACTTGAAGTGATCAGGCAGCTCGAAGAGCAATATGGCCCTTTGATGTTTTATCAGGCAGGAGGCTGCTGCGAAGGAACACAGCCCCAATGTTTTGAAAAAGGCGGCTTCTTTCCAAGAATGAATGATGCAATGATCGGAACAATCAACGGCTATGAATTCTGGATAGACCGTGATCTTTTTGAATACTGGAAATACTCACACTTCACCCTGGATGTTACTGACGGATTCGGTCCGGGCGGTTTCTCTCTTGAAACACCTCTTGGAAAAACCTTTAAAGTACAATACAGACTTTTCACGCCCGAAGAATATGAGCATCTGGAACCTGTAAAGCGTAGTGAATAAAATTTATACTTTAATAGCAGACAAAGAAGGAGTGTACTTCTGGGTGATGTGAGTCAATTCTCTTTCAAAGTCATATTTTCCTTTTCTGATCTCTCTTTTCCTAGTCTACGAATCAGTTCTTCCTTTTGGATATTGATTTCAATAGTAAGGCTGTCATATAAACCGATACTTTTAAAAAATGAGTTCATGAATTTTTAAAAAAATTAAGAGGAGACTTTCACAAACCGGTTAACAAACATGGCTGCGACAATATCTCCTACGGCATTCAGAACAGTTGCCAGAGGATCTACCAGCGTTCCGATGATCATTACCGCCGGAATAGCCTCCTGTGGTAATTTGTAAACCGATATCATCAGCATTTCACCAATATATCCGCCATTGGGGATACCTCCCGCAACAATACTTACGAATACTGTAATTCCCAATGCTAAAAGCAGATTCGCAGGATCAAAGAAATCTTTCCCTATGATCAGAAATGCTACATAAATCTTGATAATGGATGACATTGAAGATCCGTTTTTATGCAGTGTCGTACCGATAGGAATCACCAGATTGGCAATTGAATTGGGAATCCCGATTTTGGATGCCGCCTGTAAGTTGGCAGGCATTGTGGCAAAACTGCTGCAGGTACTGATCGCTGTAAGGGTGGGATAGATGGCATTGGTCCAGAAACTTTTCACTCCTTTCTGCCCATTTGCCATAAATGCATAAATAGAAAAGAATACAAGAAAATAAACAATTCCTGCAATATAATATAGCCCTAAAGGTTTAGCATAAAATCCAAAAAGCTGTGGTCCAAGTGTAGCTACCTGATAGGCAAAGTAAGCTCCCAGTCCTACCGGGGCAAGCTTCATAACCAACAAAAGAAGTTCTTTCATCACCTCATATCCTGAAGCAATAAAAACCCTGAACGGTTTGCCCTGTTCTCCTGTTTTTCTGGCAGCAAATCCTGTGAGGAAAGCAAATACCAGCAATGCAAGCATATTTCTTCTTGAGAAAAGCTCTGTGAATTCTCCCACAGTAAAGAAACTTACAATCCGGTTTCCCCAGGTCTCATTATCTGCCGCTTCATTCATAATCTGAGAACTTCCGGTAACTCCCGAAACCGGAAAAAGATAAACGGCACATATTGTAAAAATAGCTGCTGTCAAAATAAAGAACAGAAAAGTAAGGGCCATCACAAGAATAATCCTTCCGAATTTAGACTGCTGTTCCAATGATGCAATAGAATTGGACACCGCAAAAAATACAAGGGGCACTACACTCACAAAAAGAAGATTGAGGAAAATATCTCCTAAAGGCTTGATGTATTCTACAAAACCCGGAGCTACAATTCCTATAATGCTTCCAATAGTGATTCCCAATAGTAAAAATATAATTCCGGAATAGTTCTTTAGGACCTCTTTCATGTGGTGCTTTTTTATCAAAGATAGGTTTATTTTTAACATTTCGTTATACAATTTTCAGACCTAAATTTCATAAATTTGGGTAAAGATCGTTTCTATGGCTTATATAGATTACTATAAAATTTTAGGTGTAGACAAGAATGCAACACAGGATGATATCAAAAAGGCTTATCGAAAACTGGCCAGAAAACATCATCCGGACCTTAATCCCAATGATAAAGAAGCTGAAAAGAAATTCAAAGAGCTGAATGAAGCCAATGAAGTCCTGAGCAATCCGGAAAACCGGGCAAAATATGATAAATACGGAGAACACTGGAAACATGGTGAAGAATACGAAAAAGCCCAGCAACAGCAACGCCAGTATCAGCAACAGCAGCATAGTTACGGAGGCGGAGGTTTCTCCGGAGCTGATTTTGGAGAAGGTGAAGACTTCTCAGACTTTTTCCAGGATATGTTCGGTGGCGCAGGAGGAGGCTTCGGCAGAAGTTCAAGAGGAAGAGCTTCAGGAAAATTCAAAGGGCAGGATATACAGGCAGAACTGAATCTTAACTTAAGAGATGCTGCAAAAAGTCATCCGCAAACCTTTGAGATCAATGGAAAAAAGGTAAGAATTACTATTCCCGCAGGCGTCTATGACGGACAGCAGATCAAATTGAAAGGATATGGAAATCCGGGAGTAAACGGAGGTCCGGCCGGAGATTTATATATTACTTTCAATATCCCCGTTGATCCGGATTTCGAAAGAGTAGGTGATGATCTTAAAACTAAAATTAAGATCGATCTCTACACGGCCGTTCTCGGAGGTGAAGTAAAAGTGAATACTTTGGAAGGAAGTGTAAACCTTAAAGTAAAACCGGAAACCCAGACGGGGCTTACCGTAAGACTGAAAGGAAAAGGATTCCCTGTCTACAAAAAAGAAGGCGAATACGGAGATCTTTTTGTAACCTATGAAGTGAAACTGCCTACCAACCTTACAGAAAAGCAGAAAGAACTTTTTGAACAACTAAAAAATTCCTAAGCGATGAGTGAAAGAATATCACGGGAAGAACTCGTAAAGATTTATAATATAGAAATCACTTTTTTTGATGACCTTGTAGATTACGGTCTGCTGAATATTCAGGTTGAAGATAATGTCCATTATCTGATGTATGAAGACCTGCCGGATCTGGAGAAGTTTGCCAACTGGCACTATGATCTTGAAATCAATCTTCCCGGTCTGGAAGTGATTCATAATATGCTGAAAAAACTGGATGCCTTAAACAGAAGAAACCGGGAACTGATGAATAAACTTTCTGCAATAAGTGACAAATATGAAGATATTTAATGTAGTTTTGTAGCTTTTTAAAGCAAGTCATTATGAGTGAGGAAAGGGTGATCACATTGAAACCGGACAGAAAGATTTTTGAAGATATTTATTTTAGCGGTAATCAGGGCAGCCTGCTTTTTTCACCAACGACTAAAAGCAAAACAGTTACAACTATTCTCGCTGCTCTTATCCTAGCGCTTGTATTTCTTTTTAAAGACAGTCTGAGTAAAGACAGCAAGGGAATCTTATATTTTCTGAGCTTTATCTTTCTGCTGTGTGCTGTTTTTCTTTCAGTAAGCGTTAATAAGGTTTCAAGATGGAAAAAACAGGTAAACGGCTACCTGAATCTGCTTGAAAAATGCAAAGTATATGAAATCAGATTTGACCAAAATTTTTTCACAGTCAATATTGATGGTGAAAAAGAAACCAGCGAATGGAAAGATTTTGGGTACTTCGACAGCAATAATGAATTCATTTCCATAGAAGGTAAATACAGCTATATGTTTCCCAGGAAATCAATGAGTGAGAAAGAGTATCATCTCCTTAAGAAAATCTGTAAGGAAAATATCAGGATATAAATAATAAAAAAGGAGCAAAATTTTGCTCCTTTTTTTATCTGTTACTGCAAATCTGCAGTTTCCCTTTTTAGTTTTCTTTGCTTTCTTCCAGCCAGCCCATTTCCTTCATCCACTCATCATTGTAGATTTTTCCTACATATCTTGAGCCATGGTCATGAAGTAAAACAACGATGATGTCATCTTTCGTGAACTGATCTTTCATCTGTACTAATGAAGCAATTGCGCTTCCTGCAGAATATCCGCAGAAAATACCTTCTTCTTTCGCCAGCTTTCTTGCATAGATGGCGCCATCCTTATCCGTTACTTTTTCAAAGTGATCAATCACAGACATATCATAGTTCTCAGGAATAATATCTTCCCCGATTCCTTCTGTGATATACGTGTAAGCATGGTCATAGTGAAGTTCCCCGGTCTCATGGAATTCTTTCAGGATAGACCCGTAAGTATCTACACCAATTACCTTGATATCCTTATTTTTCTCTTTGAAGAACGTTCCACAACCTGTAATGGTTCCTCCCGTTCCTGCTCCTACAACAAAGTGGGTAAGTTTTCCTTCTGTCTGTTCCCAGATTTCCGGAGCTGTAGATTCGTAATGGGCAGCTCTGTTGGAAAGGTTGTCATATTGGTTAACATACCATCCGTTTTCCGTTTCTTTAGCCAGTCTTTTGGATACTGAATAATAAGAACGCGGATCAGTAGGCTTTACATCTGTAGGACAAACAATAACTTCTGCACCTACGGCACGAAGAATATCACATTTTTCTTTGGACTGCTTGGAATTCGTTACAAAGATACATTTGTAACCTTTGATGATGGCAGCCAATGCCAATCCCATTCCGGTATTTCCGGAAGTTCCTTCAATGATGGTTCCGCCTGGTTTCAATCTGCCGTCTTTTTCAGCATCTTCTATCATTTTAAGAGCCATTCTGTCCTTCACGGAATTTCCCGGATTGAATGTCTCTACTTTTGCTAAAACTAAAGCTGGAAAATCTTCACCCAATACGTTGTTAAGTTTTACCAGCGGTGTATTACCTATAGTTTCAAGAATATTTTTTGCGTATTTCATAAATGTTTTATAAGCGGTGCAAAGATAACGCTTTTAAAATTATCCGTACTCCGGATGGTATTGAAAATAAATGAAAAGCTGCTTATAAAGCAGCTTTTCTATCTTTAAGGATTAGTTATATTTGATGGCCTTCACAGGAGAAATTTTACTGATCAGATAACTCGGAATAATTAAGGCAAGCCCGGAGATAATCAGAATTCCTACAGAAATGGAAACAATGGCAATTGGGTTAAGATCTACCGGAACGGTACTTACATAGTAGTTCTCGGGGTTCAGTTTTATTATCCCGAAGAATTTCTGAATTAAAATCAGACCAAGTCCTATGGCATTTCCATATAAAAGTCCCGGGATCATAATGATCAGGGTATAATTGATGAAGGTTGCTCTTATCTGTGAATTGCTTGCTCCCAAAGTTTTAAGAAGCCCAATAGAGTTTGTTCTTTCAATAATCAGGATCAGAAGAACCATGATAATATTAATTACCACTACAATCAGCATAATGATAATGATCAGGGCAATATTGGTGTCAAAAATACTGATCCAGTCTGTGATCTGGGGAAATTTTTCCGTTGCTTTTTCAGCATAGTTCTTGTAACCGATCAGTTTTTCTATTTCAGGGAAATCTTTATCAATATCATTAACGTTGGTAAGGAAAATATCAATTCCGCCAATCTCATCAGGTTTCATATCCTGAATTTTTCTGGCGTGATTGATTCCTCCGATAACAAATTGATCATCAATCAGTTTAATGTCGGTTTTGTAGATTCCTATAATCCGGAACTTACGGTAAAGCGGTTTCTGATCGGCTTTTAAAAATACGGTGACAATACTGTCGTTGATTTTAAGATGCAGATCGTTGGCTATTTTCTGAGAAATGGCCACATCACTATTAAATCCTTTTTCCGTTACCTTTGGAGTGGTTCCTGAAAGAAGAAATTTTTTGAATCTTAAGCTGTCAAAATCTTTCCCGATTCCTTTAAAAATAATTCCTGCAAAGTTATGTTCGTTTCGCATAACCCCTGTAACAGTCACATATTTCTGAGTGCTTGCCACATCCGGGAGTTCTTTTATTTTGGTGATATTCAGCCCTTGCTTATCAAGTACTGAGGTATTGTAAGAAGAATTTGAGCGTGTAGATCTTACGGTGATATGTCCGCTGAAATCTGCCAGCCTCTCTTTGATAGCTTTTTTTGAACCGAATCCTGTGGCGACGGTAATCAGGGATACGATGATTCCCAATGCTACGGAAAGCCTGCCAATGAAGATGATAACCCTTGAAAGGTTATTTTTGTTATCTTTGGAAAATGCTATTTTTCTAGAGAAATATAAAGGAAATTTCAAGCTTATGAATTTAGATTTCAAAATTAAAAATTTACTTCTGATTTGCCTAATTTTTTTAGGAGTATTCAACCAATATTATTCTCAGATTCAAACCCAACCGGATTTTAAAACGGGGGCAGACCAGCCCGAGGTTTATCTTCCGGTATTAAAAAATAAAACGATAGGAGTTGTCACCAATCAGACCGGTTTGATGAGTGACAGAACCCATTTGGTGGACTTTTTAGTGAAGAACGGAATCAGGATCAAAGCTATTTTTGCACCGGAACATGGTTTCAGAGGCGATGCTGATGCGGGAGCAAAAGTAAAAAACGGAGTTGATGTGAAAACAGGAATTCCCATTGTTTCTTTATATGCAAGCAATAAGAAGCCAAAACCGGAACAGCTGGCCGGAATTGATATCGTTGTTTTCGATATTCAGGACGTAGGAGTAAGATTCTATACCTATATTTCCACACTGACTTACCTGATGGAAGCTGGTGCTGAAAATAACGTTGAAGTTCTTGTGCTGGACCGTCCTAATCCACATGACGGATATACTGACGGCCCGGTATTGAGAAAAAAATGGGCAAGCTTTGTAGGCATGCATGAAGTACCTGTAGTGTATGGGCTTACAATAGGAGAATATGGAAAGATGGTCAACGGTGAAAAGTGGCTTAAAAATGGTGTACAGGCCAAATACACGATGGTTCCGATGAAGAACTATCATAAAAAGCAGCGCTATCCGATATTGGATAAACCTTCCCCTAATCTGCCTAATGATAAAGCGATCAACCTGTACCCAAGTTTATGTTTTTTTGAGGGAACTCAGGTTTCTGTGGGCAGAGGGACAGATCTTCCTTTTCAGATATATGGTTCCCCATGGACCGGAAATTTGCCTTATCAGTTTACTCCCAAGCCAAGTTATGGAGCCAAAGATCCTTTCCTGAATGGGAAATTATGTTACGGAGAAAACCTTTCTGATTATCCAAAGGATCTACGGGAACTGAACCTTGAGTGGGTCATCAAGGCCTACAAAAACTACAAAAATCCGCAACAGGATTTCTTTTTGAAAAACCTGTGGTTTGATACTTTATCCGGAACTGATGATTTAAGAAAACAGATCATTGCCGGAAAATCAATTCCGGAGATCAAAGCGTCATGGAAAAAGGATCTTGAAAACTTTGAAAAGATCAGAACCAAATATGTGGTTTATGAAGATTAATTAACATCAATCTGAAATAGAAACTTCCAACTTCAAAAAAGTTGGAAGTTATAAGTCATAGAAAATGACTTTTATCTCTGTTTTATACTTTAAAAAAATACCTGGTGTAATAAGCCTGAAGTAACTTCAGCTTTCAACCTTTGAACGTTTTAATCAAAATTCTGAGGCGGATTCTTGTCATTTTTACCCTTATTTAATATAAAGAGTCCGATCGTTAATCCTACAACACCAGCAAAAGCCGTCAGAAGTGCCCTTTGTAATTTATCCGGGAGGTCATTTCCAAGATAATTCATTAAAAAAAGGATCACAAAGGTGATCACTGAAATGATAATATGATTTTTTCCGAATGGTTTCATTGTACTATTTAAGTTTATAAGAAATCATAATGCCCCCTCTGTACGGAATGATTTCACCACTTTTATTAAATTTCTCTGCAGCATCATATCGCCTTCCTGTTGATCGGTCATAACCTTTGTAAAATCCTTGCGATGATCCTATGGTAGCATAAACGTCCAGGTTCAGGCGGTCAGACAACTGAAATTGATATCCTCCGGTGATTCCAAATGTAACAGAATATCCTTTTTGGTATAGATTAGAATTAACGAGAATTTCCCCATTCCAGTTTTCCGAAGTACCATCATTCCAATAATTCCATTTTTGAAGATTATAGGCTGAAATACCAATGTTGGCACCTATATACCAATGTTTAAAAGCTTCTTTAAAATAGTATCTGCCCTCTACAGAAAGCGAGTAAATTTGCAGTTCGTGTCCTGCAAAAGATTTCCACGGCGAAATAAAAACATCCCCCTGGATGGTATATTTTGGACTTATCTGTTTTTCAATACCCGCATTTAAAATACCTATAGGAATAAAGAGTGCATTACCTTTTATATATAAGCTTTTATCTTCATTTTGTTCCTGCTCCTGTGCTTTTAGAGACCCTATTGCAAGGAAAGCTAAAACACCCGTTAATACTCTGTATTTCATCAATCTGTTATTTTATTTGCTTTAATAATTCGTCCGCCAGTGTGGTATCTTTGCTTACCTGGGCTGCCATGTTTTTAGACATTTCTGCGTAATTTTTTGCTGTTTCCTTATTTCCCGTCAGGTAGTAAAGTTTTGCCAGGATGTAAGTATTCTCTGATGTTTCACCTCTCATCACAGATTTTTCAGCCCATTCCGTTGCTTTTTTTAATGATGATGGGGTTTTTACATGATCTGCGAATACCCATGCTGCTCTTAAAAGCTCATTAGGGTCGAATGCATCAGAGTTTTTATAATATTCTAAGGCTGCTTTTTCGTATTCCGGGAAGTTAGCATTTTGCTCATAGTAGCTAAGCTTTGTCTGATTGAGCTTTGCCATAGCGGCCTGTTTTCCTACTAACGGCTCAGCTGTTTTCATGAAATAATCATCATTGATCTTTTTGTTTTTATCATCAATAGACTGTTCCACAACTTTTGCTAATCGAAGCTGTGCGTTAAATTCATTATAAGTCTCTTCGGGTAAAAATTTAATGATCTCTGCTTTTCTGGAAACAAATACATTATAATTGGCATCTTCAGATGACTTGATAAAATAAAGCAGAAGACCAATCTCATCCTTGGTCATTTCTTCTGTTTTCTTTTTATTTTCAAAATATCTTTCTGAAGCCTTTTTGGCGAAGTCATAATCCGTACTGGAATTAAGCTTCATAATGTTGATCAGAAACTCAGGATCCTTCTCTCCACTGGTAAACCTTTCTTTAAGGGAACCTTTTTTATTCCCAGGTGAATTGATATCCTGAGCCATGGCTACAAAAAGACTTTCTTCCATATAACCGGTATTTCGGGACACCAGTTCTCCCTCACCATTCAGGAACAGGTAAGTAGGATAAGAACGTACCCCAAACTTTGCGGCAATATCCCTGCCTTCTCCCTTTTCCATGTCAAATCTTGCATTGATGAAGTTGGTATTGTAATAATCACTCACGGATTTCTGGGTGAAAACATTTTTCTCCATCATTTTGCAGGGACCGCACCATGCAGCGTAAGCATCGATGAAAACCAGTTTCTTCTCTTTTTTAGCTTTGGCTATAATATCTTTGAATGGGAGTTCCTGGAACTGAATATTAGTCTCTTGTGCTGAGATAACGATAGAGCAAAAAATAGATATCCCGGAGATGATCTTCTTCATTTTCAAATAAGATTTGTAAGCGAAGATAAATAATTTTCAAAATATAAAATGCTGAATCTGCTGATGAATAAGGATATTAACTAATTTTAAGATTTCCGTATTGTACTCTGATCGCTCCTGATTCTCTGTAAAAGAGAAACAGCATTCCACTTTTATGCTGAAAAATGAACGGATAATTTCTGTTAACTCATTCAAAAATGAGAATAAAAACAGGTTGACTGACAGTAATTATATAATTAATAGCCGATGCCGGAATTTTACTGCAAAATTATATTTACTTTTGTTATCAACACCATTGATTATCAGTTAACAATAATATTAAAGTTCATATGCTTTATCTGTCCGGAGTTTTCTTGGCTTTTTTTCTCTCTTTTCTTTTGATTACAAAAAGAAATAAAAATGCAGCTGATCTTATTTTAGCCATGTGGCTGTCATCCATAGGACTTAATCTGGCCAGTTATTATTTGTTTCTTACCGGTAAATTTACAGAATACCCCTCATTAGCTTTTCTTGGCTTTACACTGCCGCTTGTATATGGCCCGTTTCTCTATATATATGTTAAAAAACAAACTTCTCAGGGACCTTTTTCATGGAAATATTTGCTTCATTTTATTCCTTTTCTGATCTGTAATCTGTTGTTTCTGTCATTCTACACAGCTCCTTTTGAAAAAAGAGTGGAAATCTTCAGGCATGAGGGAAGCGGCTTTGAAACAGAGCTGCTGATCAGGCTGTATGCCGTTTATATTTCAGGGATTGCTTATGTATTGCTGTCTTTCCTTGCTTTGTACCGGTTCAGGAAAAATATGGTCCAGCAGTTTTCCAATACGGAAAAGATCAACTTCAACTGGCTGCTGTATCTTATTATCTGGATTGCGCTCATCTGGGGACTTGTTCTTTTCGTTAATGTGAATATTATTTACGGAGCTGTAGCAGTATTTATCGTATGGCTTGGATATTTTGGAATCAAGCAGGTCCAGGTTTTCAATCAGCCGGTATTAAGTTTTGTGGGGAATGAAATGATAGCAAGTCCTGCTATTGAAACTGAAAAAACACAGGAACATAATCTGCCTGCTGAAAAGAAATACCAAAAATCAAAGCTGACGGAAGAAAATCTGGATGAAATCCATGATCGTCTTAAACGTCTTTTGGCAGCTGAAAAGCCTTTTATTAATCCCAATCTTACCCTGAATGAACTGGCGGCAATGCTGGAAGTTCATCCCAATTATCTTTCACAGGTAATCAATTCCAAAGAAAACAAAAATTTCTATGAGCTTATCAATGAAAAAAGAATTGAAGAGTTTTTAGACAGGGTTTCAAAACCCGAAAGCAGGCAATTCACCTTACTGTCCATTGCTTTTGAATGTGGATTTAATTCTAAAACATCATTCAACAGAAATTTCAAAAAATATACGGGAGCCACTCCAAGTGAATATCAGAAAGTCTGATTTTGCGTTTCATCTTTCAGGGAGAAGGTTTCATTCTTCATATGTGTAACATAATCAATGGGTTGTGTTTTGTTTTTTTGTGGGTTCAACTTTCCTGATGGGGCGGTTTGCTTTCAGGTATAATGAATCTTTGCATCATAATTTTTAAAATCAAAAGTATGATTGCTTTCAGAAAAAGAAATGCGGCTTTAGCTGTTTTTACCATTTTTACTTTACTGTTTTCCTGTACAGATGGAAGGGCTATTGATGAACCGGGAAACCTCGTTCCTAAAACGGTGGACCAGGATCCTTCTCTTCCGTCTATTTCAATAAATGGTGCCAGACTGCATGCAGAAGCATTTGGGCCCGAAAACGGGACAATTGTTATTCCCTTACATGGTGGTCCGGGAGGAGATTATCGTTATCTGCTCCCTTGCAAGGATCTTGCTGACAAAGGCTACAGGGTTGTATTTTATGATCAGAGAGGTTCCGGTCTTTCTCAGCGTTTTCCTAAAAAATCTTATACCTCTTTAGGGGCAGGCGCTGCAGATCTGATGTATGACGAGCTGCATGCTGTTATAGCGCATTATCGTAAAAATCCAGATCAGAAAGTGGTTCTTTTGGGACATTCCTGGGGAGGGATGCTGGCTTCAGGATATGCCGGGAAATATCCCAACGATATACAGGGGCTTATTGTCTGCGAACCTGGAGGACTGGTTTGGGATGATGTGAAAGATTATATCAAAGAATCCAGATCATTTAAACTCTGGAGTGAAATTCTGAATGATGCCACTTATCTGGATCAGTTTATTTCCGGGAAAGAAGATCAGCATGAGATACTGGATTATAAAATGTCTATGCTTTCTTCAAAAAACAGTATTACAGGAGAAGGTGATTTCGATCCGGCGATAAGCTGGAGAAGTGGAGCAGTGGTAATGGATGCGCTTTTGGACAGTGGAGAGAAATATAACCTTGATTTCTCAAAAGGAGTTCAGAATTATAATGGTCCGGTACTATTTTTCTATAGTGAAAAAAATAAAGCCTATCCGGATTCATGGGCCCAGAAAATTTCCGCAAGCTTTAAAAAAGTAACCAGGGTGAAAATTTCCGGAGTAGGACATGACGGGATCATTACCAATTCTAAAGCCTGGAATACCCAGACAAAACCTCAGATCATCACACTTGTCGACGGCCTTTAAAAACTAATGCAATGAAAAAATATATAATATCACTCTTATTTATAATACTGGCAGCCGGTTCTTTGCCATCACAAACAGTAAACTGGGCTGCGCTGAACAATAAAGAAAAACACATCCTGAATGCCAATATCGGTACAGAATACGGGGTAATCTTTGGCCTCGGATACGGATACAGGTTGAATACAGCATGGTTTCCTATGATTACCGGAGTTGAGTTTTCTGTGCCTGCAGGAGGTACATTACTGGACGACTTTAAAGTAAAAGCAGGAGCAAATATCCGTTGGGTAAAAGTGAATGATTTTCAGTTGTCTGCCAGGGTTCAGGGAATCTTCCGGCGATTCGGGAATGAGAACGTGGTCATTGCCAATTTCGGATTAGATATGGCTGGAACCATCGGGTATTACAGACCGAAGTGGTTCATCGGTATTGAAGCAGGCTTTGATAAGGCAATTGTTTCCCATTTTGAACATACTGCCCGTTATAAAGAAATATTTCCCGGTGTAAAAAACGGTTGGTATGAGCCAGCTACCGGAGGGAATTTCTATTATGGCATCCAAGGGGGATATTCTTTTCCCCATCAGGAAGTCTATCTGAAATTGGGAAATATAGTTTCACAGGATTTCAAAACCAAACCGCAATTGCCTTTTATGGTTCAGATTGGTTATAATTATAAACTCTAGTATGATAAACAGGCTGTCCTGATGAAAAGAGAGCCTGTTTTTTCCTTATTTTTTTCTTTTTCTTATCCCATTCTGAAGCGGCTTTTGCCGCATGATTTAAATTTATAAATAATTCACTTTCCGGTCCTGAAAACTTTGTTATATTTTTGCAAATTAATAAGTTATCTGTAGAAGAAAAGCTCCGCAAAGTGAAAATACGATGTTATACTTTGGGGAGAAAACAAGAATGTAGAAGAATTGAATTTTAAGCACGCCCTTACCCGAAAATCCGTTTATATTACTGCCCTGTCCGTCTGCCTGATCGCTGTGGTGGCATTTGCTGTTCTGAGCTTTTTGATTACCCGTGACAGCCGGAAAAATACTGAAGATTTTGCACGAAGAACGTTTTTCCGTAAATATGAATCGATAGAAAATGAATTCAGGAATATTGAAGATTATCAGTACCTGCTTCGTGCCCTGATCCGTAAAGATGGTCTGAAAAACTATAAAGACTATTCATCAGTATTGAATGATCTGAACAAAAAAAGGAATCTGCTGGCTTACAGCTGGTATTATTATGACAGTAACAGTACCGGAAAATCTGAAACCAACAGCCCCCTGTCTGATATTTTTAAAAATAATGAGAACAGGGAAAAAACGGTTGCCCTTAAGAACAGCGGGTCAGGCTATTTCAGGGACCTTCTGATCACTCATAAAGACAGTTTATACTGGATGAGCTATGATTCTCTGGTAATGCCCGATAAAAATATGCTGTATTATGGTTCTGCGGTAAGCCTCGATGATCTTCATCAGTATTTCATCAATGTAGATAAAAACTCCAATACGTATGCTTATGTCTTTACTAAAGAAGGAATCTGCATTACCCATCCAGAAAAGAAATACCTGGGAAAAAACATTACGGAGTTTACAGATATCAAACCTAAAGATACCCTGTGCAGCAGGTCCCAGACAGGGTATACACAGGGAACCGCAATTTCCGAATATCTGGGGGTTGAGGTGACACGATTTATAAAACCGCTGAAAACAGATAACTTTGAGGGGTACACGGTTGTAAATCATGTCAACTTTATTATTGATGAAAATGTATATAAGGTAAGAACCTATACCATCTTTATCTTCCTGGCGGCCCTGTTTCTTATTGTAACAGTATTTATTCTTTTCCAGAGATCCGCCAATATTGCCTATAAAGAGAAAGAAAAAATACAGTCTGAAAAAAACCTGCTGCTGATAGAGAATGAGAAAATGCACAAAGCGGAAGTGATCAACCAGCTGCAGCAGCTTAAAAATAACATCAATCCCCATTTTCTTTTCAACTCACTGAACTCATTGTACATGCTGATCGGGATCAATAAGGAGAATGCCCAGAAGTTTACCATGAATCTTTCCAAGATCTACCGATACCTGATCGTACCTCCAAAGGAGAATATTGTTCCGGTCTCACAGGAGATCAGCTTTATCCGGAAATATATGGAACTTTTGAAAAGCAGGTTTGATGAAGAACTGAGTTTTGAACTGATCATCAATCATGAAGAAAGTTTAGAAAAAAGAATTCCTTATCTATCCCTTCAGGTTGTCACGGAGAATGCCATCAAACACAATATTGCAACCATTGATCAGCCTTTGGAAATCATCATTATCGTAGATGAAGACGGGATTACGGTAAAGAATACCTGGCAACCCAGGACCGAGTCGGTACAGGGAGAAAAGTTCGGAATTGACTATTTGAATCAAATTTATGAATATTTTAGGATTAATTCTCTTAATATATCTGTAGATGGTGAATATTTTGTATGTTTTTTACCATTATTGAAGTGAAAATAAAAATCCATTCACTCCCGAAAACCAACCGCTCACTCCCTAACAATACCCCTTATTATTTCTTTACCTATAGCTTTGCCGGCTGAAACTAAGATATTTACTATTTGGAATGAATCGGACTATTTTAATGAAGAATTACAGACTTGCACTGTATCTGGGACTGGCTATAGCTTCACCAATGGCATTGGCTCAGAAAAAAGATACGGTAAAGGTCAATAAAGACAAAACTGATAAGACTGAGGTTTCATCATCAAAGAAGACCAAAAAAATTGAAGACCTGATCAAGAAAGGAACTTATAAAAAGGGACTTTTCAATACGATCCAGGTAAAAACAGATGTTTATTTTGAAATTCCGGACAGTTTGATGAACCGTCAGTTTCTGGTAGTCAATAAGCTGTCTCAGGTACCAATGCAGGTGAATGAGGCGGGATTGAACAAAGGGATGAATTATGAAAATAAGATCATTTCTTTTCACCGTGACAATGTGGCCAAAAAGATTTGGGTTAAAACATCAGATGTCAAAGTATCATCCCCTAAAAATGATGCGATTACAAAATCTGTAAAAGACAACTTTTCAGAATCTGTGATTGAAGTTTTTGATATTGAAGCTCAAAACAATGATTCTACCGCAGTTGCCATTAAAGTGAACAAAGTTTTTGACGGGAATCAAAAAAGCTTTAATGATGTTCTTGCCAATGTAGGCCTTGGAGGATCTGTGAAATCAAGCCTTTCATATATCGAAGGTGTGAAGACGTTTCCTCAGAACCTTGTTGTGAAATCCCAGCTGACCACTTCTGTGAATGAAGGGGGAGTAGACCTTCCGGTAACATTGGGAGTAACCACTAATATTGTACTGCTTTCCAAAACACCTATGAAGCCAAGAATCTCTGATCAGAGAGTCGGCTTTTTCAATGAAAAGCACTGGGCATTCAATGATCGCCAGCAGAAAATGGATGAAAAATTCTTCATTACCCGATGGAATCTGGAACCTAAAGAGGAAGACAAAGAAAAATACCTGAGAGGTGAGCTGGTAGAACCGAAAAAGCCGATCGTTTATTATATTGATCCTGCAACCCCAAAACAATGGCGTGAAAAAATCATAGCAGGCGTTTATGACTGGCAGGCAGCATTTGAACAGGCAGGTTTTAAAAATGCCGTTATTGCTAAAATGCCTGATGAAAAAGATGAAGACTTCGATATTGATGATGTAAGATATTCGGTGATCACCTATGCAGCTTCCCCAAAGTCAAATGCAATGGGGCCTTCTGTGGTAGACCCGAGAAGTGGTGAGATCATTGAGGCGGATATTATCTGGTGGCATAATGTAATGACTTCTCTTCAGGAATGGATGAGAATTCAGATCGGTCCTATAGATCCTAAAGCGAGAGGAAATAAGTTCAGTGATGAATATATGGGAGAGGCGATCAGGTTCGTTTCCTCTCATGAGGTAGGGCATACCTTCGGACTGAAGCACAATATGGGCTCTTCCTTTGCATTTCCTGTAGAATCACTCCGTTCAAAAGAGTTTACCGATAAGATGGGGGGGACCGCTCCTTCCATCATGGATTATGCCCGTTACAATTACGTGGCTCAGCCGGAAGATGGGGTTACTGCCATCACTCCCAAAATAGGAATTTATGATAAATATGCGATAGAGTGGGGTTACCGTTGGTATCCGGATGAGTTTTCTGAGAAAAAAGCCCTTAGAAACTTAATTGAGAAGCATCAGGATGATCCTTTGTATTTCTACGGTGAGCAGCAAAGCTATCTGGAAACCATTGATCCCCGTTCACAATCTGAAGACCTGGGTGATGATGCCATGAAAGCCAGCGAATACGGATTGAAAAACCTGAAAGTCGTTGTCAATAATCTTTTACAATGGACTTATGAAGACGGTAAAAGCTATACGGATGCAGGTAAACTGTATTTTGGTGTCATCGGACAGTGGGATTTGTATACAGGCCATGTGATGGCCAATGTGGGTGGAATTTATCTGAACAATACCAATTTTGGAAGTAAGAAAAAAGCCTATGAAGCAGTACCGGCCGAAACCCAGAGAAGGGCTGTTGACTACCTTGTGAAAAATGCAATCAACCTTCCGGAATGGCTATTCTTTAATCCCATTGCGGAAAAGACGTATGCTGTTAAGAACTCACCGATGGGACCGTTCGAGCAGACTCCCTATACTTTAGCCAGAGGAATGCAGTATGCGAATATCTACGCTTTATTGATGGATGACAGGCTTCTCAGATTGCTTGAGAATGAATTGAAACACGAAATTTCAGGATCAAAAGAAGAAATCTATACAGTAGAAAATTTATTTGACCAGCTGAGAAATTCAATTTTCAGTAAAAAAGGCACGTTGACGATTCTTGAAAGGATGACCCAGAAGAATTATGTGGATGCCCTGATTGTTTCTGTCAATAAATTATTTGAAAAAACAGCAGTGAAAGGATTGAAAGTAGACAATACATTGAATATACCGATGATCTGCAATTTCCATGGTGAAGACAGAAACATCAGGAATATTAATTATTCATCGATGAAAAGAGTATCTGAAGTAACTACCTACAAGAGAGCAGAACTTCAGAAAGTACTTGACCTGCTGAACAGAACCCGATACAAGGGAGATGATGCTTCAAGAGCACATTACACAGATTTAATTATTCGTATTGAAGAGGCTTTAAACAAATAAACAGCTATGAAAAAAACTCTAATCCTTTTACCTCTTTTGGCTGCTAATATTGCGCTAGCCCAGCAAAAGAAAACCATCACCGGGAAAATAGAAGACGGAAATACTTCCAGTGTCATTGCCGGTGCATCTATAAAAATAGAAACACAGTCTGTTTCTACCAAAACCGACCTTACCGGAATTATTGAAAGTGTATCCGTAGGTACGGTAACCGATAAAGACGGAAAATTCATCCTGGAAATTCCGGCAGATATCAAAACGATACTGGTGAGCTACCCGGGATATGAATCCAGAATCATTCAGATCAATGAAGACCGTACCAATTATACGGTGAGACTGATTCCCGAGGTTTCAGATAAAAATAAGATCCAGGAGGTGATCATTACAGGATACCAGAAGATTGAAAAACGTAAGCAGACCTCAGCGGTTTCCACGATTAAGATGGAAAGCATCAACCAGGCCGGGGTAGCAAGTATTGATCAGATGTTATCCGGACAAATTGCCGGGGTAGCAGTTACTCCGGAAACAGGGGCTCCGGGAAGTCCTGCGAAGATCAGAATCAGAGGTACGGCTTCTCTTTCCGGTCCTCAGGATCCGCTATGGGTGATCGACGGTCTTCCGTTGGAAGGGAATGATGTCCCTAATTTTACGGATAAAGATAATATCGACCAGCTTCAGAACTTCTCTATCGCAGGTCTGAACCCTAATGATATTGAAGATATTACCATTCTGAAAGATGCAGCTGCAACAGCAATCTATGGAGCAAGAGCTGCCAACGGGGTCATTTCCATCACGACGAAGAAAGGTAAAAAAGGAAGCCTGAAACTGAACTTTTCAGCGGATACCTTTGTAACTGCCCGTCCTGATTTCAGCAGACTGAATCTGTTGAATGCTTCTGAAAAGGTAGATCTGGAATTAATGCTTGCCAGGCGAACCGATCTTACTTACCGTGATGACAGAGGTGAAGTGATGAGGATTCTGACTCAGAATAATCAGCTTGATGCTTTCAGAACCGGAGGGTTAGATGCAGTGAATCCTTTGACATTGCAACAGATCAACAGTCTTAGAAACAACAATACCGATTGGGGTAAACTATTGTACAGAAATGCGATCAATAAGCAGTACGGATTGAGTATCTCAGGAGGTAGCGACCGTTCAGATTACTATTTCTCACTGGGATATTATGATGAAGAAGGAACAACGATAGGAACAGGTTTTAAACGTTATAACTTTACCTTAAAAAACAATTACAAATTAAGCGATAAATTAAATGCAGGAATCTCTGTTTTCGGTACCCACAGTGAACGTGAATCATTCATCACGGATGCTGATGCCAATATCAGTCCTGTCAACTATTCAAGAAACGCCAACCCTTACCTGTCGCCGTACAATCCGGACGGCAGCTACAGGTATGACAGAGATATTGACGGTTTTGAAGACCGGTATATTCCTTTCAATTTCCTTGAAGAAAGAGAAAATACCAACTATACGCTGAAGAACAATTCATTAAAAGCGATATTGGATCTTGAATATAAGGTGTCTAAAAGCCTGAGATTTACTTCACAGCTGGGAGTTCAGTATGATACCAACAAAACGGAGAAATTCGCAGCTCAGAATACCTATTTCAACAGAAAGATGAGAGAAGGTACCCGTTATTATAAAGATGGGGCATACCGTTATTTCTTACCTGACGGAGCGGTAAAGCAGAATTGGGATAATGACTTTTTCCAATACAACTGGAAGTTACAGGGTACATACAGCACAAAAATCAATTCAGTACACGAAATTGATGTGATGGCCGGAACAGAGCTCCGTAAAACAAACGATAATACGACAATTACAAGAGCATTCGGTTATGATCCGGTGACGAGAAGAGCTACGGCAATTGTTTTCCCGACCTCAAGTTTTGCAGCAATGAAACAGTATGAAACATACCGTGAAATGCCGCCTGTAGAGAATGCTTATGCTTCCATGTTTGCGACGGCTTCCTATACTTATGATCAGAAGTATACCTTCTTCGGAAGTGTAAGATATGACGGAACCAACCTGTTCGGGGTTAATAAAAAGTATAAATACCTTCCGATCTGGGCGGTTTCAGGTTCATGGCTGGTAACAAAGGAGAATTTTATGAAGAATATCACACCGGTTTCTAACCTTAGACTGAGAGCTTCATATGGTCTTCAGGGGAATATCGACCGTAATACTTCACCTTTCTTTATCGGGGAATACAATGATGCTACGATTCTTCCGGGGACCAAAGAAGGAATCATCAACGTGATCAGCCCCCCGAATGATAAACTTCGTTGGGAAAAAACAACCAACGTCAACTTCGGGATTGATTTGGGATTATTCCAGAACCGTATCAACCTTACCGCTGATATTTACAGCAGAAAAGGAACGGATATGATCAGTATGAAAGAAACACCGCTGGAAACCGGTTTCGAATATACAATGATGAACTGGGGAAGTTTAACGAACAAAGGTTTTGAACTGGCATTGTCCACCAGAAATATCAACAGGGATAATTTCAAATGGACGACGACAATCAACTTCGCTCACAATAAGAGCAGGGTATTAAGCGAGCAGCCTCGTGACAATGCATTGCTTCCTTCCAGAGAAGGTCTTCCCGTAAATGCTGTTTTTGCATTGAAAACTGCAGGAATGGATGAGCACGGAAACCCTTTGTTCTGGAAAGGAGACGAAAAAATATCTGCAGCAGATTTCTTTAAACTTTATGATGTCTATGCAGATTTCTTACCGGGACAGCTGGTTGATACTAAATTATCAAATGCAGAGCTGAGAAGTATGTTTACCTATATCGGTGACAGGGATCCTAAATTTACAGGAGGGATCATCAACACCTTTAAGATCCATAACTTCGATTTTACGGTTTCTGCTACCTTCAACCTGAAGCAGACAGTAATGAGAACGCCTTCTTACCGTGGATCTGAATTCGACAGAGGAAGAAATTATACCAGAGATGTTTATGAAGCAGGTTCTTCACTTCCGGGGATTACGAGTCCTGATATGGATGCTAACCCAGACGGATGGATGGCCAATAAATGGTTTACGGGTAACCGTTCCAATGCCTACAGCTTACTGGATGTTTGGGCTAAAGAGGTCAGTTATATCAGAATCAGCAGTATCCGTTTAGGATATACCCTTCCTAAGGAGTTCACCGCTCCTATGGGAATCAGTGCGCTGAGACTGAGCGTAGAGGGGCGTAACTTATTTGTATTCAGTAACGGGTATAAAGGATATTTTGATCCCGAAACCTATGGTAACATTTATGCGCAGCCTATTACCAAATCTATTACCGTAGGATTTAATGTTTCTTTTTAAAAAAACTTGAAAAATGAGAAAAATAACAACATTTATAGCACTGGCAGTAATCAGTTTTACAAGCGTATCGTGCGATAGATTTTTAGATATACAGCCCGAAGGCAAAGTAATTCCTACGACCGTTGAGGATTACAGAAAAGTACTGACTTCAGCCTATTCAAAATATCCTTCTCACAGATCCCTTTCTGCTCTTCGTACCGATGAGGTGAATATTGATGAGAATACCAGTGATTTCATCTCTTACCGTGAGATTGCCATGTGGAAAGACTCGAATACTGACCAGGCAACTAACGAGTTTCCATGGGTAAGTTTCTATTCTGTGGTTTTTTATCTGAACCAGATCATCAATGAAGGAAGTAAAACCATGGCAGAATCTCCTGAAAAAAGGCAGATCCTGGCAGAAGCTTATGCATTGCGTGCGTATACCTATTTTGATATGGTGAACCTGTACGCAAAACCTTACAACAGTGCTACAGCTTCTACAGACAGAGGGGTTCCTGTCACTCTGGATATTGATCTTGAGCAGGTGCTGAAGCCTTCTACAGTACAGGCTGTTTATGATCAGATTCATGCTGATATGTCAAAAGCAGAAGGGCTTATGGTAGAACAGAAACAGACTGCCGGAGTTAACTACAGATTCTCAAAAGCAGCATTACTGGCTCTTCAGGCAAGAACGGCTCTTTATCAGGGAGACTGGAACCAGGCTTTGGGGTATTCACAGCAGGCATTAGCTATCAAAGGAGAAATCAGCAATCTGAATACGGTAAATACGGCACCGAATCATTTTACTTCCCCGGAATCTATCCTGGCTTTGGATAATGCCTTTAACAGTTCTGTACAGAATTTATCCTTTGCTTCTGCAGAGCTGCTTTCAAAATATAACAGTGCTACAGATAAAAGATTTAAGCTTTATTTCGAAAAGAACGGCAGCAGATACAAAGTGATCAAAGGGGGAAGTTCTGATTTCAGAGTGTCCTTCAGAACATCAGAAATGTATTTTATAAAGTCTGAGGCTCTATTGAAACAGAATAAGCTAGACGAAGCCAAGCAGACTCTCCTTACCGTTCTGAAAAACAGATATACTCCGGATGGCTACACTGCAGTTCAGAATCAGGTCAATCCAATGAATGCAGCAGAATTCATGAGTTTTATTTTAGACGAAAGATTCAGAGAGTTTGCCCTGGAAGGACAGCGTTGGTTTGACCTGAGAAGAGCAGATCAGAAAAAGATTACCCACACAGTAAATGGTCAGGACTATATTCTTCAGCAGAATGACCCGAGATATACCATAGAATATCCTATGAGTGCAAAGAAGAACAATCCTAATTTATAATATTTCATATTAACACCCCTGAAACCGCTGGAGCTTAACCGTTCTAGCGGTTTTTTTGTACTTTTGTAACCGTTATGAAAATTGCCATTATAGAAGATGAATTGCTGGCTGTTAATTATCTGAAAGGTCTTTTGGATAAGCAGACCATCATTCCTGTTACTGAAACAGTCGTTCTTCGTTCAAAAAAACAGGCAATTGATTTCTTTCAGACCCATTCTGCAGATCTCATTTTTATGGATATCCATCTCGGAGACGGGATGAGCCTTGAGATTTTTGAGCATGTGGAACTTTTTACCCCTGTTATTTTCATTACTGCATTTGATGAATATGCGATGAGGGTTTTCAGGCATTTTACCATAGACTATCTTCTGAAGCCTTTCGAAGAAGAAGATCTCCATAAGGCCTTGCAGAAATTTATCTCCATCAGGAATAATTTTGATCCGGAACCGACGCTGAAGTCTATTTCCAGTTTACAAACCGGAGATACTGATATGATGAAACGCTTTATGGTAAGGGAAGGAAATAAGCTGAAATCAATAGACGAACATCATGTCGCTTATTTTTTTGCATCCGGAAAATATCTTTTCTTAACGACGAAAGATCATCAGACCTATATTTACGATGATACCATCAAAGATATTATTCAAAAATTAAACCCACAGGTTTTCTTTAAGATAAACCGTAAGTTTATCATCAATAAAGAAGCTGTTACGGACATTATCAGGCACACAAGCCAGAAAGTAGAGTTGAAGCTTTCCCCGGAACCGGAGGTGAATGCTGAGGTTTTTATCAGTAAAGTTCAGATCGCAGAATGCCTGAGCTGGCTGAACAGCTGATTGTATTTTGCCGGAAGAATTATAATCTCTATTTTGGACGGAAAAGAGAGGAAGGCCATTGTGATCTGATCAGATTGAAACCATCACACTTGCTATTTCAGGCATTTCCTTTGTAATCGATGATATACAATGACAGCAGATATAACATTTGAGAATGAATTTGAAAAAGCCATTACTTCTGATGAAGCAGAAAGAAGTCTGCATTTTCATAAAGTTTTTACAGGTAATGCCGGAACTTTCAGGAAAGAAGAATATAAAGATAATAGTCTGATCAATGTTATTCATTATCTGAAGGCTGATGATGATGAGAAGCTGATCCTTTCTGAACTTGTGAACCACTATCCGGTTCTGGATTGGTTTGAAATACGAACCATAGAGCAGATTGGCGCTTACAGAAAGGAAATTCAAAGGTTTTTATTGACAACGGGTGCATATGAAGATTTTCAGATCACTTTGTTACTGAACGGAGGCGGATTACTTATCTTTGAAAGGAGAGATGAAATTGTAGATGAGGTAGCTCACCTTGAGATCAGGAAATACTATTATGATCCGGCATCAAAACAGGAGAAATTTGAATTCATATATAATCCGGATGGCCATTTATCATCAATGCGGGGATCAGAGTCGCCGTTTGTTGCAGAAAATGACTATTTAATAACAGATAGTGAAATTGAGTTTTTCTTTCCCGGCTTTTTATCAGAGAATCCTTATTATCAAAATGCTGATTTGCTACCAACAGACTAATTATTTGACTGTATGAAGTAATTAAGTAAGCGGAAATAAAAATCAAAGGACTTTATTCAGAAAATAGAGTAATCAGAAATTAAATGAATAGAATAATAACCCGTGAAAATGAGCACAGTAATAAGTTACGAAAACGAATATTTTGATCCTGTCACTAAAGAAGAAGCATTGGCTTCGAATGAATTTGTGAAAATTATTAAGATCAATGGCCGAACAAAGATCAGAGAAGAGTATATTGGGGGAGTAGTTGTTGAGGTCACTTATTATCAGGAAAATGAACCCACTGCAGAGATTTTTGCTCAATATCCACTACCAATCCTGGTCAATATTATTCATAGAAAGGAAACTCGTGGGAATTACCTTAAAGAAGAGATGCTCAGTTATAATAAAGATCGTGAGATTCAATTTCGATCATTTGCATTTAATATTGTACATCAGTCTACAGAGCAATCTATTTGTTTTGGATCTTATGATTTGGAAACCGGAGAGGTGAAGAATGACAGTGTTGTTAAAACAAAATATGATGCTTACGGGGATGCTGCATATACATATTATTATGATGTATCCGGTAAGGTATACGTTATGGAAGAAGGTAATGGAGGACTATTTTCCGGAGAATTTCCTGAAAGTTACTATAGTGAGGCTTTACCGTTATTTCCCGAAACAGAAAATAAGGATAATACTGGCCTTAAATCATTGTAAATCAAAATAACATCTCTATAGACCATGGGGAAAACATTAATAGAATACGAAAAAGATAAAGGATTCTGGATATCCGAATCGATGATGCAGCTGGTATTATTTTATATTTTGGAAGAGGTTGAGAAACCGGAATATCTTCTCCCTGGTAAAGAAGATCTGGTAGTGGATTTGAAGTTTCACATCAACGGATACAGCCGGAGCTATATGTCTGTAGGATTATTTGATACTATCGCATCGCCGGCTGATGAACAGCTAATGATACAGCTGCTGAATGCTGTGAAAACAGGATTGCAGAAAAAAGGAAGCCTTATTTCTGTAGAAGAATTAATGAAGATTCCGACTGAAGATCTTGCTTTAAAATATATTCTTGATAAGAAGACATTTCCCACAGCAGAACTGATCCGTGTAATGGATGCTCTTATTCAGATGCTGGAAAAAACCTGGGATCACAAAGACTACCAGATGGAGCTTGACTGGACTTATTTTGATTAGCTTGCCGGAACGGGAAACAGAAGATACATAGCTATCTGAAAAATATTATTTCAATTTCAGACCTAAATGAACAAATGAGTATACTGGATGATTATAATATTAGCTTTATAAATAAAGTTATAGTATTTAATTCTGATCAGAAATATAATGTTAATAAATTATGGCATTAAAAATAAAAGGATGAGTATTATAACAGATTATAAAATAAGTTTTGGTGTTAAAAAAATTCATGATCGGGATTTTAAATTCATACGTTCCATAAATTATTCTTTAGATTCAGTTATTACTGATTTTAGAAATATTGTTAATTGCGATAACTTATTAGGAGCGATTAATAGTATAATGGAATCACCCTCACCAGGAGAAATACTGTATACCACACAAGGGTTGCAGCTTATTAAAATCACACACTCTACTACTGAAATTTATCGTGATTCTGCTAAATATGATTCAAATCCGGGTATTGCAGATTACACTTTACCTACAGCAGATTTCAAAGAAATTGTGATAGCTTGGAGAAATTTTGTAGTTAATGGTGAAGGTGAAGAGGGCAGAACCAGCTTCTACAGGGATTGATATTTTAAAACACATTATGACGATAAAAAATTAATAGGATGAGTAGTATAGCAGAGTATGAAATAAGTTTTGGAGTGCAGGAAATACATGGTAGAGATTATAAATTCATGAAATCTAATGAGTTTATTCTGAGTAATTTAATGAGTGAATACAGTACCATGAGAAAAAGTGATGAGCTTGTAGAAGCCATCACGTATGCCCAGGAGCATCCACAAGATGGAAGTATAAGGTTTACTACAGATGGGCTGCAGTTCGTGGAAATATTTCCATCAGTTACAAAAATCTATACTGATAAGGATGCTTATCATGATCAGAATTCAATACCTGATTTTGTTTTGCCAACAAATGATTTCAAAGAGATCACATGGGCATGGAGAGATTTCGTCTGTCATGGAAAAAGATCATTAAAGTAAACATTGCCCGGGAAGAGCCTGCTAATAAATCAAATAAAAATATGGCAACAACATTTATAGATTATAAGGATAAAAAAGGATTCTATATCAGTGAATCATTTATGCAGTTGGCAATTTATTATATTTCTGAAGAATTAAAGAAATCACAGTATACGTTTGTCAACAAAACAGAGCTGCTTGATACTTTGGATTCTAGTATTAAGGGGTATGACAAAGGATTTTTGGTATTGTTATGGGATGAAGAACTGGAGGGAACCGTTGATGAACAGACAATGATTCTGTTACTGCAAAACGTAAAAGCTTCACTTATGAATAAAGGGGATATGATCAGCTTAACAGAGTTAAAGGCTATTCCTACTGATGATCCTGATTTTGAAAGATTATATAGCAGAAACCCGTTTCCAACATCTGAACTCATTAAGATTATGGATGCACTTATACAAATGCTCAATGGAAGCTGGACTTCCACCAATCTTTACCTGGATATTAATTACAGACTATAACATCAATCAATACAATCAAACAGATCAAAGATGGCAACAGAAAATATGGACTATAAAGGTAAAGGGTTTATAACATCAGATATTTTTATGGAATTAGCCCTTTATTATATTCATGAGGAGTTTAAAAAAGACCAGTATATTTTCATTCAGAAAGAAATTCTTACAGACTATCATCTGATGGTAATCAATGGCCAGATGGGAGGTTGGTTTGCATTTCTCTGGGACGAATATATATCAGATTCTTCAGAAGAGCAGACTATGGTTCAGATTCTTCAAAAGGTAAAAGACAGCATATGTCATAAAGAATCTTATATCTCTTTAGAAGAATTACAGGCTATCCCAACCATGGATAATGATTTTAAAATATTTTATAACAAACCTTTTCCAACAGCGGACTTAATTCGGATCTTAGATGCTTTAATCCAGATGCTTCAGGGAAACTGGGAGCATGAAGCCTATGATATGCATATCAATTACTATTATTCTCCTCTTTGAAATTGAGTTTATAGGTCTGCTTTCAGAATTCAATATATTTATAAAACTTTTACCGTTACAAAAAAAAACCAGCAGGGTAGAATATCCCCGGAATCTAAAAAGAGTGAAGAAAGCGGTCCGTGATGAGAATTACGCAGGACAGTATACATTTCATAGAGTTTTGTTTGATAAAAGTAAAAAAGGGCCTACCTTCAGGTTGATCTCCCCAAAGAACAGGCAAGATTCGGAATTGTAGGACTACGATTAAAGAAAGAAAACGGAACATGAGAATTTGAAAAATAACTCATCAGCATGTAAGAAAAAGAAATGATGGAAATTAAGATATTAACCTATTTGAAGGATAATCCGGCAATAAATCCGGGAAATAAAGAATACGAAGGAAGAATAGAACCTATGTCTTTTTCCGAAGTTCAAAACCATGAAGAGATCTATAATAATGGCAAGCCATTTCCTGAAGCAGTAAGGGAGCTATTATTTCTGGCGGGAAAAAGATGTCATGTGCTGAGCCATAATATTCTTGATATTAATGAACTTCAGGAGAATCCGAGAGAATGGATGCAGGAGAACAATAAAGCGATTAATCGTCCCTTCTATGTAATTGAGTGCTGGGCATATGAAGAGTCTTTTTTATTTGTTTATCTTGATGAGACTGATGATCCTATAGTGCGCCAAGCGTACCTGTTTTGTGAAGATTATAATATACCTTTTATTTCGAACCTGTCAGGTCATACATTATCAGAATTTATAAACCATAGGATTAATCTCCGGAAACAGGGCTATAATCCGTTTTAATAAACTTTCAGCACAATTTTAAATACTATGAACCTAAAAGAACCGGAGAAAAAAAGAGTAGATTTCGAAGATATTGAATGGGGCGATTATGACCATGACGGCAGCAGTCTTGTTTTGTATAACGGACGTTTGTATACAGGATATGTGATATTGGATAAATTCCCGAATGGAAACATTGATGCAGAAATGGAATACAATTCCGGAAGTCATATCGGATGGAAAAATGAGTATAATGAAGCCGGAATTCTTATTTATTCATGCTATTCGGTGGGACCAACCACTCAGGAAGTCTATAATTACGATGATGAGGGAAATCTGCTTGACTATTACACACTGTAAATTACTGATGAGATAAAGATGAACTTAAAAGAATTTCACAAACCCAGAATTGAACTGAAAGATGTCTGCTGGGGTGATTACGATTATGATGGGAGCTGTCTGGCGATGCATAATGGCGAGCTTTACACCGGCTATGTTATATTTACAAAATATCCGGACGGAGTGGTTAAAGCAGAAGTAGAATATAATTCAGGAAGCCATATTGGTTGGGAAAATGAGTATAATGAAGCCGGAATTCTTATTTATTCATGCTATTCGGTGGGACCCACCACTCAGGAAGTCTACAAATATGATGATGAAGGAAATCTGCTTGACTATTACACATTGTAAATTATTGAGAAGATAAAGATAAACTTAAAAGAATTTCACAAACCCGGAATGGAATTAAAAGGAATCTGCTGGGGTGATTACGATTATGATGAGAGTCGTCTGGCTATGGAAGAAATTCAGACATTAAGAAAGATCATTAAATATTAGTTTTTTCTGTCAGAATGTGCTAAAATCCGGTCTTCTACTCATCACGAAATGAATATAAATAGAAAATGATCAAACAATATGAAATTAACTGATTTTTCCATGATCAATCATAAAATAAGTTTCAATAATCCATACTACGCCAATTTGGAAAACCTATTGAATAACGATTTTAAAACTCCGGCGGCAATAACCCCATTCTTAGTAGAACTCGTTTACCTCAATAATAATTGGGAAAATATAGAGATTAGAGAGGCATTTATAGAAAAAGAAGGCGGTTATTGGGACTGGCAATCGCTTAGCGAATTTAATGTGACAGGTAACTGGTTTACATTTTTCAAATTTGAAGATCTCGGTGGTTATATTCATGTTGATACCAGAACTTTTTATCTGGAAAATTCTTTGCTCCCGAATGAACCTGTTATTAATATGCCGGTACATGAGTTTATAGATGTTCTGCAACAATGGAAAACAATATTAAATCAATAAACCAGATCTAAAGAAATTTCAATTTCTCCAGCAACAGAGTATGACCAATCAGCTTCATTTTGATTTATAGCTAAAAAAGCTTCTTCAGCGACAAAGCCGCACTCTTTGCTCCCTTAAAAATATAACATAAAGAATAAAAAATCTTTGCGTCAGAAGATATCACATCAGTTAAAAAAGAGAAGCTTATGGTTAAAAACAAAAAAACCTCTGAAAAATCAGAGGCTTTCAAGTGGTTTCTCCAGGAATCGAACCAGGGACACATGGATTTTCAATCCATTGCTCTACCAACTGAGCTAAGAAACCATTATGTTGTTGTTTATTACTTCGTTGTTTTAAAGTGTTGCAAAAGTATAACATTTTGTAATATCACACAAGTTTTTACGGGTGTTTTTTTAAAAATAATTAGGTTTTTTTATTCTTTATTTCAATTGATTGTTTATCAATAAGTTGTTTTTGGTGAAAATAAGCCCACCCGATATCGATAAGATAATACTAAAAGAAAAGCCTCTGAAAAATCAGAGGCTTTCAAGTGGTTTCTCCAGGAATCGAACCAGGGACACATGGATTTTCAATCCATTGCTCTACCAACTGAGCTAAGAAACCATTATGTTATTGTTTGACTTACTTCGTTGTTTTAAAGTGATGCAAAAGTAATACATTTTTTTCGATTCTTAAACATGTTTTTTACTTTAGATCTGCTTTTATTCCTAAATGTAAGATTAACAGGGCTAAAAATTTTGATATACTGATCGCTTTTCTGAAGTCAGGCATTTATTTCATCTGTTTTTATGCCGGTCCTCAACTTTTTTTGCTTCATCCCATAAAGCTTCTTCAGCGACAAAGCCGCATTCTTTGCCCCTTAAAAATATAACATAAAGAATAAAAAGTCCTGCGTTAGAAAAAGATCGCATCAGTTAGAAAGAGAAGCCGATGTTAAAAACAAAAAAACCTCTGAAAAATCAGAGGTCTTCAAGTGGTTTCTCCAGGAATCGAACCAGGGACACATGGATTTTCAATCCATTGCTCTACCAACTGAGCTAAGAAACCATTATATTGTTGTTTGACTTACTTCGTTGTTTTAAAGTGTTGCAAAAGTAGTAAGTTTTAGTATACAAAGCAAGTATTCATCATGCTTTTTTTATTGAAACCAAAAAAACTATTGATTATCAGACGGATTATTTTCCTGTTCCTTTCTGATCTGGTCACTCATTTCTTCCAATACCGGTTTGATCGTGTTTTCCGGAAGATCACTGATACGGATATACATCAATCCGTCAATCGCATCATTGAAGTTAGGATCAACGTTGAAAGCGATTACTTTCGCATTCTGTTTGATGTATTTTTTGATCAGAACAGGAAGTCTCAGTTCAGGTTCCAGGTCATCGATGATTTTGTCAAGCTTATTCAGGTCAGATTCCATTTCTTCAAAGAAAATATTCTTATCCCGGTCACGAAGCTTTACTTTGTATTCATTTCTAGGCGTAATATATTGTGCAACGGCAGAATCAAAATAATTCGAACGCATAAACTCGATCATCAGAGATTTTGAGAATTCAGAGAACTTATTAGAGATACTTACACCGCCCATCAGGAATTTATGATCAGGATTTCTCAGGCATACATGCACAATTCCTCTCCATAAAAGGAAAAGGGGAAGAGGTTTCTGCTGATACTCCTGACAGATATAGGCACGGCCCATTTCGATCACTTTTTTGAAGAAAGGGTGAATGTCCTGCTCAAATTCAAATAAAGAACTTGTATAGAAGCCTTTGATGCCATATTTTTTCATGACTTCTCTGCCCAGTGCCATTCTGTAGGCTCCGGCCAGTTTCTTCTCACCATTGTCCCAAAGGAAAAGATGGTGATAATGCTTATCATATTCATCCAGGTCAAACGGCAGATTACTTCCTTCACCCACTGCACGGAAGGTCAGTTCCCGCTGGCGTCCGATTTCCCGCATGATAGAAGGAATTTCTTCGTATGTGGTAAAGTAGATTTCGTAATTTCCGTTACTGAACAGCATTTTGTCAGTACCTCTAAGTTTGTCAACATCTTTGATAATGTCCTCAATCGGAGTTTCATCAATAATGTTCTGAACGATATTTTCCTCTTTCAGCAAAGGAAATTTTACAGAAAGATTCTGAAGATTGATGCTTTGGGCCAGGGATTTTCTTTTTTCATAATAAGATTTCATCATGTAAACCTTACGTTTCAGAAACTCTCCCAGTTCTTCAATCGTTTCCATGTCATCCATTGCTTTCACCGTGATAGGTCTTCCGATTCTGATTCTGATTGGCTTTTCCCTGTCATTCATCATTTCAGCAGGCAGCATCAGCGTTTGTAAGTTCGGGTGCAGCTTGGCAACCTGGTAAAATAGACGGCTGTTCTTGGCATGGAAATACATGGGAACTACCGGCACTTTAGCCATTCTGATCAGCTTAAGTGCCGTTTTTTCCCATTCTTTATCTAAGATTTCTCCGTAAGGATTATTTTTGTTGGAAACTTCTCCCGCCGGAAATATACCTACACAGCCTCCGTTTTGTAAATGCTTGAGGGTTTCACGCATTCCCGCAGAACTGCTGTAAGCTTCTTTTCTGTTTTCAAAAGGGTTTACAGAGATTACATACGGTTCCATAGGTTTGATCTTTTCCAGAAGGAAATTTCCCATTACCTTGAAATCCGGACGTACCTCTGACAAGATCTTGCACATCAGAATTCCGTCTATAGCACCCAGCGGGTGATTCGAAACCAGAATAAAAGGTCCTGTTTTCGGAATTTTTGCCAGATCCTCTTCAAAAGCTACATAGCTTAGGTTTCTTTCTCTTACAAATGAGTCGAAAAAGTCTTTGCCTTCCTTGTCTTTTAATTTATCGTATAATTTATTTACTTCATTTATTTTAGCAATGCTCATCACAGCAGATGCTACCGGGTTCTTGAGGAACCCGATTTTACTTAAGCCGGAAGCTTTGATCAGATCGTTTTTCGAAATTAAACTCATGTGTGTTTAGTCGCAATTAATATTATTGTGTTACCATTTGAAGTGTATTCTTGGAAATTTGTTCCAATAATACATTTTTTTCCTGGTAAAATCTGTCAATGTGATCCATCTTCGCATTTCTTACTGTGAATAAAGATACATTTTTAATTGCTTCGGTTTTAAAAATTTTTTGAAGCTCTTCATTAAGTTCTTCAAGTTGATTAAATTTATCTTCCAGGCACAATGCCAGTGATATAGCAGAGTTCTGCATCAGGGAAACCTTGATCTTATATTTAGACAGATACCCGAAAATCAAGCTCATATGATCTTCCGCAATGAAAGAGAAATCCCTTGTGGAAATTTTCAGTAAAGCCTGGTTTTCTTTTAAAATATAAGACTCCTCATGTTGGTTCTTGTCTGAAGCACCTACTTTTGTTCCTTCTTTGGTAGGATCTACGAAAGATTTTACATAAAAAGGAATGTTTTTTTGCTGTAAAGGCTGTAATGTTTTCGGGTGAATTACACTTGCTCCGTAATAAGCCATTTCGATCGCCTCTTCATAAGAAATATTTGAAAGAAGGGATACATCCTCAAATTTTCTCGGATCTCCTGTCATCACCCCGGGTACATCTTTCCAGATTGTCATCGCTTCAGCATTCAGGCAATACGCGAAAATAGCTGCAGAATAATCAGATCCCTCTCGTCCTAATGTTACCGTAAAATTATTGTCATCAGAACCAATGAAGCCCTGGGTAACATAGCAGATTTCCGGATTAAGATTTTTGATGAATTCTTCAGTTCTCGTCCAGTCTACCGTACCTTCCCTGTATGAGTTATCTGTTTTGATATAATCCCTGGCATCCAGCCACTGGTTGGTAAACTGAATTTCATTCAGGTACTCGCTTACAATTTTTGTGGAAATCATTTCTCCGCAGCTCACCACCTGATCATACACGAAGTCGTAATTAGGAGATTTATTTCTTCTTAAAAAAGAATCGATATCATCAAAGAAGAGATTGATTTCAGCAAAAACCGCATGATTCTCAGGAAAAAGACCTTCCGCAATCTCAATGTGTTTTCGTTTTATCTTTTCAATCTCAGCTTGATAGTTATCTTTTTTGAAATAAAGTTCTACAACTTTTTCCAACTCATTTGTCGTCTTGCCCATTGCTGAAATCACCAGCAAACATTTGGCAAATCCCTGGCTTTTTAGAACCATGGACACATTTTTCACACTCTCGGCGTCTTTTACAGACGCTCCACCAAACTTGAAAATTTTCATTAAATTGTTAAAAATAAAATTGTTAGATAAAAAATTACATGAGTTTTTTACGGACGTCAAAATTATAAATTTACAACGAGATATGAAATAGCCTGGCAGCCCGATAGAATTAAGATTTCCTTAAAATCAACAATTCATGAAATAATCCGGTTTTTTTGCGCCTCCGGAATAGCAAATCTGGACGTTGAATTGCATGTAACTGCTTAATATTATGTTGTGTTTGAATGATACTTCGCTGAAATACAGTGAGTAACCTGTTTTGTAATTAAATTTTCTTAATGCAATAAATTTTCCGAAATTTGGGGGAAAAGTAAAAAGAAAAATATGTCAAATCAGCCATTACAGACTTTAGGAGAGTTTCTTATTGATAAGCAGGACGATTTTCAGTATTCCACAGGTGAATTTTCCCGTCTTCTCAGTGCAATAAGACTGGCTTCTAAAGTGGTAAACAGAGAAGTAAATAAAGCAGGAATTGTAGATATAACAGGCGCTGCGGGAAACCAGAATATTCAGGGTGAGGAACAGCAGAAACTGGATGTGATCGCTAATGAAATTTTTATTACGGCTTTGTCTCAAAGAGAGGTTGTTTGTGGTATTGCATCTGAAGAAAATGATGATTTTATCGATATCAAATGCGGTGAAAATGGTCATTTAAGTAAATATGTGGTATTGATTGATCCTTTGGACGGATCTTCCAATATCGACGTGAATGTTTCCGTAGGAACTATTTTCTCTATTTACAGAAGAGTAACTGAACCGGGAACTCCTGTTAAACTGGAAGACTTCCTACAAAAAGGGATCAACCAGATTGCAGCAGGATATGTTATTTACGGATCTTCCACAATGATCGTATATACTACAGGAAACGGAGTAAACGGATTTACACTGGATCCTTCTCTTGGTACTTATTACCTTTCACACCCGAATATGACCTTCCCAAAAACAGGTAAGATTTATTCCATCAACGAAGGAAATTATATCAAATTTCCTCAGGGAGTAAAAAATTACCTTAAGTATTGCCAGATGGAAGAAGGGGATCGTCCTTATACTTCAAGATACATCGGTTCTCTGGTTGCCGATTTTCACAGGAATATGCTGAAGGGAGGAATCTATATCTATCCTTCATATTCCCAGGCTCCGAACGGTAAATTAAGATTGTTATACGAATGTAATCCAATGGCATTCCTTGCAGAACAGGCCGGAGGAAAGGCCACAGACGGTTTCAGAAGAATCCTGGAAGTAGAGCCTACAGAACTTCATCAGAGAATTCCGTTCTTCTGCGGAAGTGTTGATATGGTAGAAAAGGCAGAAGAATTTATGCGTATCGACAGTGTAAAATAAATGGAAGCAAATTATTTAAAATATCTGTTAGAATTCAAACGCCCGAGTGGAACATCTCGAGGCGTTTTGCTTGATAAGGAAACCTTTATTCTGGAGATTGCTGAAAACGGCAAAAAAGGAGTAGGGGAATGTGCGATCTTCAGAGGCTTAAGCTATGATGACAGGCCGGATTATGAAGAAAAGCTGAAATGGCTTTGTGAAAATATTGAAAAAGATCCTTCCTATTTAAAAGAGGAGTTAAAAGAATTCCCGTCTTTGTGGTTTGGTTACGAACAGGCCGTTCTGAATCTGAAATATGGTGGGAATTTATATTTCCCCAGTGAATTTACGGAAGGTAAATCGGCCATTATGATCAACGGACTGATCTGGATGGGAGACGTCGGCTATATGGAAGAACAGATTCAGGATAAACTGGAAAAAGGATTTCACTGTATTAAACTGAAAATCGGGGTCGACTGGAAATCTGAGCATGTGATTCTTCAGAAGCTGAGAGAGAAATTCTCCAAAGATCAGCTGGAACTTCGTGTAGATGCCAATGGAGGATTCAGTAAAGAGGAAGCGGTGGTTGTTATGCAGCAGCTGGCGGATCTGAATATTCATTCTATTGAACAGCCGGTCAGAGCCGGAAACTGGAACGATATGGCAGAATTATGCGCTCAGACACCCACGCCGATTGCTTTGGATGAAGAACTGATAGGAATTACAGATCCTGCAGAAAAGAAAAAACTGCTCGAAACAATACAACCTCAGTATATTATTCTGAAACCTGCTTTAGTAGGAGGCTTTGCCGGTTCTGACGAATGGATCTCCATGGCTGAGGAACAAAATATTGGCTGGTGGATCACTTCAGCACTGGAGAGTAATATAGGACTGAATGCCATTGCACAATATACATTCACCAAAAAAAATCCGATGCCGCAAGGATTAGGCACCGGAGCTTTATTTGTCAATAATTTTGAATCCAGCCTAGATCTCAGAAATGAGCTGCTGTGGTTCAAAGTATAAAGAAATAGACTAAAGACAAGTTGGGTTTTCCGAATGTTCCCAATCCCATTCCCTGCAGCATCTGGCTTTGAAATCCCAGCTGTTGCAGCCAATAGGAACTACAGGAATATTTCCTCCCTGGATGGTTTTCAATTCTCTTTTGTTCAGTTTTTTGAAGTTGTTGTC